>NZ_MDEJ01000016.1 GCF_002940065.1 Xanthomonas populi
TGCGCGCACTTGTTTCTACACGATCCGGGTGCAACCAGCTGATCTATCTCGGGAAAACGTGGGGAAACCTCAGATCCTGGATGTCTCCGGGCGGCCGTACAAGGTGGTCAAGTACGCCACCGATGTGACCGATCAGGTGCGCTCGGCCGAGTGCATGCGTGAGTTGATGCGGCAGACCACGAGCATCGCGCAGAACGTGCAGCGCGAGGCGCACCATATTTCGGTCAGCAATCAAGAGCTGGTGAGTCGCGCATCCTTGCAGTCCACCGCAGTGGCGCAGACCGCAACCACCATCGATCAGCTGGCGGAGACCGTGCGCATCAATTCCGAGAACGCGGGGTCGGCGCAGCGCATGGCCGAAGAGTCGGCCAATGTTGCGCGACGCGGTGCAGAGGTCATCGCCGAGGTGGTCAAGACCACTGCCAACATTCGTTCGGCGACCGATCGCATCGGCCAGATCATCGAGGTGATCGACGGCATCGCCTTCCAGACGAATATCCTGGCGCTCAACGCGGCAGTGGAAGCGGCGCGCGCAGGCCAACAGGGCCGTGGATTTGCAGTGGTGGCGACCGAGGTGCGTAGCCTGGCGCAGCGCTGCAGCGTGTCGGCCAAGGAGATTCGCTTTTCAAGCCAAATAAACAACGGCACTCCCCCGGCAGGAAAACGCCGTTTTTTTAAGCGAACCGCACTGCGTCAGAAGCACGCCTTGCTTGTTCCAGCCAGCTGCGAGCATGCGGCGCGCCGATTCACTGCAGCGCGCCGCACTACCAGCCGCGGCCGCTTACTGCGGCAGATCGAACACCAGTACTTCCGCGTCGCGTGCACCGGCCAGCACGAGTTTCGGTTCAGCGGTGATCTGCAGCGCGTCGCCAGCCGACAGCGCGTGTCCGTTGACGCTCAGGCTGCCACGCACCACTTGCACGTAACCAATGCGGCCCTCAGCCAGCGGGTGTTGCAGACGCACATCGCCGTCGAGGATCGAGGCATACAGGCGTGCGTCCTGGTGCAGGCGCAGCGAGCCGGCGTCGCCAGCGGGCGAGGCGATCAGACGCAGCTGATTGCGCTTGCTGTCGGCGTCGAAATGCTTTTCGTCGTAGCTGGGTTCGATGCCGCTGCGCTCGGGCATCACCCAGATCTGCAGGAAGTGCACCGGTTCGCTGGCCGAGTGATTGAACTCGCTATGGCTGACGCCGCTGCCGGCGCTCATGCGCTGCACATCGCCATAGTGCAGCACCGAGCCAGTGCCCATGCTGTCCTTGTGCTCCAGCGCGCCTTCCAGCACGTAGGAAATGATCTCCATGTCGCGGTGGGCGTGGGTGCCGAAGCCTCCGCCCGGCTGCACCTTGTCTTCGTTGATCACTCGCAGCGGGCCGACGCCCATGTGGCGCGGATCGTGGTAATTGGCAAAGGAGAAGGTATGGCGCGAGGACAGCCAGCCATGCTCGGCGCGGCCACGCGTTTCACTCTTGCGGACATTCAGCATGGGGCTTCTCCTTGAGATTCGAAATGGCGCCAGGTCGGTGAATCGATGTCCCGGCGGCTTCGTGGGTAGTCTCCGCTTCCACATCAGGGAGAAAAAGCGAGTAGATTTGGTCGCTATCATCGAAAAAATCGAACAATGAAAATCAGCCTGGAAGCGCTGCACATCCTGGACGCGATCGATCGACGTGGCTCGTTTGCGGCGGCGGCCAAGGCGTTGTTCAAGGTGCCGTCGACGATTTCCTACACGGTCTCCAAGCTGGAAGAGGATCTGGGTGTGCAGCTGTTCGAGCGGGTCGGCCCGAAGGCGACGCCGACCCAGACCGGGCGCGAACTGCTGCGCGAGGGGCGGCATCTGTTGCGTGCCGCGCAGGAGCTGGAGGTGCGGGTGCGGCGAGTGGCGTCGGGTTGGGAATCGGACTTTGCGATCGGGCTGGATGCGATCCTGCCGGTCGCGCTGCTGCAGGCGCAGGTCCTGGACTTCTACACCGTGGCCGACAGCACGCGCTTGCGCGTTTTGAGCGAATCGCTGTCCGGCAGTTGGGAGGCGCTGCTGGATCGGCGCGTGGATCTGATCGTCGCGGCGGGCGAGGGGCCAAGCGGTGGTGGCTACGTCGCCGAGCAGATCGGCACGCTGCGCTTTGTGTTCGCTGTTGCCTGCACGCATCCGCTGGCGGGCGCCGGCATGCTGGGCGCGACCGAGCTGGCAGAACACCGGGCGATTGCCGTAGCGGATTCGGCGCGACGGCTGCTGCCGCGTACCGTGGGGCTGTTGTCCGGGCGCGATGTGCTCACCGTGCCGGACATGCAGGCCAAGTTGCAGTTGCAGCTGGCCGGCGCAGGTTACGGGTTTCTGCCCGAAGCTTACGCGCGCGGCGCGCTGCAGGATGGCCGGCTGTGCGAGGTGCAGGTGGAAACCCACAAGCCCGACGAGACGTTCTACCTAGCATGGCGGCCGGGCGAGGAGGGCGAGGCATTGGGCTGGTGGCGGCGCACCTTGCGCAGCGAGGGCCTGTTCGATGGCTGGTTGCAGGCGCTTGCCGAGACCTATTGTTCCGCCGCTGCCGGGCAGTCGTGCGCGTGAGGAAGGGCGGATAATGCGCGTTCGCCGCCGTGCAGGGGCGTCGCATGCAAGGCTTGATCGAACAGTACGGGGGTGGCCCTGGTCTTCGCCAACGTGCTGGCGTTGTCGCTGGTGCTGCCGGTGCCGGCATTGCCGACGCTGGTGCTGGTCGGTGCCGGCTACGCGCTGCGCGGCGGTAGCGATGCATGGCTGGCCGGGTTGGCGGGGTTAGGGGTGTCGGTGCTGGCGAGCCTGCTCGGCGATCTGGGCTGGTATCTGGCTGGCCGTCGCTTCGGCAATCGCACCTTGCAGTCACTGTCCCGGCTGTCGCTGTCGCGCGATACCTGCATGAAAAAGACCGAGCGGTTCTGCTCGCGCTGGGGTGTGCGGGTGTCGGCGGTGGCCAAGTGCGTGCCCGGGTTGTCAATGGTGTCGGTGCCGATGGCCGGCGCAATGCGGGTGCGCCCGGCGGCGTTTCTGCGCTACGACGCATTTGGTGCATCGTTGTGGGCGTTCGTCGGCCTGAGCCTGGGCGCGGTGTTTGCGCATCAGGTGCAGAACGTGCTCGCATTCCTGTCCGACCTCGGGTCGGGTGCTGTCGTCGTCCTGGCTGCCTTGCTGGCGTGCTACGTCGGTTGGCGTTGGCGGCGGCATACCCTGCTGCGTTGGCTGGAACATGCGCGCATCGCGGTGGAAGAACTGGCGCCGTTGCTCGATGGCGATGACAGTCTGCGGCCCAGCGTGCTGGATATCCGTGCGCCGGGTAGCCCATACCATTCCTGGTGCGGTCTTCGCCGACGAGCGCCTGCTCGCGCAGATTCTGGCCACCGTGCCGCGCGATCGTAGCGTGGTGATTTATTGCGCGTGCCCGGACGAGGTATCGGCTGCGTGGTTGGCCGGCCGGGTGCGCGAGCGCGGTTATCGCGATGTGCGTCCATTGCTGGGCGGGCTGGACGCCTGGCGCGATGCCGGGGATCGGGTGACCGCAGTGGTGCCGGTGGCGGTGGTCGGCGACGCCAATCCAGGCGGCGCACTTGCTTGATCGCCAGCGCCCCACGCATCGGATAACCGATTGCCGCTTTCCGTGGTGCGTGCCCGTGGCGTAAGTACGTGTTGCGATGTGCCGATGCGAGAATGCGCCGCCTCAAACGGCAGGCAAAAAAAAGACCAGCAGGCTGGTCGTTTTCTTCAAGATTGGTGCGCCCGGAGAGATTCGAACTCCCGACCGCCTGGTTCGTAGCCAGGTACTCTATCCAACTGAGCTACGGGCGCATGATCTTGTTTTTGACTTGCAGATCCGACGCAGTGCGATCGGACCTTTGTAACTAAAAAGACAGCGGTTGAAGGCTGTCTCTTGCTTGTTCTGAAGATGGTGCGCCCGGAGAGATTCGAACTCCCGACCGCCTGGTTCGTAGCCAGGTACTCTATCCAACTGAGCTACGGGCGCGTCGTCAGGAGCGGGATTATGCGGATGCCCAGCGCACTCGTCAATCCCTTTATGACGTTCGCCTGGCCGGCGCCTCACCCACCAGGGAGCGCCGCAATGTGGCAGCCACGGCAGCAGGCGCTTTCATCCATGCGAAGTGATCGCTGCGCGCGCCCAACTGCGCATCCTCCAGTTGCCGGCTCTCGGCGTGCGCCTGCGGCATCTTTTCCAGCAACGCGCGCAGCGCGCCGACCGGGCCGAAGTGATCGTGGGAAAAGCTCACCGCGCTGATCGGAATCGTCAGCTGGCCGAGCGCGTGTTCCAGATCCCACGTGGTTGCGGCCGCGCGATACCGATTGCTGCGGCCGACCCGCGCCCAGTCGGCGATCAGGCTGCGCGCTTCAGTGCCGCCGAAGCCGAGCGCTCGCCCGTGCAAGACGCCTTGCACGCGTGCGAGCCATGGCAGCAATCGATAGGCGAACGGCAAGCCATAGCGTATCGGCACCGGGAAATTGCGCCAGTACGGCGAGCCGCTGGCGACCAGCCATAGCTGCGCGACCTGCGACGGCTGCAGTGCGGCGTGACAGCAGGCCAGTTGGCCACCAAGGCTGTGTCCGCCCAGCACGCGCGGCAGCTGCGGATCATGCATCTCGAGCAGGGCCTGGCTGGCCGGAATGTCGTCGGCAAGCAACGCACGATAGCCCCAGTCGTGCTGCCGTGAGGGGCGCAGCGTGCTGCTGCCGTTACCGCGCCATTCGTGCAAATACACCGCAATGCCGGCAGACGCGAGTGCGTGTGCGAACGGCTGGTAGTGCCGCGCCGCCACGCCGAGCGCCGGCAGCCACAGCAGTGTGGCGATCGGCTTCGCCGGTGCGCAGCGGATCACCTGCCAGCGATGTCCATCCGCTGCGCTGGCGGCGAGCGTGCTGCTGTGCACGCTCATACGCTGGGCGCAGCGCCGAAATGGTCGAGCACCAGGACGTCGCCATGGCCGGGCGACTGGCCGAGCCGGATGGCGCGCACAACATAGTCGATGGCCGCTTCGCAGGCGTTGAGCAACGACAGGCCCTGGCACAACTGCGCGGCAATCGCCGCCGACAGGCTGCAGCCGGTGCCGTGCGCGTCCACCTGCAGGCGCGGATGCATGAACACGTCCTGGGTGACGCCGTCATTGAAGCGGTCGATCACGCGTGCGCCTTCGAGCAGATGTCCGCCTTTGAGCAGCACTGCATTTGCGCCGAGGTCGAGCAGGGCGGCGGTGGCGTGCTCGGCGGCCTCGGCATCGTCGATGCGGCGGCCGGTCAGCAGCTCGGCTTCGGGCATGTTGGGCGTAATCAGCGTGGCCAGCGGCAGCAAGCGCGCGCGTAGCGCGTCCAGTGCGGCGGCTTGCAGCAAGCGCGCGCCGCTGGTGGAGACCATCACCGGATCGAGCACCACGAACGGTGGACGATGTTTTTCGAGCAGATCGGCCACGCAATGGATGACCTCTGCATTGGCGAGCATGCCGAGCTTGACCGCCTGGATCTCGAAGTCGACGAAGCAGGCGTCGATCTGCGCCTGCAAAAACCCGATCGGCGGAATGTGCACGGCGGTCACCGCGCGGGTGTTCTGTGCGGTGAGCGCAGCGATTGCCGACAAGCCGTGCACGCGATGCGCGGCGAAGGTCTTGAGATCGGCCTGGATGCCGGCACCACCGCCGGAATCGGAACCGGCGATGGTCAAGGCGGACAGCGTGCTTGGCGTGGTCATGCGTGGATTCTGCACTGCTGCCTGGTGGATGTGCGGATCATCGCGTACGCCAGCGACGCCATTGCAGGTATGCAACGTAGCTGGCACCGGTCAATCCGGTGAGGCAGGCTGGCAGGTAGAGCGCGTCGTATCGCCAGCGCTGGAACAGCCAGGTGCCGAGGATGCTGCCGCCGAGAAGGCAGCTGATGATGATCAGCCCGCTCAGCGTGAGTCGGCGCACTAGCAGCGGGCGCCCGCGCAGCAGCTGCCCCAGGCCGATGCCCAGGTGGGTGAACATGCCGCTCAGCTGCGTGGTGCGGACCGCTGCGCCACCGAGGGTGGTGGCCATGGCGCTCTGCAGGCCGCAGGCGCCTGCGGCGACCAGTACGCCGCCGACATGATGCAGCTTGAACAGCGCAATCGCAGCCAGCAACAGCAGCGCTTCGATCAGCAACGCCGCGCCGTAGCGCTGTCCAAGCCGCAAGACATCGTCCTGGATGATCAGGCCGTTGAGCATGGCGCCTGCGCAGAGGGCGATCAAAATGCCCCAGAGAAAGCCGATCTCCGGCCAGGTGCCTTGCACGAGGGCAACGCCGAGCAGGCTGGTCGTGCCGGTGAGGTGGCTGACCACCTGATGTTCGGAGCCCAGGTAGCCGACCACGTTGACCATGCCAGCCACGCCCGACAATGCCACCGCGCCAATCCAGACCCAACGCGGCAGCAGGATTCCCATCTCGGGTCAGGGGGGGCCGTTAATGGCGATCTGCGAAAATGCGCCGGTTTGCGGGTCGTATAGCGCGCCCCAAAAGGTACTGCCGCCGTCGCACACACGGATCGCTTCCAGGGCCGGTTTCACTGGCGGATCGTTCGGTAGCTTGAACGCGTTGATGTAGATCAGCTGCTGGCCCTGGATCACCACGCCCACGTATTGGCGATCGAAATCGCGTGGCTCGGCGATGCTGGGGGTCAGGGCATCCTGTCTGGATTCAAGCAGTTCAATCTGTTGCAGGCTAGGCGCCCAGTAGTCGCTGATCTGGCCCGGATGACGCGCCGGGCTGTCGCGCGAGCAGGTGTCCAATATCTGCTCGGCAACGCTCTGGCGGGTGATGATCCACGACTGCCCATTCTTGAGGTTGGTCGGCACGCTGGCGGGCGGCGGCGTGGTTGCGCAGCCGGCCAGCACGAGCAGTGCGACCGCCGCAGCGCCGCGCAGCCTATGCATCACAACACCTCCGAAGCGAAGTCGGCCAGGCGCGAACGCTCGCCGCGACGCAGCGTGATATGCGCGCTGTGCGGCCAAGCCTTGAAGCGGTCCACTGCGTAGGTCAGGCCCGAGGTCGTCTCGGTGAGGTAGGGCGTGTCGATTTGTTCAACGTTGCCAAGACACACGATCTTGGTGCCGGGGCCGGCGCGGGTGATCAGCGTCTTCATCTGCTTGGGGGTGAGATTTTGCGCCTCGTCCAGGATCAGGTAGCGCGACAGGAAGGTGCGCCCGCGCATGAAGTTCATCGAGCGGATCTTGATGCGGCTGGCGAGCAGATCGTTAGTTGCCGCTCGTCCCCAGGCGCCGCCTTCCTGATTGTGCGTAAGCACTTCCAGGTTGTCGGTCAGTGCACCCATCCACGGGGTCATCTTTTCTTCTTCTGTACCGGGCAAAAAGCCGATGTCTTCGCCGACGCTCACGGTGGCGCGGGTCATAATGATTTCGCGGTAACGCTGCTGATCCATCGTCTGCGCCAGGCCGGCGGCCAGCGCGAGCAGGGTCTTGCCGGTGCCGGCGGTGCCGAGCAGGGTGACGAAATCGATCTCCGGGTCCATCAAGGCATTGAGTGCGAAATTCTGCTCGCGATTACGCGCCACGATGCCCCATACCGCGTGCGGGCTGGTACGGAAATCGTCGACCAGGCACAGCGTGGCCTTGCCGCCGCCGATCCTGGCCACGCGCAGTTCGACATCGTCTTCGCCTGGCAGATACAGGTACTGGTTGTGATGCCAGTCTTCGTCGTCTGCCAGCACGATCTCGTAGTGGGTGCGGCCGCGCTCGTTCCAGCTGCGCAGGTCTTCGTTGTGCTTCTGCCAGAAGTCTTCCGGTAGCTCGATGGCGCCTGTAAACAGCAGGCTGAAATCGTCCAGCGCGCGGTCGTTCTGGTAGTCCTCCGCATTCAGGCCGCTGATGTAGGCCTTGATGCGCAGGTTGATGTCCTTGGACACCAGAATGACCGGCACATCCGGGGTTTCTTCGCACAGCGCCAGCACCGATGCCAGGATCTTGTTGTCCGGAATCATCTCGCCGAAGGTGCGGCCCGGATCGATCGGGTTGGTCTGGAAATACAGCCTGCCGATCGCGGCCTGGCCCTTGAGCTGGATGCCCTGTGGGTGGCTGAGCAGGATGCCGGTCTTGATCTGCTCGGCGTTGGTGTTTTCCAGCAGTTCGTCCAGGAAGCGGCTGACCTGGCGCGCGTTACGGCTGACCTCGGAAGTGCCCTTCTTGGCGTTGTCGAGCTCCTCGATCACCTGCATCGGCAGGAACACATCGTGTTCCTCGAACTTGAACAGCGCGGTGGGATCGTGCATCAGCACGTTGGTGTCCAGCACGTAGATGCGCTTGCCTCGGGTCATTGGGTCTTCCAAGTGATGGAGCAGGGGCGAGCCATCACGCCTGCAGGGCAGGGTGATGGAGGACGCGGGAAACGAGGGGGTTTCACTGCTTGGCGTGCGCCTTCAACGCGGCCAGCACGGCGTCGGCATGGCCGGCAACCTTGACCTTGCGCCAGGCCTGCACGACATGCCCCTCGGGCGACATCAAGAAAGTGCTGCGCTCGATGCCGAGCACCTGCTTGCCATACATGTTTTTTTCCTTGATCACATCGAAAGCGCGGCACAAGGCTTCGTCGCTATCGCTGATCAGCGGGAAGGTGAATCCCTGCTTGGCGCAGAAATTGTCGTGCGACTTCACCGAGTCGCGCGACACGCCAAACACCACCGCCCCAGCCTGTGTGAACTGCGTCAGCAGCGCGTTGAAATCCAGGCCTTCGGTGGTGCAGCCGGGTGTACTGTCCTTCGGATAGAAGTACAGCACCACCCACTTGCCGGCGTAGCCGCGCAAGCTGGTCTGGGTGCCGCCGGACAACGCCAGCGGCAGGTCGAAGGTTGCATCGGGTAGTTCGAATACAGCGTCTGTCATAGTTGCTCAGCCCAAAGTGGAGGGGCGTGCGGCTCGGTCATGCCGGGCCGACGTCCATCCCATCATAAGCAGCCACATGGAAACGTTTGGCAAGCGCATCGAATTCCGCATTGCGCTGATTCAGCGACTCGATGGTGTGCTGTTCCAGCTTGTCCACATGCAGGAAATACGACTCTTCATCGTCGCCATCGTCTTCGTCGCGCTCGCCGAGGAAGATGTCGATGACGCGGTAGCCGTCCTGGGTCAGTTGTTCTGAGAGCTTTTGCAACGGTTGCTGCGCCGGGTCGGCAAAGAAATATTCCCAGCGCAACGGGGCGTCGAGATTCCAGTCGGTCTCGGAGCGGATGTGATCGAACATCTGTCTCAGCGCGGAGAGTGCGATGGCCATCGGTACGTCTGCCTTAAAACTTCATCGGGTCCATGATCGCGTCGAGATTGAGGTGATCGCAGAATTCCAGAAAATCATCGCGCAACGCGGCGATGTGCATGTTGGCCGGCACGCCGATCGTCACTTGCGCAGAAAACATCTCCGCGCCGGTCTGCATGGCGCGATAGCGCGTGCTCTGCAGGTTTTCGATGGTGATGCCCTGGCGGTCGAAGAAATCTGCCAGCTGGAACAGGATGCCAGGCTTGTCGGCGGCGATGACTTCGACGATGTAGGGCAACAGGTTGGATTGGGTCTGCTTGGGGCCGGTGCGATACCAGACCAGCTTGAGGCCTTCTTCGCGTTCGAGCCGGGTCAGCATCGCTTCGAGCTTGGCGACCGAATCCCAGGAGCCGGTGGCCAGTGCGGTGACCGACACATCGCGCCCCACTGTGGCCAGGCGGGCGTCCACAAGATTGCAGCCGCTGTCGACAATGCGGCGGGTGACGGGCAGCAGGGGGGACTCCGGATGCGTCGTGTAGGCGTTGATCAGGAGGTGATTTTCGGTCGGCGAGGGCCGAGGTGTGGTGTCGGTCAAAGGGGGTTCCGGCATTGCATCAGGCTGAATGGCCGCCCGGGCAGGCGCCCTGGCGACGACCAGCATACTTGCCCGTGGTTTCGCGCCGCAAGTAACATGCAGGCGACCAGAACCCGCGTGTGCGCGGGCCTTTTCCTGTCACGTAAGAGCAGCTGAATCTTGTCCCTTTCCGGCATCATCACCGCGCTGGCGACCCCTTTCGGTCCGGATGGCGCACTCGACCTGGATGCCTGGCGGCGGCTGCTGGAGCAGCAGCTGCATGGCGGCGCGCAGGGAATTGTGGTTGCCGGCTCCACCGGCGAAGCCGCTGCATTGAGCGACGAGGAGTACGACACGCTGTTGCGTGCCGCCGTTGCGCAAGTCGCCGGCCGCGTGCCGGTGTTGGCCGGTACCGGGTTGTCGGGCACTGCCAAGACCATTGCGCAGACGCGCCGCGCTGCTGCGCTGGGTGCGCAGTACGCGCTGGTGGTCACGCCACCCTACGTGCGTCCGACCCAGGCCGGCTTGCAAGCGCACTTTTTGGCGGTTGCCGACAACAGCGGGCTGCCGGTGGTGCTGTACAACGTGCCGGTCCGCACCGGTTGCGATCTGTTGCCGGCGACGGTTGCCGCGCTGGTTGCGCATCCGCATATCGTCGGCATCAAGGAGGCACGTAGCGAACCCGAGCGCGTCGCCGCGCTGGTTGCCCTGCGCAGCGACGCGTTTGTGATCCTCAGTGGCGACGATGGCAGTGCCGCGCATGCGATGCTGTCTGGCGCCGATGGGCTGATTTCGGTGGCGTCCAACGCGTTGCCGTCGGCATACCGGCGGTTGTGCTATCTGGCCCGCGACGGCCAGCGCGACGCCGCCCTCGCCTGGGACGCGCGCCTGAGCGAGTACCACAGCTTCTGCGGGATCGAATCCAATCCCATCCCGGTCAAGGCGCTATTGCAGCGTGCCGGGATCGGGCACGGCTTACGTTTGCCGTTACTGCCACTTTCTGCGGCGCACCAGCCTGCCGCCGACCGCCTTGCCGCCGACGCGGTTGCGTTGGAAGCGCTTTCCAGCCGCGAAATGCTCGCGGCCTGACCCAGGAGATCTATCGATGCGTCTTTCCGTTTCCCCCGTCCGCGTGCTCTCGCTCGCGTTGCTGGCGACCGCCACCGTCGCCGCCACGAGTGGTTGCAGCTGGTTCAACAAGGGCGCCCGCGGTGACTACGCGCTGACCCCGGAGGCCCGTCCGCTGGAAGTGCCGCCGGATCTGAACCTGCCCGACACCTCCGGTGCAATGAAGGTGCCCACGCTGGCATCGACCAACCAGCACGCCACCTCGGCGCCGTCGGCAAGCGCTAACAGCGGCTTTAGCGTGCCGGGTGAGCGTGACGAAGTATTTGCCAAGGTGGGCGCGGCACTGGCCGATATTCCGGGCCTGACCATCGCCAGTAAGGCGCAGATGCTCGGTTCCTACGACGTAACCTACGAAGGCGCCAGCTTCCTGGTGCGCGTGGTCAAGACCGACGCGGGCAGCTATGTGTCGGCAGTGGATCCGCGCGGCATGCCGGCAACGTTGGCAGCCCCGGTGTCGCTGATTGCTGCGTTGAAGGGCAAGTTGGGCGGCTGAGGTTGTTTCAGCGTGCTGGAGAGCAAAACGGGCGCCTTGGGCGCCCGTTTTGCGTGTTGGTACGGTGTCGTCGTCGCAGTGCTGCGCTTTCGCAAAGCGTTGGGCCGGATAGCGCAACGCTGTTTTAGCGTTGCAGCAGCGGTAACTTGTTCGGCTTGCCGTCCCAGTCGGCGGCATCCGGCAACGGCTCCTGGCGTACGGTCAGCACTGGCCAGGCTTTGGCTAGCTCGGCATTAAGAGCGACGAAGCCCTCCTGACCTGCTGGTACGTCGTCTTCCGGATAGATGGCGTTGGCCGGGCACTCGGGCTCGCACAGGGTGCAGTCGATGCACTCGTCCGGGTCGATGACCAGAAAGTTCGGGCCTACATGGAAACAATCCACCGGACAGACCTCGACGCAGTCGGTGTATTTGCACTTGATGCAGTTTTCGGTAACAACGAAAGGCATGGCGGAGTCCAGCGTTAAGCCGGCCAATTCTAAAGCAGTCGGGTGATGGGTGTGGGGGGGTTGAGGGATTTGTGTCGTGGTTGGCCGTCTTCCTGCCGCTCTCAGGTAAGCCTTGCCTACACGCAAACCTTGCGAGTTGAGATGGCTGTCTTCCGCCGTACCCTCACCCCAACTCACGCTCCGCGCCCCTGCCCGCGCTTGCGGCGCGGGCGCTCCAAGCCACGCGCGCCAGCGGCGCGCAAGCCGTGCCTTCTCGCCCCGTAGGGAGAGGCGCTTTACTTCCCTGCTCCCGTCGGGAGAAGGCGTCGCGCAGGGGGCGGATGAGGGGACGGCTGCTGCATAAAAATGCAGATGTTTAAAAGTGGCAGCGCCTGAATCAAACCAACTCGCGCTGCCTAGCCAGCGCAAACAACCCCGTAGCAGCCAGATCTTCCGGATGCAGCTGGCTTTTGACCCCCAAATGCGCCAGCGCCAACGCATACCGCTGCGCCAGGCTGGGGCTGCCGACCAGGTGGACCGCGCCGTGGTCACCGTGGTGGTCGCACAGTTCGTGGCCGATCAGCAGGCCCGAGAGGTAGGAGGGCAGTGCGGTGGCGGCGAGGCGGTCGAACAGGCCCAGCGTGCGGGCGCCGAACAGGTGGTGGCTGAGCCCGCCGGGTTCGGCGCTGCGGTCTACGCCGAGCAAAAACGCATCGGTGTCGCGTGCTGCGTGATCGTCCTGCATCAACTTGCCCAGGATGCTGTGCTGGCGCAGCACGGCATACAGCTCGCCTGTCATGACGGTGGCGAAACCGGTCAGTTGGCCGTTGGCGATCTGTGCCCATTTGCTGTGCGTGCCGGGCAGGCAGGCGACGTGTTCTCCGTCGCCAAGTGCGGCGATCAGGCCGACCAGCTGGGTTTCTTCGCCACGCATGACATCGGGCACGCCGTGCTGCTCGCCGGTGCTCACGCCGGGCACGAACCACAGTGTGCGTCCGGGTAGCAGGTCGTTGTAGCTGCGCATTGCTTGAGCAAGTGCGGTGGTGTCGACCGGGCAGGGCAGGTACGCTTGTTCGACCCAGCCGTTGCGGCTGCCGATCATGCCCGATAGCAGCAGTGGGCCGTCCCAGCCTTCGATCAGCTTGCTCAACCCCTCGGCGAAGCGGCCCTGGCAAGCCAGGATGCCGTCGCTGCCGCGACGTTGGTCCAGCACCGTGCCATCGGCATTGAGCAGATAACCGCGCAGGCTGCTGGTGCCCCAGTCGATGGCGATCATGCGCTGGTCACCCGGCTCTCCGGCAGGCCGTGGATCGGCAGGTCGCAGAGGTACAGGCCGCCGGCTTCGGGGGTGCGGGCCAGCTCTTCGGCGCTGTGGTCCAGGCGTGAGCTGATCACATGCAGGCGGTCCAGCGCGGCGCCACCGAAGGCGCTGCAGGTGGGGTGCTTGACCGGCAGTTGCACGATGCGCTCGACGCTGCCGTCGGGCCGATAGCGCACCACGCGCCAGGCGCGCCACTGCGCGTTCCACAGGTGGCCTGCGCTGTCGATGATTGACCCGTCCGGCTCGGCATCGTCGCGATCAAGTGTGGCGAAGACGCGCGTGTTGCTGGTCTGCGCACTGTCGGCGTCGTAGTCGCAGCACAGGATCTGCGGGCGCACCGAGTCGCAGTAGTACAGCGTGCGGCCATCGGGGCTGAAGCAGATCGAGTTGGGGATCGACACGCCTGGCAGCGGCAAGGCACGCAGGCCGTGACGCAGCGAGAACTGGTACATCGCGCCGCGCGCGGCCTTGTCGTCGTGCTCGTCCATGGTGCCAAATACGAAGTTGCCATTGCGATCGGCGCGGCCATCGTTGCTGCGCGTGAGCGGGTTGTCGGCTTCGACATCGGCTAGCTTTTCGAGCGGCAGCGCATCGCCTTGTCCGTCGGCATGGTCCGGGTCGGCGATGCAGATCGATTTGGCCAGCGCGATCAGTACGCGGCCGTCATCCATCAAGCCGATGCACCCCGGGCGATCGGGCAGCGCCCAGTAGCGCGTGTGCGCGCTTTGCGGGTGATGCCGCCACAGGCTTTTTTCGCTGATGTCGACCCAGTACAGCGCCTGGCGCTGCTCGCACCACAGCACGCCTTCGCCATGCGTGCAGCGGCTGTCGACCGCCAGTACTGCGGTGTGTTCGATCATGCTCACCATTCGGCAATGCTGCCATCGCCGTGACGCCACACCGGGTTACGCCAATCGGGCGGATTGTCGTTTGCGCGCTTGAGCATCTCTTCGTCGATCTCCACACCGAGGCCGGGCTTGGGCAGGGCGGCAATACTGCCATCTACACACTGAAAATCGTCTCTATTGATGACGTAATCGAGCAGGTCGGCGCCTTCGTTGTAGTGGATGCCTATGCTCTGTTCCTGCAGCACCGCGTTGTGCGAGACGAAGTCCACGTGCAGACAGGCGGCGAGCGCGATCGGGCCGAGCGGGCAGTGCGGGGCGAAGCCGACATCGTAGGCTTCGGCCATCGCGGCGATCTTGACGCACTCGGTGATGCCGCCGGCATGCGAGAGGTCCGGCTGCACCATCCCGATACCGCCGGCGCACAGCACGTTCTTGAATTCGAAGCGCGAGAACATGCGCTCGCCGGCCGCCAGCGGAATCGAGGTACTTGCGGCCAGCCGCGGGTAGTACTCGGCCTGTTCGGCCAGTACCGGTTCTTCGACGAACAGCGGCTTGAACGGTTCCAGTTCGCGCAGCAGCGCCTTGGCCATCGGCGCGCCGACGCGGCCGTGGAAGTCGATGCCGAAGTCGATGCTGTTGCCGAAGGTCTCGCGGATCTCGGCGACCTTGACCACGGCCGCGTCGACGGCGCGCGCGCTGTCGATCAGCTTCATTTCTTCGGTACCGTTGAACTTGAAGGTGTCGAAGCCCAGCGCTTGGTAATCGGTGATCTGCTGGATGATCGCGCCGGGCCGGTCGCCGCCGACCCAGCAATAGGTCTTCATGCGATCGCGCACCAGCCCGCCCAGCAGCTCGTACACCGGCACGCCCAGCGCCTTACCCTTGATGTCCCACAGGGCCTGGTCGATACCGGCAATTGCGCTCATCAGGATGGCGCCGCCGCGGTAGAAGCCGGCGCGGTACATGGTCTGCCACAGGTCGTTGATGCGCGCCGGGTCCTTGCCGACGACATAGCCGGCCAGTTCGTGCACGGCGGCCTCCACCGAGCGCGCGCGGCCTTCGATGACCGGTTCGCCCCAGCCGGTGATGCCCTCGTCGGTCTCGACCTTGAGGAACAGCCAGCGCGGTGCGGCGTGGTAAGTGGTGAGGCGGGTGATCTTCATCCTTGCAGTTCCTGGTAGGCCTGCACGAAGGCGCGTGCATGCATCTGGGTCGTTTGGAGCGATTGCGCGGGTTTGTACAGTTCGCCACCGATGCCGGCGCCGGCAGCGCCCTGCGCGAGGAAGCCGGCCAGCGTCTGCGGGCTGACACCGCCGACCACATAGACCGGAATGTGCGTGGGCAGCACCGAGCGCAGCGCGCGCACATGCGCGGCGCCATAGGTCGCGGCGGGGAACAATTTCAAGATTGTTGCGCCGGCATCGATGGCGTCGAACGCCTCGCTGGCGGTGGCGAAGCCGGCGACCACGGTGAGCCCGCGCGCCACCGCATGGCGGATCAGCGACGGGCGCGTATTCGGGGTGACGATAAAGCGCGCGCCGATCTCGGCCAGGGTGTCGACGTCTTCATTGCGCAGCACGGTGCCGGCGCCGATCCAGGCGCGCGCGCCGTAGCTCTGCTGGGCCAGCGCGATGCTCTGGGCCCAGCGCGGCGAATTGAGCGGGATTTCGATCGCGTCGAAACCGGCGTCGATCAGCGCGCCGATATGGTCGAGCGTTTCTTCCGGCGTGATGCCACGCAGGATGGCGATCAGCGGCAGGGCGAATAGGCTGGCGGTGGTGTCTGAGGTCATCGTGTTACTCGCGATAGAGCGGAAAAGCGGCCGCTGGCGACCGGTTGGTCGGCAACGTCGTGGGAGCTTGCGCAACTGCGCGCTGCAAACATGGGCCGCAGGCGCGCGGTGAAAGATCGGAACCGGGGGAACGGGCAGGCGCGGCTAGGCAATGACGGGGCTGATCGCAGCAATTGCATGCGCCCTCAAACCGCCCACAATCGGCCGGCAACATGCGGTTATCGTCTTCCAACTCCGCGTATATGAGGTGCACGATGCCTCTCGTGAAAGATTTAGGTCACGTCTGTTCTGGCTGCTCCCGGGAGGTCGGGGCTCCTGCTGCGGCGCTCGATAGCCTCGCGCGGGGAGATATATGCTGCAAATGAAATTTTCAGCATATTCTATTCCTCCTACGAATACACCCTCGCGGCGACCTCCATGGTAAATTCTGGCACTCCCTGGTTCAACGCAGCCCGGCTCAAGACACGCCAGCTCTTGCTGCTGCTGCATTTGCACGAACAGCGCTCGGTCTTGCGTGCGGCCGAGGCCGCCAGCATGACCCAGCCGGCGGCCTCCAAACTGCTGGCGGAAATGGAGGACATGCTGGGGGTGAAATTGTTCGAACGGCATGCGCGTGGGGTGGAGCCGACCTGGTACGGCCATGTGCTGATCCGGCGCGCGCGCGCAGCAATGTCGGAGATCGGCCGGGCGCAGGAAGAGATCGCCGCGCTGCGTGCCGGGCGCATGGGACAGGCCTCGATCGGTACCGTGGTCAATCCGGGCACCAACCTGGTGCCGCAGGCGATCGCCGAGGTCAAGCGCGAGTTACCCGACATTCTGGTGCGGGTGGAAATGGATTACAGCCGGCCGTTGGTGGCCAAGTTGCTCGATGGCCAGCTGGATATCGTGATCGGCCGCATTCTGGGGCCGGAGGGCGTGGGCGAGCTGGAATTTGAGCCGCTGGCTGACGAGCCGCATTCGGTGATCGCGCGTGCCGGCCATCCGCTGGCCAGCCGGGCCGGTCTGCAGCATGCCGATCTGGTGCGCTATGGCTGGATCATGCCGCCGGCCGACAGCGTGCTGCGCACGCGGCTGGATTCGATGTTCATGGAGCATGGCGTGCAGACGCCGACCAATGCGATAGAGACCTCGTCCCTGCCGGTCACCTCGGCGTTGCTGCGGGGCACCGACATGCTGACCGCCCTGCCGGTGGAATCAGTGGCGGCACTGATCCAAGTCAAGCTGTTGACCGTTCTGCCGATCGAACTGGGCGTGCGGATGGAGTCGTTCGGCATCATCCGTCGGCGCGACTACATACTGCCGCCGGCTGCCGAACGCATCCTGCAGGCACTGCGCACGACCGCGCGGCGTTTGTATCCCGGTTTGCGCGGGCCGGAATCGCTTGGCTAAGCTGATGGCCGGTGTGGACGTGTAAAAGAACCCCTCGGCAGAAATCATCGAAGGCGACCTGGGCGGCACGGTCAATCTGCGCACGCGCATGCGGTTCGACAACCCCGGCCGGATCGTCGGCGGCTATGTCGATGACGACTACCGCGACAGGAGCAGGCAGTACAAGCCGTCGGCCGCGTTCCTGTTCAGCGATCGCTGGAACACCGGCATCGGCGAAATGGTCTGCATGATCGACATCGCGCATTCGGAGCTTGCCACGCGCTCGGACGGCATCCAGCTGCAGCCGTACGTGCGGCGTACCGACGATGCGGTGCTTCTTGCCGGTAGCAGGCGCAGCGAGGTCTTCGTGCCCGGCGGGGTGAACTGGCGTCGGTTGGATTGCGAGCGCAGGCGCGACGGTAGTGCGGCAGCATTCCAGTGGAAGCCGCGCGATGCCACCGAGATCTATGCGCAGTTCCTGCGTTCGCGCTACGACATGAACTGTCAGGAGCGCGCGGCGTTTGTCAACGACAGCAACAACAGCATCACGCCAGCGCCGGGCACGACCGTCGAACTTCTATCGCTTCAACGACTATCTGCATCTGGGCGTGCAGGCAACAACCTGACCAATACGGTGACTCAGGTGTTGATGGGGCCGACCTCGTCTGCCGTCGGCGCAGGGGACACGCGTCTGTATTCGCGCTCTTAGTTCGTCAACGACCGGCGCTACTCGCTGGTGCTGCGAATGAACTGATAAGCGTGGTCGGTTGCGGATTCAGCCTGCGCCAGCTCGCAGCGTTAAGCTCGTTCCGGGGAATCCGGCCGTCTGGCCCCGCACGGCCAGACCTGCGGGGGTTTCTCGGTGTTTCTATATTTTTAAGGAATAGCTCGCCAGGAATATTTCATTGGTTTGGCATGAGAGTCGCGCCCTATGCTCCGGCCGCAGCCGCGAGGTAAGCCTTATCGGGATGACCACGCATCCAGCCAGTCTCGGCCTTTTTCGTATTCGGATGCGGGCCAGCAACAACCACGGGCAGGGCGTTCGCGCACCGGCCCGCCAAAACACAAAGTACATGCGTCCTGGGAGGGAGCACCATGTCAGTGCAACATCGCCACATTCCGGGAGGCTGGACTGTGGGTCAGTGTTCGATCCGTGATTTCCGCCGCTCCGTGATGGCCATGAGTGTGGCGACGCTGTTGAGCGCGCAGGCCTATGCGCAGGACGCGCCCCCCACTGCTGCTCCGGCGCAGGACCCGACCACCCAACAGCTCGACACCGTGCAGGTCACCGGCACCCGCAGCAGCGTCACCAAGGCGCAGCTGGTCAAGCAGAACGCCGAGCAGATCGTCGATTCGATCGTTGCCGAAGACATTGGCAAGCTGCCCGACAACAACGTGGCCGAGGCGCTGCAGCGCATCTCCGGCATCCAGATCACGCGCAACTACGGCGAAGGCAGCTCGATCGCCATTCGCGGTCTGACCCAGGTGCGTACCGAACTCAATGGCCGCATCAATGCGCAGACCGAGAAGACCTACGCGGCCTACGGCGTATTGCGCTTCGGTGTAGACAGCGATTCGATCCCGTTCGACGGCAATATCGGCGTGCGCGTGGTGCGTACCGAGGTCGGCTCCACCGGCGTGCGTACCGGCACGGACGGCGAGGGTGGCGGTCTGATTCCGGTGGATGCACAGCAGACCTATACCGACGTGCTGCCTAGCTTGAATCTGCGCTGGATGCTCAGCGACACGCTGCAGTGGCGTTTTGCAGCCTCGCGCGGTATCTCGCGCCCGACTTTCGATCGCCTTAATCCAAATTTGAGCCTTGGTACCAACTCTGGCGCGGGTGGCTCCACCTTAATAGGGAGCGCGGGTAATCCAGAGCTGGAGCCGGTTAAAGCTGATCAATTCGACACGGCGCTGGAGTGGTATTTCGGTCAGGGCTCGATGATGTACAGCACGCTGTTCTACAAAAAAGTAGAGGGCTTTATTGCCAATGCAGTCTTCAATGAGATCTACGATGGCCAGCTTGCGCAGATCACCCGCCCGGTCAATGGCGATGCCGGCAAGATCCGCGGTGCGGAACTGGGCTACACGCAGTTTTTCGACTTCCTGCCGGGTTGTTTGAGCGGCTTCGGCCTGCAGACCAACTACACCTACGTCGACAGCGAGGCGCCGAGCCCGACGGCCACCGACACCAACGGCCAGGCGCTGACCGTGCCGCTGGAAGGCTTGTCCAAGAACAGCTACAACGCGATCCTCAGCTACGAAACGGCGCGCTTCCAAGGCCGTGTGGCCTACAACTGGCGCAGCGACTGGCTGGTGACCACCGCAGGCAACGGCACCGGCAATCTGCCGGTCTACAACAAGGGCTTCGGCCAGTTGGATGCCTCGCTGCGTTTCAACATCAATGCTGTGTGGTCGATCTCGCTCGATGGTGTGAATCTGCTCGATACCCGGCGCGAAAGCTATCTGGGCAGCGAGTCGCGCTACCGCGACTTTGTGATCAACGATCGTCGGTATGGCCTGACTTTGCGGGCCAGCCTGTAGAACGTGCCGTAGGAAGTGCGTCTGCTGTCCGGCGAGCGGTGCAGGTAGCTTGTTGGACCGGTGTTTTTTCAGTCGGTGGCAACCATCGACCGCAACGGGAGCCGGAGCAATGATCGTCATGATCGATCAGCCTACTGAGCCCCGTCGTCTTCGTACGCAATCGTGGCAGGCCCGTCTGTGGGTGTTGCTGCTGTTGGCGTCTGTCTTTCGGCTGCATGCCGCCGATTCCGGTGCGCAGGGGCCTTACCAATGGCGCAGCGTTGCCATTGGCGGTGGCGGTTTTGTCACCGGGTACGGCGGCGTGTGCCGTCGCATTGTTGCGCGCCGATTGGCTGCGCCGAACTTGGAGATCACTGCATGACTGCTTCTCTCATTGCCCGCGGTTGCCTGTTGGGCCTGGCCCTGATCAGCCCCGCCGCGTTGGCACAACCGACCTTGCCGTTGTTGTTTGCCGATGGTGCGGTGCTGCAGCGCGACCAGCCGATGCCGGTCTGGGGTTGGGCATCGCCCAATGCGGCAATCACAGTCGGCTTTGATGGCAAGCGCGCCACCTCCAAGGCCGATGCGAAATGGCAGTGGAAAGTGAAGTTGCCTGCGCACAAGGCTGGCGGCCCATACGTGCTGAGCGTGCAGGGCGATGGTGGCGAGCTGCAGGTACGCGACGTGCTGGTCGGCGATGTGTGGCTGGCCAGCGGGCAATCGAATATGGAATGGCCGCTGGCGCAGGCCAGCGATGGCCTGCAAGCGGTGGCTGCCGCCAACGACCCGCAATTGCGCCATTTCAAGGTACCCAAATCCTGGTCGGAGCAGCCGCAAGCGCGCCTGAGCGGCGGCGATTGGAAAGCGTCCAGCCCGGCCACGGCGGGCGACTTCACTGCGGTGGGATATTTCTTCGCCAAGGAGCTGCGCGCCAGCACCGGCGTGCCGATCGGTATCGTCAACTGCACCTGGGGTGGCAGTGCGATCGAAGCGTGGATGGATGCGGCTTCGTTGGGATTTGACGAACGCCAGAGCCAGGGCGCGACGGCCGCGATCAAGCAGCGCGATGCAGTTGCGCAGGCCGCGACCGGCACGCGCATCGCACGCTGGACCAAGGTGGAAGGCGACATGCCGCAGTGGCGCGAATCGACGTTCGACGATAGCGACTGGGACAGCATTCCGACCACACAGCAATGGGAATCCAGCGGCTATGACGGCATGGATGGCATTGCCTGGTACCGCACCACCGTCACCCTGAGCGCGGCAGAAGCCAAGGCCGGCGTGCGTGTTGGGGTGGGCCAGATCGACGATTCGGACATCACTTACGTCAATGGCACGCAAGTGGGCCAGACCGAGAAACAATGGAATCTTCCACGCGTCTACGCCGTGCCGGCAGCGGCACTGCATGCCGGCATCAATCACATTGCGGTGCGCGTGGAAGATCTCAGTGGCGGCGGCGGCATGCATGGCCCCGATGAAGAACGCTTCGTCGAGACCCGCGACGGCACGCAGCGTCCACTCAACGGATGGAAATTCCGTCCGGCCGCAGTGCGGGTGTCGCTGCTGGACAACAAGAACCAACTGCCGACGCTGCTCTACAACCAGATGATCCACCCACTGCAGCCGTTCCCGGTCAAGGGCGTGATCTGGTACCAGGGCGAAACCAATGCCAGCGAGACCGGCGCGGTGAAATATCGCGAGCAGTTTGCCGCGATGATTCAGCAATGGCGCGGCGAGCGCGGCGCGAAAGAACTGCCGTTTCTGTGGGTGCAGTTGGCCAACTTCAAGGCCGGCGGCGACAAGGGCAACGTCAGCCCCTGGGCGCTGCTGCGCGAGTCGCAATCCAAGACGCTGGCGCTGCCGGCGACCGGGCAGGCGGTGATCATCGACATCGGCAACCCGACCACTATCCATCCCACCAACAAGCGCGATGTGGGCCACCGTCTGGCGCTTGCAGCGCGGCATGTGGCTTACGGCGAGACGCTGGTGTACAGCGCACCGGTGTTCAAGCAGGCGCGCTTTGCCGATGGAAAGGCGGTGCTGCGTTTTGATCTGCAGGGCAGTGTGTTGCAGGTGCGTGGCGGTGGCCAAGTGCAAGGCTTCCGCGTGGCCGGGGCGAATCAGCGCTTCCATCCGGCCACCGCGCGCATCGAGGGCGATCGCGTGATCGTGCGCAGCGATGCGGTGCGTGCACCGGTCGCGGTGCGCTACGGCTGGAGCGAAAACCCCGACGACGCCAACCTTGTAAATCGCCAACACCTTCCTGTTTCCCCCTTCCGCACCGATACCTGGTGACACAGAGTCTTATGTCCATGCCGTCCCCTGTTGCACGTGTGATTTCTTCGTCTTCTGCACGTCGTTGTCTGCGGCCGCTGCTGCTGTCTGCGCTGACGCTGACGCTGGCTGCGTGCCAATCGGGCGAGCAGGACGACACCGCCAAACCGGCCGCAGTCGCACCGGCTGCCAACACTGCAGCGACAGCGCCCGTCACCGCACCAGCGCCGGCTGCGCAGACGCCGATGCCGCAGTTCGTCGGCAAGGACGGCAAGCACGCGTTGATGGTCGATGGTGCGCCGTTCCTGATCCTAGGCGCGCAGGTCAACAACTCCAGCAATTATCCCGGCGTGATGGACAAGGTGTGGCCGGCGATGCAGTTGCTTGGCCCCAACACCGTGCAGGTGCCGATCGCCTGGGAGCAGGTCGAGCCGGAAGAAGGCAAGTTCGATTTCTCCTTCGTCGATACGCTGCTCACGCAAGCGCGTGAGCACAAGGTGCGGCTGGTGCTGCTGTGGTTTGCGACCTGGAAGAACAACGGCCCGGCGTACGCGCCGCATTGGGTCAAGACCGACAATCAGCGCTTCCCGCGCGTGCTGACGCGCGAGGGCAAGGCGATCGGCTCGCTGTCGCCGCATGCGCAGGCCACATTGGATGCCGACCGTAAGGCTTTCGTCGCCTTCATGCAGCATTTGAAGAGGGCCGACCCGCAGCGCACTGTGATCATGATCCAGCCGGAGAACGAGCCGGGTACTTACGGCAGCGTGCGTGATTTCTCGCCGATGGCGCAGAAGCTGTTTGAAGGCCCGGTGCCGGATGCGTTGCTCAAGCGCTTGAACAAGCAGCCGGGCAGCTGGGCGCAGGTGTTCGGTACCGATGCCGACGAGATCTTCCATGCTTGGTCGATCGGTCGTTACATCGATCAGGTGGCCGAAGCCGGCAAGGCCGAATACCCGCTGCCGATGTACGTCAACGCCTCACTGCGCGGGCCGTTCAATCCCGGCCAACCTGGTCAATACGCCAGCGGTGGACCCACCGATAACGTGCTGGATGTGTGGAAGGCTGCTGGCCCGCATATCGACCTGCTGGCGCCGGACATCTACATGCCCGAGTACCGCATGTACACCTCGGTGCTGGAGCGTTACGCACGCCCGGACAATGCGCTATTCGTCGCAGAAACCGGCAATCGCCCGGAATACGCGCGTTATCTGTTCCCCACGCTGGGCCATGACGGCATCGGCTGGTCGGCGTTCGGCATGGACTACACGCGCTATTCCAACTATCCGTTGGGCGCCAAACACGTCAACGAAGAAACGCTGGCACCGTTCGCGCTCGGTTTCGATCTGGTCAAGCGCGGCATGCGCCCGTTCGCCAAGGCCGCCTCCGAAGGCAAGCTGCATGGCACCGCCGAAGAACCCGGCCAGGCCGTGCAGGAACTCAAGCTCAACGACCGCTGGAGCGCCACCATCACCTATGGCGTGCCGCAGTTCTGGTTTCAGGGCAAACCGCCGGGCAATCCGGAGCCGATTGGCGCGGCCTTGATCGCTGAGCTGGGCCAGGACGAATTTCTGGTTACCGGTTATCACGTCCGCGTGACCCTGCATCCGGCCAGCGAAGCCACCGCCAACATGCTCTACGACCGCGTCGAGGAAGGCGTGTACGAAGGCGGCGACTGGAAGTTCCAGCGTAACTGGAATGGCGACCAGACCGATTACGGCGTCAACTTTTCCAACGCGCCGCAGCTGCTGAAGATCAAGCTGGCTACTTACAAATAAACGCGGCTATCAGCGTTGCCGCGCAGCTCGATCACTGCGCAGCACGCTGTCAGCCACGTTGAATCCATCGAACCCATGCGCTGCCGCCCCTGCGGCACCGTTTCGTAATTCCAAGGGAGTGAACATGCAAACCACCAACCGTTGCGCCGGCCATGCGCCTGCCACCCGGCGTACACCGCTTGCCCATTGCCTAGCGTTGTCGCTGGCCTTGCTGGCCAACGCCGCGCATGCGCAGCAAGTGCGCAAGGACGTCGATGGCGTCACCGTGGTGCCGAGCGCCAAGGGCGCCGCACCGGTGCGTCTGCAGGTGGTCGATGCCGGCATCATCCGCGTCAGTGCCGACCCGGACGGCGACTTCGTGCGCACGCCCAGCCTGATGCGCGTGCCGGTGCAGGGCGACAGCAACTTTCAGCTAGCCGAGCAGGGCGATAGCGTGCAGCTGAAGACCGGCAAGGTCACCGCCA
Organism: Xanthomonas populi; assembly: GCF_002940065.1. Taxonomy (GTDB): domain Bacteria; phylum Pseudomonadota; class Gammaproteobacteria; order Xanthomonadales; family Xanthomonadaceae; genus Xanthomonas; species Xanthomonas populi. The sequence goes on from NZ_MDEJ01000016.1 coordinate 24,238, forward strand.
CCGTGTCCACCGTCGACGGCCATGTCAGCTTCGCCGATGCCCACGGCAAGCCGGTGCTGTCGGAAGTGGCTGGCGGGCGCAGCTTTGCTCCGCTCAAGGTCGAAGGCAAGCAGTACCTGAGCGTGCGTCAGCGCTTTCAGTCGCCAGACGACGAAGCGTTGTACGGCTTCGGCCAGCATCAGCAGGGCTGGATGAATCAGAAGGGACGCAATGTCGAGTTGCAGCAGAACAATATTGATATGGCCGTGCCGTACCTGGTGTCCAGCCGCAACTACGGCCTGCTGTGGGACAACAACGCGATCAGTCGCCTGGGCGACCCGCGCGGCCTGCAGCCGCTTCCCAAAACGCTCAAGTTGTACGACGCCAAGGGCAAGGCCGGGGCATTGACCGCGCGCTATGCGATCAACGGCAAGCAAATTGTCGAGCGTCGCGAGAGCGAGGTGAACTACCAGTACCTCAGCGACCTGACCAAGTTCCCCAAGAAGGCGATCACCAAGGACAAGGACAGCCGCATGCAGGTCACCTGGGAGGGCGAGATCGAAGCGCTCACCGGTGGCGAGCACACCTTCTCGCTGTATTCTAGCGAGTACGCCAAGTTGTACGTGGACGGCAAGCTGATCATCGATCGCTGGCGCCAGAACTGGAACCCGTGGAATCACGAGTTCAAGCTCGATCTGAAGCCGGGCACGCGTCACACCGTTAAGGTCGAGTGGGACCTGATCGACCCCAGCTACATCGCGCTGCTGCATCGCGATCCGCTGCCGGCCACGGAGGCCAAAGACGTGTCGCTATGGTCCGAAGCCGGCCAGATGATCGACTACTACTTCGTCTGGGCCGATTCCTACGATCAGGCCGTTGCCGGTTATCGCGAACTCACCGGCAAGTCGGTGATGCTGCCCAAGTGGGCGTATGGCTTCTGGCAGAGCCGCGAGCGTTACAAGAGCCAGGATGAGTTGGTTGGCGTGCTGGCCGAGTACCGCAAGCGCAAGCTGTCGCTGGACAATATCGTGCTGGATTGGTCGTACTGGCCCGAAAACGCCTGGGGCTCGCACGATTTCGACCCCAAGCACTTCCCGGACCCGGACGGCATGGTCAAGTCCGTGCACGATATGCACGCGCAGATCATGATTTCGGTCTGGCCCAAGTTCTACCCCACCACCGCCAACTACAAGGAACTGGATGCCGCCGGTTTCATGTACAAGCGCAATGTCCAAGTCGGTGAGCTGGACTGGATCGCCAAAGGCTACAAGAACGCGTTCTACGATCCGTATTCGGAAAAAGCGCAGGCCATTTACTGGCGCCAGGTCAACGAAAAGCTCAACAGCAAGGGCTTCGATGCGTGGTGGATGGACGCCGACGAGCCGGACGTGCATTCCAACCTGGACATCGGCGAGCGCAAGGCACGCACCACGCCGACCGCGCTGGGCCCGTCCACCGAGTTCTTCAACTCGTACCCGTTGCCGCACACGCATGGCGTGTACGTAGGTGATCGGGCGGCCGACGACAAGCGCGTGTTCATTCTGTCGCGCAAGGGCTATGCCGGCACCCAGCGCAATGCGGTGGCAGTGTGGAGCGGCGACATCGTCTCGCGCTGGGACGACATGCACGACCAGATCTCCGCGGGCGTCAACATGGCGCTCTCGGGCCTGCCCAACTGGACCTTCGACATCGGCGGTTTCGCGGTGGAGAAGCGCTACGAAAACCAGGACCCGGCGCATTTGCCGGAATGGCGCGATCTCAACACGCGCTGGTTCCAGTTTGGTGCGTTCGTGCCGATCTTCCGCTCGCACGGCCAGTTCCCGTACCGCGAAATCTGGAACATCGCCCCCGAAGGCACGCCGTTCTACGACAGCATGGCCTACTACAACCGCCTGCGTTACGCGTTGCTGCCGTACATCTACAGCCTGGCCGGCGACACCTATCAGAGCGACGGCGTGATCATGCGCGGCATGATGATGGACTTCCCGAACGACCCCAAGGTTCGCGACATCAACGACCAGTATCTGTTTGGGCCTGCCTTCCTGGTCGCTCCGGTGACCCGCTTCGGCGCCACCTCACGTCAGGTGTATCTGCCGGCCGGCAGCAGCTGGCTGGATTTCGCCACCGGCAAGCGCTACGAAGGTGGCCAGAGCATCGAAGCGGCCGCGCCGATCGAGCGCATGCCGTTGTGCGTGCGCGCCGGTTCCATCGTGCCCACCGGCCCGGTGCAGGAATACGTGGACCAGACGCCAGACGCACCGCTCACTGTGGTGGTCTACACCGGCGCCGACGGGCAGTTCTCGCTGTATGAGGACGACGGCAAGGGCTACGGCTACGAAAAGGGCGAGTTCAGCCGCATTCCGCTGAGCTGGAACCAGGCCAAGGGCGAGCTGAGCATCGGCAAGCGCGAAGGCAGCTGGACCGGCATGCAGGCCAAGCGCACCGTCAATGTGCGCTTCGTCGATGGCCCGCGCGACGACGCCGGTGCGCTCGAGCCCAAGACCGACGCCAGCATCCAGTACGACGGCAAGCCGGTCAGCGTGTTGCAGCGCAAGATTGCGTCCGGCAAAGCGCGTCGTCGATGATCGCAGGTCGTTGTCAGTCAGTGAGTGCGCAGATGCCGGATCGCCGCGAGGCTCGGGCGTGCAGGTCCGGTCATGCAGCACGGTGGTGCACGTGCTGACCCGCAGGGAAGTCTGCAAGGCAACCGGTGCCGCACTCGCGGGGCTGGGGGCTGCGCCGGCTGCGTCCGCGGTTGCTGCGCCGGCAGTCGCCAAGGCAGCCGGCAAGCAATCGCTGCCTGCCGTCGCGGCCGGCGATGCCTTGCAGCTGTGGTATCGCGAACCGGCCAACGAATGGGTACAGGCCTTGCCGGTCGGCAACGGCCGGCTGGGCGCGATGGTGTGGGGCGGCATTGCCCACGAGCGCCTGCAACTCAACGAGGACACGCTGTACGCAGGCGGCCCATACGACGCCACCAGCCCCGAGGCGCTGGCGGCCTTGCCGCAGGTGCGCGCACTGATTTTTGCCGGGCGCTATGCCGAAGCCGAAGCACTGGCCGACGCCAAGTTGCTCTCGCGTCCGCTCAAGCAGATGCCATATCAACCGCTGGGCGATCTGCTGCTGGATTTCGATCGTGCCGACGGCATCAGCGAGTATCGCCGTCAGCTCGATCTGGATACCGGCGTGGCCACCACCACGTTCCGTTCCGGCGGCGCAGTGCATCGGCGCGAGGTGTTCGTATCTGCGCAAGCGCAGTGCATCGTGGTGCGCCTGTCGTGCGATCGCCCACGTGCGATTTCCTTGCGCGTGGGTATCGACAGCCCGCAGACCGGCGAGGTCACGGTGGAGCAGGGTGGCCTGCTGTTCAGCGGTCGCAACGGCAGCTTCGCCGGTATCGACGGCAAGCTGCGCTTTGCGTTGCGCGTGTTGCCGCAGATCAAGGGCGGCACGGTCAGCGATCTGCGCGACCGCGTGCGCATCGAGGGCGCCGATGAAGTGGTGCTGCTGCTCACTACCGCCACCAGCTACCAACGCTACGACGCAGTCGATGGCGACCCGCTTGCGCTAACTGCAGCAAGTTTGAAAAAAGCAGGCAAGCTGGACTACGCCGCATTGCTGCGTGCGCATCTGGCCGATCATAAACGGCTGTTCCGGCGCGTGGCGATCGACCTCGGCACCAGCGAAGCGGCGAAGCTGCCCACCGACGAACGCGTGCAGGCGTTTGCCAAGGGCAACGACCCGGCACTGGCAGCGCTGTATCACCAATTAGGCCGGTACCTGCTGATCTGCAGCTCGCGTCCAGGTTCCCAACCGGCCAATCTGCAGGGCATCTGGAACGACCTGATGCAGCCGCCGTGGGAAAGCAAGTACACCATCAACATCAACACCGAGATGAACTACTGGCCCAGCGAGGCCAACGCGCTGCACGAATGCGTCGAACCGCTGGAATCCATGTTGTTCGATCTGGCCAAGACCGGGGCGCACACCGCACGCGCGATGTACGACGCGCCCGGTTGGGTGGTGCACAACAACACCGACCTGTGGCGCCAGGCCGGTCCGATCGATGGCGCCAAGTGGAGCCTGTGGCCGATGGGCGGCGTGTGGCTGCTGCAACAGCTGTGGGACCGCTGGGATTACGGCCGCGACCGTGCCTATCTGGGCAAGATCTACCCCTTGTTCAAGGGCGCGGCGGAGTTCTTCGTGGCCACCCTGGTGCGCGACCCGCAGACCGGTGCGATGGTGACCACTCCCTCGATCTCGCCGGAAAACCAGCATCCGTTCAACGCCGCGCTCTGCGCTGGCCCCACGATGGACGCGCAGCTGCTGCGCGATCTGTTCGCGCAATGCATCGCGATGAGCAAGCTGCTCAAGCTGGACGATGCCTTTGCACACCGCCTGAGCACGCTGCGCGAGCAACTACCGCCCAACCGCATCGGCAAGGCGGGGCAGTTGCAGGAATGGCAGCAGGACTGGGACATGGAGGTGCCGGAGATTCATCACCGTCACGTCTCGCATCTGTACGCGCTGCATCCGTCCAGCCAGATCAATCTGCGCGATACGCCCGACCTCGCGGCGGCCGCCAGGCGCTCGCTGGAGATTCGTGGCGACAACGCCACTGGTTGGGGCATCGGCTGGCGCTTGAATCTGTGGGCGCGTCTGGCCGATGGCGAGCATGCGTACCGCATCCTGCAACTGCTGCTCTCGCCCGAGCGCACCTACCCGAATCTGTTCGACGCGCATCCGCCGTTTCAGATCGATGGCAACTTCGGCGGCACTGCCGGCATCACCGAAATGCTGCTGCAAAGCTGGGGCGGCAGCGTGTTTCTGCTGCCCGCATTGCCCAGTGCCTGGCCACGCGGCAGTGTGCGCGGGTTGCGCGTGCGTGGCGGTGCCAGCGTGGACCTGCAATGGGAGGGCGGTCGCCTGCAGCAGGCACGCCTGCACAGCGACCGTGGCGGGCGCTATCAACTGTCTTATGCAGGGCAGACCCTGGACCTGGACCTGGGCGCCGGTCGCACCCAGCAGGTGGGCCTCCACAACAACCGATTGGTGACGCAATGAGCTTGTACGTAGGACTGGATGTGGGCACGCAGAGCGTCAAGCTGGTGGCCTACGATGCGCCAGAGCGCGACGTGGTGGCCACCATCGCCGCGCCCATGGAACTGATCAGCCGCGACGACGGCACCCGCGAGCAGCACGCGCAGTGGTGGATCGATGGCATCGTGCACTGCTTCGCCCAACTCGATGGCGCGCAGCGTGCGCAGGTGCGCGGCATCTCGGTCTCCGGCCAGCAGCACGGTTTTGTGCCGGTTGCCGCCGATGGCAGCGTCACCGCACCGGTGAAGCTGTGGTGCGACACCAGCACCGCGCTGGAATGCGACGAGATCATGGACGCGGTGGGCGGCGTCGCCGGCAGTGTGGCCACTGCAGGCAACCCGATCATGGCTGGCTACACCGCCTCTAAATTACCTTGGACGCGCAAGCATCGCCCCGAGGCGTATGCAGCCATGACCACGGTGATGCTGCCGCACGAGTACGTGAACTTCTGGCTCACCGGCGAGCGCTTTGCCGAAGTGGGCGATGCCTCCGGCACCGGCTGGCTGGACGTGCGCACGCGCCAGTGGTCCGAGCGCATGCTTGGCGCCGTCGATGCACAGCGCGATCTGCGCGATGCACTGCCGCCGCTAGTGGAGACTGGCGCGGTGTTCGCATTGTCCGACGCAGCTGCCGACGCATTGCATCTGCCAGCGGGCGTGCGTGTCACCACCGGTGGCGGCGACAACATGATGGCCGCCATCGGCACCGGCAATGTGGTGCCGGGTCGCTTGACCATGAGCCTGGGCACCTCCGGCACCTTGTTCGCCTACGCCGATCACCCGGTGGTGGACGACGACGCACGCTGGGCCGCGTTCTGCTCGTCCAGCGGTGGCTGGCTGCCGCTGATCTGCACCCTGAACTGCACCGTTGCCACTGAGGCGGTGATGCAGATGTTCTCCATCACCCGCGAACAGACCGAGGCGCTGATCGCCAGCACCACACCGGGTGCCGATGGCCTGGTATTGCTGCCTTTCTTCAACGGCGAGCGCACCCCGAATCTGCCGTCCGCACGCGGCTGCCTGTTCGGCATGGAGTTGCATAACACCACGCCGGCGCATTTCTATCGCGCCGCGATGGAAGGGGCGACCTACAGCCTGCGCAACGGCTTCGATGCGTTCGTGGCCGCAGGCCTGCAGTTCGACACCATCCTGCTTACCGGCGGCGGCAGCAAGAGTGCGCAGTGGCGGCAGATGGTGGCCGATATCTTAAATCTACAGGCCATTGTGCCGACCCAGCCCGAAGGCGCCGCATTCGGTGCCGCGTTGCAGGCCTCGTGGGCCTGCGATCGCCACGACGGCGGCGCAGACGCATTGCCGGATGTGGTGCTGGAGCATCTGCAGACCGACCAAGCGCTCTCGGCGCAGCCGGATCCGCAACGCGTGGCCCGGTACCAGCAGCATTACCAGAACTTCCTCAAGCACCTGCAGGTCGTCAGCCCGCTCTACGCCGGCTGATCGACAACATCCTTTACAACTCCCCCAGCAGCAAGGACACCTCACCCCATGCGCAACACCGTCTACATCGGCGCGAAAGAATATTTCCCCGGCATCGGCAAGATTGGCTTCGAAGGCCGCGACTCGGACAACCCGCTGGCCTTCAAGGTCTATGACGCCAACAAGCAGATCGGCGACAAGACCATGGCCGAGCATCTGCGCTTTGCGGTGGCGTATTGGCACAGCTTCTGCGGCAACGGCGCCGATCCGTTCGGCCCTGGCACGCGTGCGTATCCGTGGGATGCGGGTAACACCGCATTGCATCGTGCCGAAGCCAAGGCCGATGCCGCGTTCGAGTTTTTCACCAAGCTCGGCGTGCCGTACTACTGCTTCCACGACATCGATCTGACGCCCGATGCCGACGATATCGGTGAGTACGAGCGCAATCTCAAGCACATGGTGGGCATCGCCAAGCAGCGCCAGGCCGACACCGGCGTGAAGCTGTTGTGGGGTACGGCGAATCTGTTCTCGCACCCGCGCTACATGAATGGTGCCTCGACCAATCCGGACTTCAATGTGGTCGCGCGTGCAGCGGTGCAGGTCAAGGCTGCGATCGATGCCACCGTCGAGTTGGGCGGCGAAAATTACGTGTTCTGGGGCGGCCGCGAAGGCTACGCCTGCCTGCACAACACGCAGATGAAGCGCGAGCAGGACAATATGGCGCGCTTCCTCACCCTGGCACGCGACTACGGCCGTGCGATCGGGTTCACCGGCAACTTCTTGATCGAGCCCAAGCCGATGGAGCCGATGAAGCACCAGTACGACTTCGACAGCGCCACGGTGATCGGCTTCCTGCGTCAGCACGGCCTGGACCAGGATTTCAAGCTCAATATCGAAGCCAACCACGCCACGCTCTCGGGCCACAGCTTCGAGCACGACCTGCAAGTCGCCTCCGATGCCGGCCTGCTCGGCAGCATCGATGCCAACCGCGGCAATCCGCAGAATGGCTGGGACACCGACCAGTTCCCGACCGACCTGTACGACACCGTCGGCGCGATGCTGGTGGTGCTGCGGCAGGGCGGGTTGGCACCGGGCGGCTTGAATTTCGATGCCAAGGTGCGCCGCGAATCGTCCGATCCGCAGGACCTGTTCCTGGCGCATATCGGCGGCATGGACGCGTTCGCACGCGGGCTGGAAGTGGCCAACGCGTTGCTGACGTCTTCGCCATTGGAGCAGTGGCGCGCCGAGCGTTACGCCAGCTTCGACAGCGGCGCCGGTGCGGCGTTTGCCGATGGCACCAGCACGTTGGTGGATGTGGCCAAACACGCAGCCGGTAACGAACCCAAACAACTGAGCGGCCGCCAGGAAGCCTACGAAAACCTGATCAATCAGTATCTGACGCGTTGATGTCCCGTGGCCGGCGGCGCACTGCGTCGTCGGCCGATGCCGGCCATCCCCGTGGCCGCTCCTTTGCATGCTTCCAGGTGACCCCATGTCCAGTGTTTGCCTAAACGGCGCCCCCGATGCCGGTGAGAACACCCGTTTTATCGTCCTGATCAGTTGCGTGGCCACGATCGGCGGTTTTTTGTTCGGTTTCGATAGCGGCGTGATCAACGGCACTGTCGATGGCCTGAAGCAGACCTTCAATTCCAGTGCCGCCGAGACCGGGTTCGACGTCGCCTCGATGCTGCTGGGTTGCGCCATCGGCGCCTTCTTCGCCGGCCGTCTGGCCGACCGCTGGGGCCGCCGCGCGGTCCTGATCATTTCTGCTGCGCTGTTTCTGGTCTCGGCGATTGGCGCCGGTGCCTCGCACAGCTCCGGCTTCTTCATCTTCGCTCGCGTGATGGGCGGCTTTGCGGTGGGCGCGGCCAGCGTCATCTCGCCGGCCTACATCGCCGAGGTCGCCTCCGCACGCTATCGCGGCCGGCTCGCCACGATGCAGCAGATCGCCATCATCAGCGGGCTGTTCTGCGCGTTTTTGAGCAACTATTTGTTGGCCAATGCCGCCGGTGCCTCGACCGAGCCGTTATGGAGCGGGCAGGCTGCGTGGCGCTGGATGTTCTGGATGCAGGCGATTCCCTCGCTGGCGTTTTTGTTGCTGCTGCTGGTCATCCCGGAAAGCCCGCGCTACCTGGTGGTCAAGGGCCGTCACGCACAGGCGCTGGTGGTGTTGCAACGCTTGTACGGTAACGCCGCCGCGCAGACCAAGCTGAGCGAAATCTCGGCGTCCTTGTCGGCCGACCAGCACAAGCCCAAGTTCTCCGACCTGATCAACAAGGCCACCGGCAAAGTCCGCTCCATCGTCTGGATCGGCGTGGGCCTGGCGGTGTTCCAGCAACTGGTCGGCATCAATGTGGTGTTCTATTACGGCGCCGTGCTGTGGCAGGCGGTGGGCTTCTCCGAGCAGGACGCACTGCTGATCAACGTGCTGTCCGGTGGCCTCAGCATCGGCGCCTGCCTGGTCACGGTGATGCTGGTCGACAAGATCGGCCGCAAGCCGCTGCTGTGGATCGGCTCGGTCGGCATGGCGGTGTCGCTGGCGCTGGTGACGTATGCGTTCGCGACCGCGTCGCTGGATGCCACCGGCAAGCTGGCCATGTCCGATGCGATGGGCATGCTCGCGCTGGTCGCCGCCAACGTCTACGTGGTGTTCTTCAACGCCTCGTGGGGCCCGGTGATGTGGGTCATGCTGGGCGAGATGTTCCCCAACCAGATCCGCGGCTCGGGCCTGGCGATTGCCGGTGCCGCGCAGTGGACCTCCAACTTCGCCATCACCGTCAGCTTCCCCATCCTGCTCGGCAGCATCGGTCTTGCCGGTGCCTACGGCATCTACACGGTCGCCGCCTTCATCTCGGTGTTCTTTGTGCTCAAGTACGTCTACGAGACCAAGGGCAAGGAGCTGGAGCAGATGGGAGGTTGATTTTGTTTTTTATGCATATATAGGCATGGAAGACGAAGAAGGCCGCGCATTGCGCGGTCTTTGATGCGCTGCAGGCAGTTTGTCGGTCTGATTACTCAAGAACACATGGTCCACGCGCGTCATCCCTCCGTCCTTCGCCGTCGCCAGAAGGCTGTTGCACATCCGTTCGCTCGTTTCATCGAAGGTGCGGCCATTGGCTTTGTCTACCTCGCCTACCTTGCCGCGGATCTGCTCCAGCAACGTCTGGTCAGCGCGGCTCAGGCTGGATGTGGCCGATGATTCGGAAGAGCGGGAACGTTCCGGGGCCGTGGCAGGTGACGGGTTGGTCACTTCGCCGGCCTTCTTGAATCGGACCCAGTCCCTGCCACCCTGGCGGCCAGCGGTCATGGTGAAGGTTTTTGCAGTCCCCAGGTCCAGGCCGTTGCGCTCCATTTGTCGTGGACCCAGGCCAAGGCCCTTCAGATCATCCGGATGTCAGGTGGGTGACGGTCCTGGGCTGCATCCCGTGGGAGACGCGAGTCTTCGGTCAGGTAAGCCAGCAAGGGCTCGATGGCGTGGATCCAACTGTAGCCCTCCGCCAAGGGTTGGTTTCTGGCTTGCACAACTATCAAGGCCGTCTCCACCGGCGTTAGTTCTACCTCCAAGGCGGCTGCGAACGCGGTCGCTGACAGATCGGACGGCGTCTGCAGCAGGGCGTCCCGTGGGAAGCGCTGCCTGTGGACCTTGGCGATGGCAGCGGCATGAAGCCTGCACCGATCAAGAGCGGCTGGCGCACTCCTGCGCTCACTGCCAGGGGCGCGCGGCCGGTGCTCGGTGCGGCATGTACCACTCGCATACGGCGCTTCTTCCGCGGCGTCCGCACCCACCGTAGGGCTGCTGGCTACGTGTTGTTAGCCACCCGGAGAACCGACTTTTGCTGGATCTGAATCTCATGCAGCGTCAGGCGGCAATTGGAAGGCGAATGCGCGACGACACCCAGATCACTGGCCACGCCTCGTGGAAGATCTCGCTGCGGTTCTTGCCATGCGGGCAAGGTCATTTGTGCCGACTCCAACGTGGCGCAGCACCGGTCTCGGCGATACGAAGGCTGCGCAAGTATCGCTTGGCCCGGTGCATAAAAAGTTTCCATGGCAATCAAACGCTTGCTGGTTGCGTCGCTTAAATCTTTGTCCTGCAAGGCTTTCTGTATAGGCGTCCATCCATGCACGGCGAGCGTGCTACGCGGTACTTGACAGCGTTCGGCCTGGTGATGTCTTTTGCATGCATGCCTAACGCCTCTGTCATCGCTTCGCTCCCTTGTCAGCCGCATCTGCGGCCGGGTGCGGGCGTGGCCGGCATTATCACCACCATTACCACCGCCACCATTCGCCCGGTGCGGTCCGTCGTCTTCGCGTAATTTCCGAAAACAACGGCCCCGCACCCGGATCAGGATGCGGGGGGCTCCCTCTCTCGCCTGAAGCGGACGGGGCCTCTCTAACGAGGTCTGTCGATGTCATCGCTTGCTGTTTCGCTCGAACCCGCTGCTGTTCCCGCGCTCGCTGCGCGCGCCGTGGTGCACAAATTTGGGGGCACCTCGGTGGCCGATGCCGAGCGCTACCGGCATGTGGCGCAGTTGTTGCTCGCCCGCGACGAGTCGGTGCAGGTTACCGTGGTGTCGGCGATGAAGGGAGTGACCGACGCCTTGATCGCGCTGGCGGAACTGGCCGCACATAACCGCCCCGAATGGCGCGAGCGCTGGCATGAAACGCGTGCGCGGCATCGCGGTGCGGCGGTGGCCTTGTTAGGCGAGCATTCCGGGCCGACGGTGGAGTGGTTGGACGAGCGCTTCGAGCATCTGGCGCAGATTCTCGGCGCATTGGCGGTCATTGGCGAATTGCCGCGTGAGGTGCTCGATCGCGTGCAAGGCCTGGGCGAGGTGTATTCGGCGCAGTTGCTCGGCGATCATTTCCGCGCGCTTGGCGAGGATTGCGCAGTGCTGGATGCGCGCGATGTGCTGGTGGTCAATCGTGGCGAACTCGGCGTTGATGTGGATTGGGACATCAGCGCGCAGCGCCTGGCAACCTGGCGGCAAGCGTACCCGCAGACGCGCGTGGTGGTCACCGGGTTTGTGGCGCGCGACCGCGCCGACCGCATCACCACGCTGGGCCGCAACGGCAGCGATTATTCCGGTGCGATCTTTGCAGCGTTATTCGATGCCGATGAGCTGCATATCTGGACCGACGTGGATGGCGTGCTGTCGGCCGACCCACGCGTGGTGCCTGAAGCGGTGCAGCTGGAAACGCTGAGCTACGATGAAGCGTGCGAGCTGGCGTATTTCGGCGCAAAGGTGGTGCATCCGCAGACCATGTCGCCGGCGATCGAGCGCGGCTTGCCGATCATCATCCGCAATACCTTTCAGCCCGAACATCCGGGCACGCGCATCACCGCCAGCAGCAAGGTAAGCGGGCCGATCAAGGGGCTGACTTTGAGCCCGGATCTGGCGGTACTCAATCTGGAGGGTACCGGGCTGATCGGCGTGCCGGGTACGGCCGAGCGGGTGTTTGCGGCGCTGCGCCTGGCGCAGGTGTCGGTGGTGATGATCTCGCAGGGCTCGTCCGAGCATTCGATCTGTTGCGTGGTCAAGCAGCACGAATCCGAGCGTGCGCGTAATGCCTTATTGCAGGCATTTGCGCACGAACTCACGGTTGGCCAGGTGCAGCGCGTGCAGCTGACCACCGGCATCAGTGTGCTGGCCGCAGTGGGCGATGGCATGGCCGGGCAGCCGGGCGTGGCGGCGCGGTTGTTCGAGTCCTTGGGGCGTGCTCAGGTCAATATCCTGGCGATTGCGCAGGGCTCGTCCGAGCGCAATATCTCGGTGGCGATCGACGCGGCGCATGCGACCAAGGCCTTGCGCGCGGCGCATGCCGGCTTCTGGTTGTCGCCGCAGACCTTCTCGGTAGGCGTGATCGGGCCGGGCAATGTGGGCGCGGCGTTGCTGGATCAGCTGCGCATCGCGCAACCGCAGTTGCTGGGCAAGGCCAACATTGATCTTCGTCTGCGCGCAGTGGTTTCGCGCGGCCGCATGTTGCTCGACGAGCGTGGCCTGGTCGGCAATTGGCGCGATGCGTTTGCTTCCGCAGCCACTGCCACCGATCTGGAACGTTTCACCACGCATCTGTTGTCGGCGCATCTGCCGCATACGGTGATCATCGATTGCAGCGGCAGCGCGGAAGTGGCCGATCGCTATGCAGACTGGTTGGCCGCCGGCATCCATGTGGTGACGCCGAACAAACAGGCCGGCTCCGGCCCGTTGCAGCGTTATCAGGCGATCCGTGCGGCGGCCGATGCCAGCGGTGCGCGTTTCCGCTATGAGGCTACCGTTGGTGCGGGATTGCCGGTGATCACCACGCTGCGCGATCTGGTCGATACCGGCGATGCGGTGACCTCGATCGAAGGAATTTTCTCCGGCACGCTGGCCTGGTTGTTCAACAAATACGATGGCAGCGTGCCGTTCGCCGAGCTGGTGACGCAGGCGCGCGGCATGGGCTATACCGAACCGGATCCGCGCGACGATCTGTCCGGTGTGGACGTAGCGCGTAAGCTGGTGATCCTGGCGCGCGAAGCGGGGCGCGAGATCAGTCTGGAAGATGTGCATGTCGAGAGTCTGGTGCCCGAAGCACTGCGTCAGGCCAGCGTGGACGATTTCATGGTGCGCCTGCATGAGGTGGATGCCACGTTCGCACAGCGCCTGGCCGGCGCGCGTGCACGCGGCAATGTGTTGCGTTATGTCGCGCAGTTGCCGCCGGATCGCGCCCCTAGCGTTGGCCTGGTCGAACTGCCTGCCGATCACGCATTCGCCAATCTGCGCCTGACTGACAACGTGGTGCAGTTCACCACGCGCCGCTATTGCGAGAACCCGTTGGTGGTGCAGGGGCCTGGTGCGGGCCCGGAAGTCACCGCGGCAGGCGTATTTGCCGATCTGTTGCGCGTGGCCGCGGGCGAGGGGGCACGGTTGTGAATCAGGCGGTTGCAAACCAGGCGGCTGTAAATCAAACGGCGATAAGTCAAACAACCGAAGCCAATCACGTGGCGACCGCGACGCGAGGGCTGCGTGAAGCGCGCGCCTTCGCACCAGCCTCTGTTGCGAATGTGGCAGTGGGATTCGATCTGCTCGGTTATCCCATTGACGGCGTCGGCGACACCGTCATGGTGCGACGCATCGATGCACCACTGGTGCGCATCGCCGTCATCCGTGGCACCACTGTGGCCTTGCCGTTGGAGGCCGAGCGCAACACGGCGGGTGCCGCCTTGATGTCGTTGCGCGCAGCGTTCGCGCTGCCATTCGGCTTTGAAATCGAGATCGACAAAGGCATCGCCTTGAGTTCGGGCATGGGAGGCTCTGCTGCGTCGTGCGTAGCGGCGTTGGTCGCCGCCAATGCGCTACTGGACGAACCGCTGCGCAACGAGCAGCTTTATCAGCACGCATTGGATGGCGAGGCGGTGGCCAGCGGTAGCCGCCACGGCGACAATCTTGGCCCGTTGTTTTTAGGCGGGTTGGTACTTTGCACGCTGGAGCGTCTGGTGCCGATCAGCGTGCCGATTGAGTGGCACAGCCTGTTGGTGCATCCGGACGCGGTGCTGGAAACACGCCGCGCACGCGAAGTTCTGGCTGGCGACTATCAGTTGCGCGAGTTTGTCGCGCAGAGCGCCAACCTGGCGTTGGTGCTGGCAGGTTGCCATGCCGGCGATGCGGGCCTGGTCCGTGCGGGCCTGCGCGATGTGCTGATCGAACCACGCCGCGCACCGTTGATCGCCGGATTTGCCGCTGCCAAGCAGGCCGCGCTGGATCACGATGCATTGGGTGCCAGCATTTCAGGCGCTGGCCCCAGCGTGTTTGCCTGGTTTGAATCGCGCGCGGCCGCCGAAGCTGCGGCGGCCGCTGTGCAAGCCGCATTCGCAGACGTTGGCCTGGGTAGCCAGCACTGGGTTTCCCCGATCTCCAGCCCGGCCGCGCGGTTGCTCGCATGAGGCATCGCGCGCATGCCGTTCTTGATCGATCGCCCGCGCACGGCACGCATGCCGTGCAACCTGCGACGCAGCATTCAGCCGACCACGACCTCGCTGATCTGCATAACCGGCGCAAGATCGGTGTAGCTGGGGATGTCGCTCAGAATTTCCTTGGCATGCGGTCCGAAACTGGCGCCGAAGGCTTCCACCGATTCGCAGAAGATGTGGAACATGCCGATAAAGGGCGGTGTGCTGCCCGGCTCGCCGCCGTTGATGCCTTTATCCACCGTATAACTGAGGCAGGCCGCGCCCATCCGCGCGCTCACCAACAGCATGTGCTTGTCGCGGTAGTAGGCGTGATCGAAGCGGGCGCCATCGCGGTACGGGTACATCACGCTGACCTTGATCATCTGCCGACTCAACTGGAAGGTGCGCGCAGCATCGCGCCGCACCGCCCTCGTCGGGCGACCACTCGGCGGGAAGCGGCCATGCCGTCACGTTCGGCACTCTCACTCACGGGCAACGCCCCGTTTTCGTCTTGTCTGGAGTCACCATGAACTTCCTCTCGACCCGTGGCGGCGCGCCTGCCGCAAGCCTGAGCCAGGCGATTGCCACTGGCTTGGCGCCCGATGGCGGCCTGTACGTGCCGCAGACCTTGCCGCCGACACGCACGCTCACGGCCGGCACCAATCTGGCCGACACCGCCGCCACGTTGCTGCAACCGTTCTTCGAGGGCGATGTATTGGCAGCCGAGCTGCCGGCCATCTGCGCCGAAGCGTTCGATTTCCCGGCGCCGTTGATGGCACTAGGCACGCCCGGCGATTACGTGCTTGAGCTGTTTCACGGGCCTACCGCCGCGTTTAAGGATTTCGGTGCGCGCTTTCTAGCCGCCTGCCTGACCCGGCTGCGCCGCGTCGAAGACCGCCCGCTCACCATCCTGGTCGCCACCTCTGGCGACACCGGCGCTGCGGTGGCCGCCGCGTTTCATCGCCAGCCAGGCTTGCGGGTGGTGGTGCTGTATCCGGATGGCCGCGTGTCGCCGCGCCAGGCGCATCAGCTGGGCTGCTTTGGCGACAACATCCAGGCTTTGCGCGTGGCCGGCTCGTTCGACGATTGCCAGGCGATGGTCAAGCAGGCTTTGAACGATGCCGCGTTGCAGGCGCAGGTGCCGCTGAGTTCGGCCAACAGCATCAGCCTGGGCCGCTTGCTGCCGCAGATGAGCTACTACGCGCACGCCGCTCTGCAACACCATGCCAGCGCGGGCGCTGCGCTGAATCTGGTGGTTCCCACCGGCAATCTTGGCAACGGGCTGGCGGCGATCCTGGCGCGCGCGCTCGGTGTGCCGCTGGGCCGCATCGCGCTGGCGTCCAATGCCAATCACGTGTTGCCGGATTATTTTTCCGGCGACGACTACGCGCCGCAGCCCAGCGTGGCGACGCTGGCCAATGCGATGGACGTGGGGGCGCCGAGCAACTTCGAACGCCTGCGCTGGCTCTACCAGGGCGACGATGCCGCATTGCGTGAGGCATTCCGTGCGTTGTCGGTGGACGATGCGGCGATCCGCCACACCGTGCAGCAGCGCTTTGCGCGCTACGGCGAAGTGCATTGCCCGCACACCGCCACCGCCGTGCATGTGCTCGAACAACTGCGCGCCGAAGGGGCCGAAGGCGGCACCAGCGACTGGGCGGTGGCGGCCACCGCGCATCCGGCGAAGTTCGAGGGGGTGGTGGAGCCGTTGATCGGCCGCGCCGTCGAGGTTCCACCGGCGCTGGCCGCGCTATTGCAGCGTCCCGCACATGCCGAAACGCTTGCGCCGGACTACGCCGCCTTTCGGCAGCGCCTGTTTGCGGATGCGGCCTAACCCAACGCGTTCAGCCTGCCGGGGTTGGAAAGTGCCGCAGATGCGGCTATTGGTAGGGGGTGCGGTCCGACCATGGCGCCGCGTCCGATGCGGGTTGTTGCATGTCTTATCGAGTGATCGCCGTTGCTGCTGCGTTGTGCGGGTGGGCAGCGGTTGGAATGTCCAGCGCGGTCGATGCCATGTCCGCCTCCACTGTGCCGCCGTTGGGCGCACCGCGCCTGGGCCTGGTCGATGCGTTGGCGCGCCAGGCGCCGTCGCTTGACCGCCAGGTGCTGGCCTTGGCTGCCGAGGCGCTGCAATGCGCGCGGCAGCGCCAGCAGGTTGGCGACGAGCGCGTGCTCAGCGTCATCGACTACAGCCGGCCGTCGACCGAGCGCCGCTTGTGGGTGTTCGATCTGGCACGGCAGCGGTTGTTGTTTCAGGAGTGGGTCGCGCACGGGCGCAACACCGGTAGCAATCTGGCGGCGAAGTTTTCCAACGACGACGGTAGTTTTCAGTCCAGCCTGGGTGCATTCACTGCGCAGGAGTCGTATACCGGACACAACGGTTATTCGTTGCGGCTCAGGGGCCTGGAGCCCGGTTTCAACGACCATGCCCGCGATCGCGCGATCGTCATCCACGGCGCGCCGTATGTCAGCGAGGCCGTGATTCGCTCGCACGGCCGGCTCGGCCGCAGCCTGGGTTGCCCGGCGGTGCGTCCGGCGGTGGCCAGGCAGTTGATCGATACCCTGCGCGAAGGCGCCTTCGTGTTTGCCTACTACCCGGACCGTGCCTGGTTGCGTCAATCGCGGTTGCTGAGTGTCGGATGTGGCGCGTCGGTGGCGAGTGCGACCGTGGGTGGGCGCTGATCGGGCTTGCAGTGCAGCCGATGACGGCCCGAGCCGTTTGAAGAGCACGCTTTCATCGAATCGGCGATCGCGCTGTTGAGCGATGCGTCGCACTCAGCCACTCCACCGCCACACCTCAAACCGTATCGCCCGCCAAGCCACGCAGCGCGGCGTAATCAATGATCTGCACCAGGTGCAGTTGCGGCAGCGCGATCAGGTGCTATTGCTTGAGTTTGGTGAAGGTGCGGCTCACCGTTTCCCCGATAGCCCGAGATTGGTCGGCGATATCGCTGCGGCTCATCGGCAGCACCACGGTGTCGCCGATGGCGCCGGGCTGGGTGGAGCGGGCAGCCAGACGCAACAGGAAATGCGCCAACCGTTCGCTGGGTTGCAGGCGCGCCAGCACAGGCCGGTGTCCTGCGCGGTGGCCAGTTCCATGCTGGCGCGCTGCAGCAGCTTGCGTTCCAGCTGCGGGTAGTGATCGCGCAACTGGCGCACCTGTGTTATCGGCGTGCCGCAGGTCCGGCTGTCGATGATGGCTTCGATATCGTGACGGTGCTGCGCGGTTTCGGTCAGCCTCACATAGTCGCCCGGCAACACAAAGCCAGTGACCTGACGGCGGACATCAGCCAGCGTGCGCGCCTGCGCAGCGCACCGGACCTTATTGATACGGTGAAAATATATCTAAACTTTCTTACCCTGATACTCTTAGGCTGCAATGGACAAAGAGGACGCAAGGCATCAGACGCTGGATCGGTTGCACGAACGGCGCAAACAAGGGGTTCGACTGCATCGCCTTGGCCATGGATTGATGCAGATCGTCAAACTGACGGGGCTGTCATCTCCGACAGTGCGACGCGTGATCGATGGTGATGCGTCAGGCGGGCCCGAGGCGCCCCTCAACGCCGATCTCAAGCACGCCATCGGCTCGAAACGCCGCAACTCCGACTTGACCCGTCGCAGTTCGGAAGCCTGATCGCTTGCCGCCGGATGCGTGGATGACCGATTCGCGTCGTGCTTCCGCCAGGCATACAGACGATGGATCGATATGCGGAGCCGACCTGCCGCATCGGCGACCGAGTGCCCACGGTCAGTGACCTGCTTGACCGCCTCGACCTTGACCTCTTGCGTGTAGCGCTTGCTGCTCATAGACACCTCCGAATCGACCATTTCCCATGGCTATGAGATGTCTAGGAAACCCTGGGCGCATCAGTGCGCATTCTTGTTGGAAACTTCGTTTGCGCCCAAGCAAGATAATTCGGTCCTGGTAGCTTAGAAAGGTGATCAACGGTTAGAGGATGGGCTATGGCGACATCTCCGATTAGCAGACCAACAAGTCCCGTGCAGGATTCGCCCCCTGTAGCGACGGGCAATGATGCAGGCAACGCCGCTAATTCGCGATTTCCTTCCTCGCAAGCTGAGCCCGCTGGCTTGCTGAAAGGCCTTAGACGCTGGATCGGTTGTCTTCAGGGAAATAGACAACGGAGGGCAACCGCCTCGGCCGAAGGTGAAGCGTCATCCTCACGCCGCCTCAGAACAGTGCGCAATAGTGATTCGAGGCCCGCAGAGACCGCCGACATCGCACGGATCGCAGGAAACTCTGGCGGTGCACAGGCCCTGCGCGTGGTCGACGATCTTGGCCCCACGCTCATGGATGCCGGCTTCAGTCCCGCCGACACCGCATGGATCGCAGCACACCCTGGCGTTGCACAGGCCCTTGGCGCGGTCAACGATCTTGGCTCCACGCTCATGCAGGCCGGCTACAGTCGCGCCGACATCGCACAGATCGCAGGAAACCCTGGCGGTGCAGATAACCTGCGCGCGGTCAACGATCTTGGCCTGAGGCTCATGCGGGCCGGCTACAGTGCCGCCGACATCGCACGGATCGCAGGACACCCTGGCGGTGAACGGGCCCTTGGCGCGGTCAACGATCTTAGCTTCACGCTCATGCATGCCGGCTACAGTGCCGCCGACATCGCACGGATCGCAGGACACCCTGGCGGTGAGCAGGCCCTGCGCGTGGTCAACGATCTTGGCCCCATGCTCATGGATGCCGGCTACATTGCCGCCGACATCGCACGGATCGCAGGTCGTGATGATGGCGCTCAAGCAGTGCATGCCTTCGCTTCTCAAGTAGTGCAGGCCCTCGTTTCTGCTGGCCCTGCGCCCACGCAGTACGGTGTCAGTACCAACACCGACGATCGACGATCACCGGACGAAATAGCGCGCACGGCCGCACTGCACCGCCCAGGGCCCGCGTTCGGACCAGAGAATTTGACTGAAATGCGGCAAGGACTAGGCCGATCAGCGGGTACGCCGGGGCAGCTCCAGCGCGCAAGGACGTACGATGCCCTACTGGAACATGTCGAACGCTTCTTTCATGAACAAAACTGGCGCGATCTTCGCAACGCTGCCAATGGAATCTTTGAGGACGCCACTGACGATTACGAAAAAAATCGAATCACGTGGACCGATTACGATTCGATCGCCAGACATCTGCAGATTATATTCCGGGCCGTGTCGGATGACATGCCTACGTAACGGCGTTTCGGGCTAGGGTCCGGTACACCGTGGGGCGTGAAACTGAAAACAATTCCGCCAGATCACTGATCGAATGGTTGCCCCTGTCGTGCATCCGGCGCAGTTCTCTCTGTTGCTTGGTTCAAAGCTTCGGTTGCTTGCCCCGGAGCTTTCCTTTGGCACGTGCAATCGCCATCCCTTCACGGGTGCGCATACGGATCAGGTCAGCCTCAAACGCTGCGAAGGTCGCCACGATGTTGAAAAACATCTTCCCCATCGGGTCTGTCGGGTCGTACACGCTTGCGCCGAGGGCAAGCTTTACCCCGCGTTCTACCAGCGCATCCGCAATATCGCGCGCGTCAGGAACCGAACGCGCGAGGGTCACGCGGCGTATCGCAACCGGTTCGAGATGGTCTATCGGCACCGTGCCGAGCGTCCAAATGCGGTCTGGCAGGCCGACCACACCGAATGCGACATCCTGTTTCTGGACTCGAACGGTGCGCCGGTCCGCCCTTGGCTGACAACCGTCATCGACGATCATTCGGGCCGTCGCGGCCTACATGGTGTTTCTCGGCGCGGCTTCATCGTTACAAACGGCGCTCGCCCTGCGGCAGGCGATCTGGCGAAAATTTGGATCGGCAATGGCCCGTCAGCGGCATGCCCGATGCGCTCCATGTCGATCACGGCAGCGATTTCACCAGCACACATCTTGATCAAGTTGCAGCGGACCTGCATTTCCGAATCGTCTACTCGGCTGTCGGTCCGACATCCTCCCCTTATACCCGATTCCCCCCTCCTAGAAGTCTTCTGCGAGCAGCTCCTCAACAGCGTTGCGAATCAGCGTTGGATTCGCCGGCCATACAACGTGTGTACGGGGCATCTCTCACCGCGCCCGCCT
>NZ_MDEJ01000017.1 GCF_002940065.1 Xanthomonas populi
TATCGACAACAGGCCGGCCGGTTACGCCGAAGCGGCGTGACTCAAACCAAACAGCCTCCCATATTCCCGGAGCGGTTCACCCCAGCAGGAGGTGCAGCAGCGTTTGGTTGCCGGGCATTGGGAAGGCGATTTGATCAAGGGCGCATTCAATCGGTCCTGCGTCGGCACGTTGGTGGAGCAAGACGCACTTTGTGGTGCTGTGCCGGATGGATGGCTGCACGGCGGCAGATGCGCTGGAAGGGGGTTACCCGCCAGATGAAAACGCTTCCTGCCTCGATGCAAACGAGCCTGACCTATGATCGCGGGACCGAACTGACGCGCTACGCCGAGCTGGTGTGGTTTGCCGACCCGCATGCGCCCTGGCAGCGCGCTAGCAACGACAGTACCAACGGCTTGCTTCGCCAGTTGCTGCCCAAAGGAGCGGACCTGTCTGGCATCAGTCAGGAATACCTCACTCACATCGCCTGACTGATGAACACCCGTCCACGGAAAACCCTGGGCTGCAAAACCCCCAGCGAGGCAATGCAAGACGAACTCGCAACGTTCACATCACGTGTTGCACGTGAGTCTTGAGGCCGCCCTGGGTCGGGCATCAATCCGATAGATGTAGACAAACCAGGACAAGGTAGGTGCGCCATCGGCAGGACCGCTGCGCGGATGGGGCAAGCTGCTAGAATTCCGAGTTCCTTCCGCCGTGTCTCCACCGCCATGAGCCAGACCGCCACCGCGCCCGCCAATGCCGAATCGCGCTACACTGTGCATCGCGGCGATCTGCCGCTGAGCTGCCCGACGCCGCAGATGGCGCTGTGGAACTCGCATCCGCGCGTGTACCTGCCGATCGAAGACGAGCCCAACTGCGAAGCCAAGTGCCCGTATTGCGGCGCGTTGTTCGTGCTCGCCGACTGATTTCGCAGAATGCACCGCCTGACCGTGGTGCAACTGCTGCCGGCGTTGCAGTCAGGCGGCGTCGAGCGCTCCACCCTGGAAATCGCCGCTGCGCTGGTGGGCGCCGGCCACCGAGCCGTGGTCGTCTCGGCCGGCGGTCGCTTGGTCCAGCCGCTGCTGGATGTGGGCGGCGAACATCTCACCCTGGATATCGGGCGCAAGTCGCTGCTGACATTGCGTTATGTGGTCGGCTTACGCCGGCTATTTGCCGAACTCGGCGCCGACATCGTGCATGCGCGTTCGCGCCTGCCGGCCTGGCTGGGCTGGTACGCGTTGCGCGGCATGCCGCAGGCGACGCGGCCGCGCTTTGTCACCACCGTGCATGGGCTCAATTCGCCCAGCCGCTACAGTGCGGTGATGACGTATGGCGAGCGGGTGATCTGCGTCTCGCAGACGGTGCGCGACTACGTCTGCACCCACTATCCGCAGACCGATACCTCGCGCCTGCGCACGATCCCGCGCGGTGCAGAT
This sequence comes from Xanthomonas populi, assembly GCF_002940065.1. GTDB lineage: Bacteria > Pseudomonadota > Gammaproteobacteria > Xanthomonadales > Xanthomonadaceae > Xanthomonas > Xanthomonas populi. The sequence continues at coordinate 1,417 of NZ_MDEJ01000017.1, forward strand.
ATCGCGCAATTTCCGCGTCGTCCGCACCCCGATCGCCGCGCGCGCAAGTGGGGGCAGACGCTGTTACCCGGCTTGCCGGCCGATGTGCCATTGCTGCTGCTGCCCGGACGCGGCACGCGCCTGAAGGGACATGCCGACGGCCTGCAATTGCTCGCCGACGTGCGCGCTGCCGGCGTGCCGGCCTGGTTGTGGCTGCCGGGCGCGCGTGAGCCGGGGCGCGAAGCTTACCTGCAAGAGCTAGAAACCGGGGCGGCCAGACTGGGTGTCGCCGGGGCGGTCGCCTTCACCGAACCCACCGCACGCATCGCCGAGGCCTATGCCGCCAGCGATCTGGTGCTGCAGCTGTCGCGCAAGCCCGAGGCCTTCGGCCGCACCGTGGTGGAGGCTTTGTCGGTAGGCCGGCCGGTGTTGGGTTGGGCGCACGGTGGCGTCGGCGAGTTACTGGCCGAACTGCAGCCTGCGGGCGCGGTGCCGGCGTTCGATGCTCAGGCGCTGTGCGCACAGGCGCTGCGCATGCTGCGGCAGGCGCCGACACCGCCAGTGGCGCTGCCCTATACGTTACAGGCCATGCAATCGGCCACCCTGAAGGTCTATGACGAACTCCGCCGCTGAGGCCATCCCACCCGCACCTGTGTTGACGCCCGATGCTGGTCGCTGGGCAACGCTATGGGTGATGCTGTTCGTGGCGCTATGGCCCACGCCCGGGCTGGCTGAAACCGTGTTGTCGCTGGGCGCACTGTTCGCTGCGTATCGCTTGTTGCACGCGCGTTTCCGTGGCGGCACGCGACTGCTTAGTGGCGCGGCCTGGGCGCTGACCAGTGTGTTGTTCTTCGCGTATTGGTTGCCGCAGATCCTGTCGGCGTTCGATTCGGTGGACGTGGGGCGCGCGCTGCGTAAATCGGCCACCGATCTGCGCTATCTGCCTTTCATGTGGTTGTGCGCGATCGCGGTGGCCAATGCGCAGCGGCGGCGCCGCACCTTCACTGGCCTGGCGGTCATCGGCGGGGTGTGGACGCTGGATGCGCTGCTGCAGGCCGCGTTCGGCAGCAGCCCGTTGTTCTTCGGCCTGGATCAGATCAAGCGCCTGATCAGCGGGCATGGCCTGTGCACGGCGGAAGAACTGGCCCTGGTCGACCGCCTCAGCGGCGTGTTGGGCCCGTGCAATCTCAAGTTCGGGCAAACCCTGGCCAGTCTGTCGCCCTTTTTGCTGCTTGCGCTTGGGCGACGCGCTGCCTGGGCCTGGGCGGGCGCCGCAGCGGCGGTCGGTGTGGTGCTGGTATTGGCCGGATCGCGCGCGTCGTGGATCACCTACGGCGTGATCGTGTTGTTGTCCGGCTGGCAGTTGCTGGGCGGCCGCCGCCTTCTGGCGGTAGTGGTAGTCGGCGCGCTGTTGGCGGTCGGTGTGGTTGCGGTGACGCCGCAGGCACGCGAGCGGATTCAGCGCACCGCGTTGGCTTTCAGCAATGGCGAACAAGGCGTGGACCAGGCCTTGTCCGGGCGTGCGCAGATCTGGGGCGCTGCGCTGTGCATGATCCGCGCGCATCCGCTCAATGGGGTGGGTGCACGCGGGTTTCGTCAGGCGTATCCTGCCTGCAATCCGGCACCCGCGCAGGCGCCGGCCTGGGGCGACGGGCCGGCCTTTCATGCGCATCAGATCGTGCTGGAAATTCTTGCCGAAACCGGCGTGATCGGTTTGCTGCTGTGGCTGGCCGGGGCGGCGCATGCTTGGCGTGCGTGGCGCTATTGCAGCGTGGCGGCGCGCGAGCAGGCACGTCCGGCAATGATCGCATTGGTGGCAACTGTATTCCCGCTCAACACGCATCTTGCGTTCTATTCAAGCTTCTGGGGTGGCCTGAGCCTAATGCTGGCCGGCTTGTATGCCGGTGCCTTGCTCAACGACGACGCAGATCAGCCGCCGTTGCGCTAACGCACTTCATGAGGTGAAGCCGCGCGCGGTGGATGCACGCATCGCATGTATCCGATCAACCAGCATGCATCACCGATAAAAACCGCTGCGCCCACCCGGTTGGCGTTTGAAGCGCCGATGGATCCATAGGTACTGGTCCGGCGCATCGCGCACCATGTCCTCGATCGCCGCATTGACCTGCGTGGTATCGGCGATCGCATCGTCTGATGGAATACCTGCCAACGGCGGTGCGATCTTGAGGAGGTAACGGCCACCTTCGCGCCGATGGAAGTACGGCACCACCGCGCAACCGGTCAGCCGCGCCAGCTGATGCGTGGCAGTGATGGTGGAGGCCGGATGCCCGAAAAACGGCACGAACACGGTGTCCTTGCCGCGCATGTCCTGATCCGGCGCGTACCACAGAAAACCGCCGCGCTTGAGGTGCTTGATGGTGGCGCGCAGATCCTCGTTGGCGAACATGTGCGTGGCATAGCGCAGCCGCCCGCGTTTGACCGCCCACTCGAACACCGGGTTTCGGTGCTTGCGGTACATGCCGGCCAGCGGCACGTGATCGCAGAGCAGCCGCCCGCACATTTCCAGCGTCATGAAGTGCCCGGACACCAGCAGTACGCCGAGCTTTTGTTCCTGCAGACGTTGCAGATGCTCCAGGCCTTCGATCTGCACGCCGGGTCGAACGGCATCGATACTGCCCCACCAGGCGCGTGCAAATTCGAACAGACCCACGCCCAGCGCATCGAAACTGTCACGTAACAGCCGCGCTCGCCAGGCATCGTCCTGTTCGGGAAAGCACAATTTGAGATTGACCTCGGCAGCGCGCCGACGCGTGCCCGCCAGGCGCATGGTGAGCCAGCCGACACCGCGGCCCAACGCGCGTTGCAGCATCCAGGGCAGGCGCCCGGCCAGCACCATCGCGGCAAGGCCTAGATACATCGGCCAGTGCTTGGGATTGCGCAGGGAAGGGCGGACGGCGACGTTGGCGGACTGGGACATCAGCTAATTCTAAGGGATCGCGCGCACCGGGCAGCGTGCACATGCGCACGTGTGGGCGCTCCCGTATCCTGCATGCATGCGGAAAGACCCGATCGAATGGCTGTTGCGCGGGCTGTACTCGGCGCTGTTGTACCTGTTGCTGCCGGTGACGGTGTACCACTTGGTGTGGCGCGGTTTTCGCGTGCGCGAATACTTCAATCGCTGGAACGAGCGCTATGCCTCCTACACGCATGCCTGCGGTCGCCCGCGGGTGTGGGTGCATGCGGTGTCGGTGGGCGAGGTCAACGCCGCCGCGCCGCTGGTCAATGCCTTGCGTGCGCAGCGCCCGGATATCCGTTGGGTCATCACCACTATCACGCCCACCGGCTCCGAGCGCGTGCGCGCGGTGTGGGGCGATGCGGTGGACCATGTGTATCTGCCCTACGACGTGCCCGGCAGCGTGAGCCGGTTTCTGGAGCATTTCCGCCCGCGTCTGGCCCTCATTCTGGAAACCGAGCTGTGGCCGAACATGTTGTTCGGTTGCCGCGACCGCAACATTCCGGTGTACATTCTCAACGCGCGGTTGTCGGCGCGGTCGCTGCGCGGTTACCGCGTGCTGGCGCCGCTGCTCAGCCGCGCGTTGCGCACCGTCACTTGCGTGGCGGCCCAGTCGTACGACGACGCCGAACGTTTTCTCACGCTGGGCGCGCGCGCCGATCAAGTGATCGCGCTGGGCAATCTCAAATTCGATATCGCCGCACCCGCGCAGTTGCAGGCCTTGGTCGCGCAGTTCCATACCTACGTGCCGGCAACGCGACCTGTGTGGATTGCCGCCAGCACGCATGAAGGCGAGGAAGCGGCCGTGGCTGACATTCATGCGCGCCTGCTGCTGCAGTTTCCCGATCTGTTGGTGTTGTGGGCGCCGCGGCATCCCGAGCGTTTTCCAAAGGTCGAGGCACTGGCGCGCGAGCGTGGGTGGTCCGTGTCCACGCGCAAAACCCAGCAGTGGCCGCAGGCGCGCGACACCGTGTTCGTCATCGATACGCTGGGCGAGCTGATAAGCTTCTATGCCTGCGCGCAGGTCGCCTTCGTCGGCGGCAGTCTGCAGCCGATCGGCGGGCACAACCTGCTCGAACCGGCGGCGGTCGGCACGCCGGCAGTGACCGGCCCGCATCTGCACAATTTCTCGGAGATTTCGCGGCGCATGCGCGAGGCCGATGCGGTCGCCATCTGCGAGGACGCCGATTGCGTGTATCGCGATCTTGCGCGTCTGCTCGGCGACCCGGCCCAACGTGAGGCAATGGTTGCCGCAGGTCTGGCGCTGGTTGCCAACGGCAAGGGTGCGGTGGCGCGCACGTTGGTGCAGATCGCCCCGGACCTGCCGCCGGTGGTTGGTGATGGTGTGGGGTGGTCTCAAGAATCAAGTGCACCACATCGATAAATCGAATGCTTGCATAGCTCGCAGGGCTGGACTTGTAGGTCATTGATTACATTGAGGTTGCGCGCGCAGGTGATGTGACAGAAACGCGGGTTTGCAGTGGATCAGTGTTGCACTTGGAACTTGAGTCGGACCAGCGACGAAGAACTTTCTACAGAAGGCAGCACCTTACCCGGATTCAGGATTCCATCCGGGTCCAGCGCAGCCTTGATCGCACGCATCGCTGCCAGCGTCGGTGCGCTGAAGGCCTGTGTCATGAAATCGCGCTTGGCCACGCCGATGCCGTGTTCGCCGGAGAGTGTGCCCTCCAAGGCCAGCACCAGCGTAAACAGGCGCGGCAATGCGGCGTGCGCGCGTGCGTCTTCGTCGGCATCGGCCGGGTCGTACATGATGTTGACGTGCAGGTTGCCGTTGCCGGCATGCCCAAAGGCCACAATGGGTAATGCGAATTCTGCCGCCAGCGCTTCCACGCCGGCCACCAGCTCGGGAATACGCGACACCGGCACCACTACGTCTTCGTTGATCTTGCCGGGTTTGATCGTGCGCAATGCCGGCGATAGCGCGCGTCGTGCGGCCCACAACTTGTCGCGCGCGCTGCCATCGGCGGCTACATTCAGTGCCAGCGCGCCCTCGCCATCGGCGGCGGCGTGCAAAGCCTGCAATGCGTACGGCAAGGTGTCGTGATCACCGTCGGCTTCGATCAGCAACATCGCGCCGGCCTCGGGCACATCGCAGCCGTTGCGTCGCAATAAGGCAATGGCGCTGGCATCCATGAATTCCAGCATCGTCGGCGTGGCCGGTTGCGCCATCACGCGCGATACCGCAGCAGCAGCGCTGGAGGCATCGCGATACAGCGCGCGTAAGCCGGCTTGTGCAATCGCGCGCGGAGTCAGTTTCAACGTCGCTTCGACGATGATTGCCAAGGTGCCTTCGCTGCCGACCAGCAAATGCGTGAGGTCGTAGCCTGTTGAATTTTTCGTATAGGCGCCGCCGCAGTGGATCACATCGCCGGTGCCGGTGACCGCCACCAGGCCGAGCACGTTGTCGCGGGTGGCGCCGTATTTCACTGCGCGCGGGCCGCCGGCATTGGTGGCGAGATTACCGCCGACACTGCATATGTCCGCGCTGGACGGATCCGGTGGCCAGAACAAGCCGTGGGGCTGCAAGGCCTGCTGCAACTCGCCATTGAGCAGGCCGGGTTGCACGATGGCGCAGCGATCCGCCGGGCGCAGTGCAAGGATGCGATTCATGCGCGCCATCGTCACCACCACGCCGCCGGAAAACGGTACTGCGGCACCGGTGGTGCCGGTGCCCGCGCCACGCGCTACGATCGGTACGCCATGCGCGCGACAGGCCTGCACGATGGCGACCACGTCATCGGTATCGCGTGGCAAGGCGATGGCGGCGGGCAATGCCCAGCAGCGCGAATCATCTTCGCCATAACGGCGGCGCGTGTCGGCGCTGGTCAACCAGCCATCGGAGCCAAGTCGCGTGGCCAGCAATTCGGCAAGCGCGGTGGGGAGCACATCGGTCATGACAGGTGGTCCTGTGGTGCCGCGCGCTGGATGCATGTCCATCCCCGCACTGCGACGGTAAGCGGCAGCCAGACCCAGCGCAGCTCGGAGAGCAGCGTGGCAAGGCCGCGCGCATTGAAAAAACCGTTGGCGAACGGAGATACGCGACTCGGCCGCCACGGTGCAAACCAGCGCGCCTCGCTCCATGGCCACATCAGCGCAACGCCAAGGCCACCTGACGTCAGCGCATCCAGCACGTGATGCGATGCGGTGCAGACGAACAAAAACGCTGCGGCCTGCAACCCATCGGCACACAAGATGCGATACGCAACGCGACCCAGAAGCGCAATCAATGCGGCGAACACTAACGAGTGATTGGCACCGCGATGGCCTAACACATCCGCAGACAGAATATGCAACGCGAACGCCAGCACATCGGCGTCCTGCAACCTCGCCGCAACGATGCCGGCGCCGAGCAAGCGCGGCCAGAGGCGGCCGCGTTCACTGGCGCACCAGAGCGCCATCGGCACGGCAGCGTGGGTGATGATGTTGGGCATCGAGCGTGGGTCGTTGTCAGCAATCGTCGGCGCGGAAGGCGTCGCGTATCCAATTCAGCGACGGCGGCTCGCCGCTGGCTTCGACCACATCGAAGCGGCACGGCAATGTCGCCAGTACCGGGTGATAGGCAAGAAACAATTGCGCGGCAAGCACCAGTTTGCGGCGCTTGCGCCGGTCCACCGATGCAGCACCACCGCCGAAACGGGTGTCGCGTCGATAACGCACTTCCACGAACACCAGCGCCTGCCCGTCGCACATCACCAGATCGAGTTCGCCGCCGCGGTAGTTGGCATTGCCGACGACCAGCCGCAGGCCGGCCTGCTCCAGCACCGCGCGTGCCAGCGCTTCCACCGCCGCACCACGCTGTTGACGCGCTGCCGGCATGGCGTTAGCGGCCGTCTGCGATCGGCACCGGGCGACCCCCGCTGAAGGTGGACCACGCCGGTGTACGCAGCACGTTGCCGAAGCCGTCCAGATGCAAGGTGCCGGTCGCACCGCGCAGCCCGCCATCGGCGCCGGTAGTCAGCTTTTCCAGATACCCGCTGATCTTCCAGGCGTCGTAGCCGAATGCGAACAGGCGAGCGCCCGGCCCGCGCGCGCTGGGCAGCGTGCTGGCGACTTGGGTGGAGGCCGGCAGGCCGGACACGCCCAGGGCGGTCCAGGTTTCGCTTGGGTAGATGATGCCGTCCAGCGCCAGATCGTCTTCGACCTTGCCGGTTCCGGCCACCAACTGCGAGGTGCCCACGCGCGATTTGCCGGCGAATCCGCTCAAGGTCAACTGTGGTGCCAGCGCCCGCGCGGTGTTGCCGCGCACGGCCAGGAAGACCGCATCGGCGCTGCCGTAGTTGCGCAGCTGCGCTCCGAGATCGCCCGGCACCTCGGCCACGCTGATGCTGCCGGCCACCGTGCCGCCGCGTTCGGTGAAGCGCTCGCGGAAGGCCGTGATGGTGCGCTTGCCGTTGTCGTCGCTGGTACCGACGATCAGCACGTTGCGGCGCTCGCGCGCGAGCAGGTATTCGGCGGCCATGATGCCGTCGTCTTCCGGCGCCAACGAAAACCCGGCGCTGCCGCTGGGCGGGGCCTTGTTGTCGGTGGGGCGGTTGAGCGCCAGCACCGGCACCGCTAGTTGGCCACGCGCAAACACGGCGCTGACTTCGTCGCGACCCAGTGGGCCGACCACGTAATCGACCCCGGCGCTCACCGCCTTGTCGTAGGCGGCATTGGCGCCGGCTGCGGTGCCGGCGGTATCGAAGAAGCGTAGTTCCGGGCGGCGGCGGGTTTCGGCGTAGTAACCGGCCAGCAGGCCGTCGCGCACCGGCGCCGAGGCGGTCGCCAGATTGCCGCTGAGCGGCAGCAGTACGCCTAGCTTGATCGGCGGACGATAGCCATCGCGCTCGGCCGGCGGGCGCTTGCTGGTGTCGAAGCCCCACTGCGCATCACGCTCGAACGCACGCGGCAGCGCCAGCCCGCGGCTGATCAAGGCGAGGCCGGCGAAGTTGTACAGCGGGTCGCCGGCTGGCAGCGCGGCGGTGCGGCCCTTCAACGTGGCATCGTCGAGCACGGCGAGCAGGCGCACGATCGCGCGCTGGTTCTCGCTGCGCGGGGTGCCGGTCAGGCCGGCATCGGCGCGTGCGCGGTCGGCGGCGGCCCCGAACAGGTCGCCGGTGCCTTCCAGCGCGGCGGCGCGTGCCAGCAGCCAGCGGATCTGCAGCGGCTGGGGCAGGCCTTGCGGGCTGTCGCCCAGTGCCTGCAGCGCTTGCGCGGCCTGCTTGTCGATCACCGCCAGCTCGCCGGTCAACAGCGCGAAGCGGGCGCGGTCCTCGCCGCTGAGATGACGCGGGGTGACCTGCGCCAGCAGCATGCGCGCACGTGCGTCATCGCCGGCGTCGTGCCAGCCGAACGCGGACGCGGCCAGCAAGCGGCTGCGCTGCGCACCGCTGGCACCGGCCGCTTCGGCTTCCAGTTGCTGCGCCGTTTCGCGCGGCTTGCCCTGGTCCAGCAACGCCAGCGCGGCGCTCTGCGTCGGCGAGGCGGTCTGGGTGACGCTGCTGGTGGCGCAACCGGCGGCCAGCATGACCAGCAGCGACAGGGCGGAGATCCTTGCAACACGCTTGTTCATTTCAGATCCATTGGACGTGGCCCGCCAGGGGCGGACCGTTAAAAACGCTACGATTCTACCCTTTGCCTTACGGAATACCGTTGATGACCTTCCCTGGAACCCTGCATGTGGTCGCCACGCCGATCGGCAACCTGGCCGACCTGTCGCCGCGTGCGCAGGAGGTGCTGCGGGGCGTGGCCGCGATCTGCGCCGAAGACACCCGCCATACCCGCCAGCTGCTCGGCCATTTCGGCATAGACCGCCCCTTGCTGGCCCTGCACGACCATAACGAAGAAGCGATGTCCGAGCGCATCGTCGCGCGCTTGCGCGAGGGCGACTCGCTGGCCATCGTCAGCGACGCCGGCACTCCGCTGGTCAGCGACCCCGGCTTCAAGCTGGTGCGTGCCGCACGCGCGGCCGGGATCCGGGTCAGCCCGGTGCCGGGCGCCTGCGCCGCCATTGCCGCGCTCAGCGTGGCCGGCCTGCCGAGCGACCGCTTCAGCTTCGAAGGGTTTCTACCCGCCAAGAGCGCTTCCCGCCGCGAGCGCCTGGCGCATCTGGCCGGCGAGACCCGCACCCTGGTCTTTTACGAATCCTCGCACCGCATCGTCGACTCGCTGGCCGACTTGCGCGGCGCCTTCGGCGACGAGCGCCCGGCGGTCATCGCCCGCGAGCTGACCAAACTGTTCGAAACCGTGCTCGACGGCACCCTGGCCGAGCTGCAGGCCAAGGTCGAGGCCGACGACAACCAGCGCAAAGGCGAGTTCGTGGTGATGGTGCAGGGCGCCGCCGACGCCGCCGAAGGCCAACTTGCCGAAGGCCGCCGCGTGTACGCCAAACTTGCCGAACATCTGTCGCCGTCGACGGCTGCCAAGCTCGCCGCCGAGCTGACCGGTGCGCCGCGTAAGGCGTTGTATGGCGGCAATGGCTGAGGCGGAGACTGCGGAGAGCAAAAAGAAGGCACTGGAGCTGCGTCAGTTCCAGTGCGTCCTGGATGTGTGGCCAGACGCATTTCCGAAGCCTGTTGGTGAAATCGAACAGCCCAAAGAACCAGCGGCCGATATTCGCTTTCGCCTTGCTGATGGCTCCAGCTACGCGTTTGAGATCACGCAACTGCTGCGTTCGGAAGGGAAGGTATGGGTGCGTGCACGAGAAAAGTTGATTGCCGCGCTGAAACCTCGACTTGCGCTGCTTTTGCCAGGCGTACGAGTGGGTATAAGCTTTGATGATCGACCGCTTCCTCGACTTCCGGAGGCGGTCGAGCGGATCGAGTGCCTGCTTTGCCCGCACGCCGAGATGAAGGAGCCGCACGTTGTTATCAGAAGCGGGCTTCCTGCGTTCATCAACCACGTGCAGTTGTGGCCGTCCGATCAGCAAGTACTCCTATCAGGCGGCGACTTCAAGGTAACTGCCCTGGTCAAGGATCAGGTAGCGGAGTGCATCGGCCGCAAGCACCGCCAGATCAGTCGATATCGCGAGTACGCCGACGCTGTCGCGCTGTTGATCTATTGCCCGGTGGCTCCTTCGCTCGCGCAGCACGCGATACCGGCGGAAGCGACTGGATGGTCGTTCGTGCACGATTTTGAACGCGTCGTTCTCTACGCCGAAGAAAACGGCAGGCAGGGCATGATCTGGCGATAGCGCGTATAGTGCCCCCGGCGGAGTCGGCCAGACAGTCGCGTCACTCGCAAGAGTGCCGAGGAAAGTCCGGGCTCCATAGGGCAAGGTGCCAGGTAACGCCTGGGCGGCGCAAGCCGACGGAAAGTGCAACAGAAAGATACCGCCTACGTTCCTTTCGAGGAGCCGGTAAGGGTGAAATGGTGCGGTAAGAGCGCACCGCGAGTCCGGTAACGGACCGGCACGGCAAACCCCACCTGGAGCAAGACCAAATAGGGATCCATTGGCGTGGCCCGCGCTGGATCCGGGTAGGTTGCTTGAGCGCTGCGGTGACGTAGCGCCTAGACGAATGACTGTCCACGACAGAACCCGGCTTATCGGCCGGCTCCGCCACCTTCGTTCGGGCGTTCGCCCTTCTCGAAGGTGCCCACGCTTCGTACCGCCTTTGGCGGTACAAAACGCGGGTCCCGCTCCGGGCATGCCAGAACCCCCCCCCGCGGCGGTTGCCGCGCCCCCCCCTGACTCAAGGGGGCCTGCACTCGGTGAGTTATCCGGTGCGTTCAGCTGTTTGCGATCAGCGCGATTTTTGCTGCTTCGATCTTTGTTGCTTGGCTTGGGCTTCGCCCTCGCAGCGGGCGCTGTGTGCGGTGTTGCGGCCGTGTTTGACGCGTTTTTGTTTGGCGTTTAGCCGAACGAGCGGGTGAACAGCTCGTCAAGGGCGGCGATGATGGTTTGGGCTTGATCCTTTAATGTGCCGGCGGGCTTGTTTAGTACTGCCAGGGGCACCGAAGTCGTTTCCAGGGGTTGCAGGATGACGCTGCGGCCGGCAACCGTGAGTTCCGGGGTGAAACGGGAGGGGGGCGGGGAGTGGTCGGACTTCAGAACCAGGGGCACGACGACGCGGCGGGGTGAGGCGTCGAAGATCTTCGACTGGACGACGACCACATAGGGAATGTGCTTGTTCTGGCCGACGTTTGCGTAAACAGCAAACTGGTCGGTCATAGCGTGCAGAACTCGTCGGCGAAGGAGCCGTGCACTTCGGTGAAGGTCTTCCATTGGCTCGCCGCGCGTTGTAACTCCATCGCTCTGGCGCTGTGGCTGTCGCGCTCTTTGGTGGCGTACTCGGCCAGCAGTTCCTCGATTTTCGCCGACAAGTTGCCTGTCATCGCGCGGGCCTGGTAGGCCAGGTCGGCATTGATGGTCAGGTTCAGCCGCTTCTTTTGCGCGGAGCTATCGTAATAACGGCTCATGAGCGGCCTCCTGTAGTTTATGCGCACGCTATGCGCATGATTCCGGGTTGTCAATGCGTGCCGGCGATGTCCAGTCGTGTTTCGCCCTCGAATATCCCATTGGGGCCGAAGCGCCGTTCGTGGATGAAGCCACTGCCCTGGTGGTCGACTGCGACGATGGTGCTGGCGCGGGTGCCGTAGCTGGGGCCGGTGATGAAGGCGGCAGAGAGCAGGCGTTCGGTGTCCAAGTCCACGCCTGTGTGGGGAAGTGCGGCGTCGGGCGCGGTCACCGGGTTGGCCAGGGCGGTCCACAGCAGCTGCAGGTCGTCGTTGTCGGTAGCGCACCAGGTGTCCAGCGCAATAGTTAGTGCGGCAGTTTTGGGCCAGTGCGCGTCCAGCGGGCCGTTTGACATGCCGTGGATGCCGGGCGCCAGCGTGCGCGCCAACGGCGGGTGATTGCTGAGGTGTTCGCAACGCTCGGCGTCGCTCAGCAATAGGTTGAATGGCGGAAATGCGTGTGCGGCCGTTGCCAGATCGCTGGCGTACGCGGCGCCATCCAGGCTGCCGGCCAGGTAATCGGCGATCAAATGGCCACGCGAGCGTCCCGACGCGGTGGCGAGCGGGTCGCGCACATTGGTCACCACCGCGACGCGGCCGGCGCTGCCCAGGCCCACCCAACTGCCACCCGAGCGCAGATCGCGGCCTGCCAGCACGGTGTCGGCCGGCGCCGCCCAACGTGCCAGCGGTGCGGTTGGGCGTTGGTGGAACTCATCGCGGTTGCCCGCCAGCAGCAAACGCCAGCGGGGGTGGGTTTTCCAGGCGAGAGCGACCAGACACATGCCGCTGATTGTCGCCAGTTTGCGCAGCGATGACGTGCGGCCGGCTCAATGTGAAGTGAGACCACGGTCGATTTTACATAGCCTTCACACCCCTGAACTTTTGTTCAATCTCAAAATCTGAGACGAAACAGCAACTTGTGGATAACCTTTGAACAAGTCTCTAAAGAGTGCTGCAACTCATTGATGCAACTGGCGATTTGCGGACTTCAAAGTTGTTGACAACCTTCTGCGCATTGCTAAGGTGGGCAACTGAGGGGAAAAAAGGTTTTTTGTGGTTTTTTGTGGTTCAATGATCCCCAGGCAGTTTTTCGAGGTTGTATTCGGTGTTTCAAGGCGAGACTGCCATCACGGTGGACGACAAGGGGCGTATGGCGGTGCCAACCGCATACCGCGACCTCGTCACGCGTGTGAGCGGCAACCGCCTGGTCCTCACCTACAACCCGTTCGAAGCCGGATGCCTGTGGCTGTATGCGGAAAAGGAGTGGGAGCGGGTGCGTGACGATGTGATGTCCAAGCCCAATACCCAGCGCGTGGTCCGTACGCTGCAGCAAAAACTGGTGGGTTCTTCGGCCGTGCTGGAGCTTGACGCCAACGGCCGTCTGAGCATTCCGGCCAGTCACCGCAATGCGGTCGGTATCGAGAAGAAGGCCGTGCTGCTGGGCATGGGCGACAAATTCGAACTCTGGAGCGAGCAGGCACATCGCGCACTGATCCAGCAGACATTGTCTGACGGGGATCTGGGCGATGAATTGCTCGATCTCAGGTTGTGAGCCGGGGTGCCCGGATGCGCGGTGAAGCGCAGCCCGGCCACCCGGTGTCGCAGCCGCCGGCGGCCCATGTGCCGGTGCTGTACACGCAGGTTCTGGAGGGCCTGCAGGTGACCGAAAACGGAACCTATCTCGATGGCACGTTCGGGCGTGGCGGTCATGCTCGTGGCGTGCTGCAACACCTTGGCCCGGGAGGTCGACTGCTGGTGATGGACAAGGACCCTGAAGCGATCGCGGTGGCCGAACAGACGTTCGGCGGCGATGCGCGCGTGGCCATCCACCGCGGCAGCTTTGCCGGTCTCGGCCAGGTGGTCGCTGCGGCAACTGTCGACGGGATCCTGCTGGATCTTGGCGTGTCCTCGCCGCAGCTGGATGTGGCCGGGCGCGGTTTCAGTTTCGGCAAGGACGGACCGCTTGACATGCGCATGGACCCGGATGCCGGGCAGAGCGCTGCCGAATGGCTGGCGCATGCGAGCGACCGCGAGATCGCCGATGTGTTGTGGACCTATGGAGATGAGCGCAAGAGCCGCCGCATCGCACGCGCCATCGTGGCGCGCCGCGTTGAACAGCCGCTGCTGGGCACCGCGCAACTGGCCGACCTGATCGCCTCGGTGATGCCGCGCGGCGACAGCAAGACCCATCCGGCCACGCGCAGCTTTCAGGCGATCCGCATCTACATCAACCGCGAGCTGGACGATCTGGAAGCCGGGCTGGACGCCGCCCTGGGCGCGCTCAAGCCGGGCGGCCGCCTTGTGGTGATCAGCTTCCATTCGCTTGAAGACCGCATCGTCAAGCAATTCATGGCCCGCTACGCCAAGGCACCGCCCAGCAACCGCCGCCTGCCGGAAGCCCAGCCCTTCGTGCCGACGCTGCAGTTGATCAGCGGCGCCATCAAGGCCGACTTCGACGAACTGAGCATCAATCCGCGCGCCCGTAGTGCGGTGTTGCGGGTGGCTGAAAAGCTGGCGGGACCGGGGGCCGGGGACCCGGGACCCGGGGAGAACAAGAACAGTGCTGACGGCTCGGCGGCCGGCGTCGGTTTTTCCCCGGTCCCGAGCGCGCTCCAAGGGAGCGCGCCATGAGCCGCCTGTTGCTCATCGTGCTGCTTGCCTGCAGCATCGCCTCGGCGATCGGTGTGGTGTACATGCGCCATATGCATCGCAAGTTGTTCGTGCAGTTGTCCAAGCTCGAACACACGCGCGATGAATTGAATATCGAATTCGGCCGGCTGCAGCTGGAGCAGGCCACCTGGGCGGAAAGCAATCGGGTCGATCAGGTCGCGCGTGCGCGCATCGGGATGAAGTTCCCGGAGACCAACGACATCGTGGTGGTGCGCCCATGACAAAACGGCACGACAGCCGTTTTGCACGGCCAAGCCGCCCGCAGGGTGGCGCACAGGCAGGTGCGCCATGAAAGCCGGCCGCAACCGTGCGCGCAGCAACTTCAACCTGCGTGGCCGCCTAACGTTGGTCGGCATCGCGCTGGGCTTGTGCTCGGTGACGCTGATCGGCCGCGCGGCATTCGTGCAACTGGTCAATCGCGATTTCTATCAGCGCCAGGGCGAGGCGCGGTATCTGCGTGAGCTGCCGATCGCCACTTCGCGCGGCATGATCACCGACCGCAATGGCGAGCCTCTGGCGGTGTCCACGCCGGTGGAATCGATCTGGGTCAATCCGCAGGAACTGCTGCGCAACTCGGACCGCATTGCCGAGCTGGCCAAGGCACTTGGCCAGCCGTTGGACGAGTTGAACGCCAGGCTGGCGCAGAAGGCCGGCAAGGAATTCATGTACCTGCAGCGCCGGATCAATCCGGACAAGGCGCATGCGATCGTGGAGTTGAGGATTCCCGGTGTGTTCTCGCAGCGCGAGTTCCGTCGCTTCTACCCGCAAGGCGAGGCGATGGCCCATGTGCTGGGCTTCACCAACATCGACGATCGCGGCCAGGAAGGGCTGGAGCTGGCCTTCGACGAATGGCTGCGCGGCAAGCCGGGTTCCAAGAAAGTGGTGCGCGATGCGCGCGGCGCGATTGTCGAGAGCGTGGATCTGGTGCGTCCTGCGCAGCCGGGCAAGGACCTGACGCTGAGCATCGATCGCCGCATCCAGTTCCTGGCTTACAAGGAACTGCGCAACGCGCTGGTCGAAAACAACGCCGCCGGCGGTTCGATGGTGGTGATGGACGTGGCCACCGGCGAAGTGCTGGCCATGGTCAATCTGCCGACCTACAACCCCAATTCGGTCACCGGCATCAACCCATCGGCGCGCCGCAACCGCGCGGTCACCGATCTGGTCGAGCCGGGTTCGACGATGAAGCCGCTGACCGTGGCCACCGCGCTGACGGCCGGCGTGGTGACCAAGGACACCATCATCGATACCAACCCCGGCTACATGGCCGTGGGGCGCTTCACCATCCGCGATGTGCCGCGCAACAACGGCGTGCTCAACGTCACCGGCGTGATCACGCGCAGCTCCAATATCGGTGCGGCCAAGATCGCGGCCAAGGTGCCGGATCAGGCCTTCTATCAGTCGATCCGCAACTTCGGTTATGGCACTGCGCCGCATAGCGGTTTCCCCGGTGAATCGGCCGGCGTGGTGCTGCAGCCGGCGCGCTGGAGCGGCCCGTCCAAGACCACGATGTCGTACGGCTATGGCCTGTCGGTGACGCCGCTGCAGATTGCGCAGGCGTACGCCACGTTGGGCAATGGCGGCAAGCTGACTCCGCCGACCTTCGTGCGTGGCCAGCACAACGACACCCGCCAGGTGGTCACGCCCGAGGTGGCGCGCCAGGTCATCGACATGATGGAAACCGTGGTCACCCAGGGCGGCGCCAAGGGCGCAGCCATCCTGGGCTATCACGTCGCCGGCAAGACCGGTACCGCACGTAAGAACGGCGCCAACGGTTACGAGCGCGGGCATTACAACGCGCTGTTTGCGGGCCTGGTGCCGGCCACGCGCCCGCGCTTTGCCACCGTCATCGTGATCAACGATCCGCAGGGCAAGGTGTATTACGGCGGTCTGGTATCGGCGCCGGTGTTCCACAAGGTGATGGAAGGCGCACTGCGTCTGATGGACGTGCCGCCGGACGATATCCAGTCTTGGCTGGCCGCACAGGCTGCAGGCAAGACCGGGCAGCCCCTCGTCAAGCCGCAGCCGGCCGAGCTGGATCCGGCGTTGATGCCGGATCCGGTGGATGAAGTGTCTGCCGGTATTCCCACCGCACTCGCGCCTGCCGCCATTCCAGCGCCAGCCCAGCCCGCACCGCTGCAGGAGAGCCGCCAGTGAGCCGCTACATGCCGCTGTCGCAGCTGCTGCCGGATGTGCCGCTCGCGCACGACAGGCAGGTCTCGGGCCTGGTGATGGACAGCCGTGCGGTGCGTGCGGGCGATGCGTTCGTGGCGATCGCCGGCTTCGGCGCGCATGGCTTGGGCTTTGTCGAACAGGCGCGTGGCAATGGCGCGGTGGCGGTGTTGTTCGAGCCGCCGGCGCCTGCCGATCTGCCGGCACCGGCCGATGCGATCGCCGTGCCAGGCTTGCGTGCGCGTCTGGGTGCGATGGCCGATCAGTTCCACGGCCAGCCCTCGCAAGCGCTGCGCATGGTCGGCGTCACCGGCACCAACGGCAAGACCTCCACCGTGCAATTGCTGGCGCAGGCGTTGACGTTGCTTGGCATGCCCACCGGCACGCTGGGTACTTTGGGGGTTGGCTTGTATGGCAGTGCCGTGCCGACTGGTTTCACCACACCTCTGGTACTGCAGACGCACGCGTTACTGGCGCAGTTGCGCGATGAAGGCGCGCAGGCCGCGGCGATGGAAGTGAGCTCGCATGCGCTCGATCAGGGCCGCGTCGATGCAGTGCATTTCGACGTGGCGGTGTTCACCAATCTCACCCGCGACCATCTCGATTACCACGGCGACATGGCGCAATACGGCGCCGCCAAGGCCAAGTTGTTCACGCGTGCCGGTTTGAAGGCCGCCGTAGTGAATCTGGACGATGCCTTCGGCCGCACGCTGCTGGCCTCGCTCGCCCCCGCGCTGCGCGCGATCGGTGTGAGTTCGCGCGCGCAGGCCAATGCCACGGTGCGTGCGCAGGCGCTGCAGCTGGATCACAACGGCATCAATTTCGCGCTGCACATCGACGGCAGCGTGCACCCGGTGCACTCGCCGCTGCTGGGCCGCTTCAACGTGGACAACCTGCTGGCGGTAGCCGGCGCGTTGCATGCGTTGAATATCGCGCCGGCACAGATCGCCGAGGTGCTGGGCCAGTTGCAGCCGATCCACGGCCGCATGAATCGCCTGGGTGGCGAACACGGCGCACCGCTGGTGGTGGTCGATTACGCACACACGCCCGACGCGCTGGAACAGGCATTGGCCAGCTTGCGCTCGCATGCGCAGGACCGGTTGATCTGCGTGTTCGGCTGCGGTGGCGAGCGCGATACCGGCAAGCGCCCGCAGATGGCGGCGATCGCCGAGGTCAATGCCGATGTGGCGATCGTCACCGACGACAACCCGCGTGGCGAAGAGGGCGATGCGATCGTTGCCGACATCCTGCGCGGCTTTGCACGCCCGGATGCGGCGATCGTGCAGCGCGATCGCGCTGCTGCGATCCATCAGGCCATTGGCATGGCCGGTGCCTCCGACATCGTGCTGATCGCCGGCAAGGGCCACGAGCCCTATCAGGAAATCGCCGGCGTGCGGCATGCCTTCGACGACGCCACTGTGGCGGCGCAGGCCTTGTTGCCGCGCACCGTGCCGGGAGTGCGCGCATGAAGCTCACGCCGTTGTCGTTGATCGCCCACTGGGCCGGCGGCGAGCTGCACGGCGACGATGCCATGATCGATGCGGTCGGCAACGACACCCGCACGCTCGCCAACGGCAGCCTGTATGTGGCGCTGCGCGGCGAGCGCTTCGATGGACATGACTTTGCCGCAGACGCGGTGGCGCACGGTGCCAGCGGTGTGCTGGTCGATCGGCTGCTGCCGGCGCTAAGCGTGCCGCAGGTGCTGGTGGAAAATACCGAGCTGGCTCTGGCACGCATCGCTGCGGGCATGCAGCGCGACCGCGCCACGCGCGTGATTGCATTGACCGGCTCCAACGGCAAGACCAGCGTCAAGGCCTTGCTGTTGTCGATCCTTGAAGAAGCCGGGCGTGTCGATGGCACCACCGTGTACGCCAATCCGGGTAACCGCAACAACGAAATCGGACTGCCGCTGGCGGTGATCGCTGCGCCGGACGAAGCCGATGTTGCGATTTACGAAATGGGCGCCGGCAAGCCGGGCGATATCGCCTATCTCACCGACATCGCGCAGCCGCAGGTGGCCCTGGTCAACAACATCGCACCCGCCCATCTGGAACGTCTGGGCAGCCTGCTCGGCGTCGCCCGCACCAAGGGCGCCATCTACACCGCATTGCCCGCCGATGGCGTGGCGGTGATCAATGCCGACGATGCCTTCGGTGCCTGGTTCGAGCAGCAATTGCATGCGCAGCCGGTGCAAGGCCGCCGCGTACTGCGCTACGGCCTGCAGGCCAGTGCCGACATCACTGCGCATGGGCTGCGGCTGCAGGCCGGCGGTGCGCAATTCACGCTGGTGACGCCGCAAGGTGACGCGCAGATTGCGCTGCCATTGCCGGGCCGCCACAACGTACTCAACGCGCTGGCCGCGGCCGGGTTGGCGTTGGGCGCGGGAATCGCATTGCCGGTCATCGCCGCCGGTCTGGCGCAGGCGCGCCCGGTGGCCGGTCGTCAGATCGCATATACGCTGCCGAGCGGTGCGGTGCTGATCGACGACAGCTATAACGCCAATCCCGGTTCGCTGGATGCCGCCATCGACACCCTGGCCACCGCGCCGGGCGCCGGTTGGCTGGTGCTCGGCGACATGCGCGAACTCGGCCCGGAAGGCAAGGCGCTGCATGCCGCCGCCGGACGTCGCGCACGCGCGGCCAAGGTGCAGCGTCTGTACGCGTTGGGCGAGCTCAGTGCCGCCGCCGCGCAGGCGTTCGGCGATGGCGGCCGCGTGTTCGCCACGCATGCGGAGTTGATCGATGCCTTGCACGCGGATCTGGTTGAAGCCGGGACCGGGGAGCGGGGACCGGGGACCAGGGAAAAGCAACAGCAACAGCAGCAATACGCATCAGGAAATACGCAGGAACATGCAGTGATTCACGATCAGCAATCGCAGTCCACGGTCGCCCTCCCGGGTCCCCGGTCTCCGGTCCCAAAACCCGGCGTCACCACGATCCTGGTGAAAGGCTCGCGTGGCAGTGCCATGGACCGCATCGTCGCCGCGCTGCTCGCACCGGTGGAGGACGCCTCCCATGCTGCTTGAGTTGGCGCGTTGGCTGCAGCAACTGGAGAGCCTGTTCGGGCTGTTCAACTATCTGACCTTCCGCGGCATTCTGGCTGCGCTGACCGCGTTGTTCCTGTCGTTGTGGATGGGCCCGGCGGTGATTCGCAAGCTGGGCCAGTTCAAGGGTGGCCAGCCGATCCGTCAGGACGGCCCGCAGACGCATTTTTCCAAGGCCGGTACGCCCACCATGGGCGGCTCGCTGATCCTGCTGACGGTGACCTTGTCGGTGCTGTTGTGGGGTGATCTGCGCAACCGGTATGTGTGGCTGGTGCTGGCGGTGATGCTCTGCTTCGGTGCGATCGGCTGGTACGACGACTGGATCAAGATCGTGCGCCGCGACCCCAACGGGTTGAAGTCGCGTTGGAAGTATCTGCTGCAGTCGATCCTCGGCTTGGCTGCCGGCCTGTTCCTGTACTACACCGCCGATGTGCCGGCCGCGATCACCTTCTACATTCCGATGTTCAAGGCGGTGGCGTTGCCGTTGGCCGGCATGAGCTTTGTGGTCATTGCCTACTTCTGGATCGTCGGCTTCTCAAACGCGGTGAATCTGACCGACGGCCTGGATGGTCTGGCGATCATGCCGACCGTGCTGGTGGCCTGCGCACTCGGTGTATTCGCGTATGCGTCGGGCAACGTGGTGTTTGCCGAATACCTGAAAATCCCGCTGATTCCCGGGGCCGGCGAGCTGATCATCATCTGCTCGGCGATTGCCGGGGCAGGGCTGGGCTTTCTGTGGTTCAACACCTATCCGGCCATGGTGTTCATGGGCGATATCGGCGCGCTGTCGCTGGGCGCGGTGCTCGGCACCATCGCGGTGATCGTGCGCCAGGAATTGGTGCTGGTGATCATGGGCGGCGTGTTCGTGATCGAAACGCTGTCGGTCATCATCCAGGTCGCCAGCTTCAAGCTGACCGGCAAGCGGGTGTTCCGCATGGCGCCGATCCATCACCACTTCGAACTCAAGGGCTGGCCGGAGCCACGCGTGATCGTGCGCTTCTGGATCATCTCGGTTGTGCTGGTGCTGATTGGCCTTGCCACGTTGAAGGTGCGCTGATGAACGATAACGCGCGCCAGGCCACCCGACTCGACGCCATCGGCGGCCGCTACGACCCGTGGCTGCTCGGCGCCGCCGCGACCCTGGCATCGCTGGGCGTGGTGATGGTGGCGTCCAGCTCGATCGAACTGTCCGACAACCCGTTCTACTACCTCACCCGTCATCTGCTGTTCCTGAGCATTGGCGTTGGCCTGGCGTTCTGGGCGATGCGCACAGAGCTCAAGACCATCGAGCAGTACAACCAGCTGTTGTTGCTGGCCTGCTTCGGCCTGCTGATGGTGGTGTTCGTGCCGGGCCTGGGCAGCAGCGTCAACGGCGCCAAACGCTGGATCAATCTGGGCGTGTCGAAATTCCAGACTGTGGAAGCGGTCAAGGTGCTTTACATCGTATGGTTGTCCAGCTACCTGGTGCGCTTCCGCGATGAAGTCAACGCGACCTGGCCGGCGATGCTCAAGCCGCTGGGTGTGGCGATCGCGCTAGTCGGCCTGTTGCTGCTGCAGCCGGACTTCGGCTCGTCCACGCTGCTGCTGGCGATCACCGCTGGCATGCTGGTGCTGGGCGGGGTGAACCTGCCGCGGATGTCGATGCCGATCGTGTTCGGCCTGCCGGTGTTCGCCTTCATCGCGATCCTGGAGCCGTACCGCCTGCGTCGCATCACCTCGTTTCTGGATCCGTGGGCCGATCAGCTCGGCTCCGGGTATCAGTTGTCGAATGCCTTGATGGCGGTCGGTCGTGGCCAGTGGACCGGCGTGGGACTGGGCGCTTCGGTGCAGAAGCTCAACTATCTGCCCGAAGCGCATACCGACTTCATCTTTTCGGTGATTGCCGAAGAACTCGGGTTTATCGGCGTGTGCGGGGTGATCTCGCTGTACGCCTTGCTGGTCGGCCGCGCGTTCTGGTTGGGAATGCGCTGTGTGGAAATGAAACGTCATTTCTCCGGCTATATCGCCTTCGGCATCGGCTTGTGGATCAGCCTGCAGAGCTTCGTCTCGGTGGGCGTGAATCTGGGCATCCTGCCGACCAAGGGCCTGACGTTGCCGCTGATTTCTTCCGGTGGCTCGTCGGTGCTGATGACTTGCGTGGCGACGGGTCTGCTGCTGCGCGTGTCGTATGAAATGGATCGTGCCGAGCGCCTGCGCAGCAAGTTGTCGCCGCAGGGTGCGGGCGCGCCGTCTGTTGAGCCGGCCGAGCCGGTCGTCGAGTCGGTGCCGCCGGCGTATGCGCCAGCGCGCAAACCTCAGCGCGACACCGTGGCTGCCGCAGCACCCGTACCGGTCACTGCAGCATCCGTAGCGCCATCATCGGCCATCTTGCGCGGCACCAGCCGCATGCAGCCGCGTGTGGAACCGACGTTCGGGAGGATTGCATGAGCGTTTATGCGAATCCTTCGCAAGAGCCCGCACATCCATCTGCGGGGATTCAGCCTGTGATGATTCTGGCCGGCGGCACCGGTGGGCACATCTTCCCGGGCCTTGCCGTGGCCAAGGTGCTGCGCGCGCGTGGCGTGCCGGTGACCTGGCTCGGCGCTGATGGCGCGATGGAAACCCGCCTGGTTCCGCAGCACGACATCCAGATCGACACGCTGGCCATCACCGGCCTGCGCGGCAAAGGCTGGGTCAAGCTGCTCGGCGCGCCGGTGCGGGTGCTGCGCGCGGTGCGTGCCGCCGGCTTCGTGCTGCGCAAACGCCAGCCGCGTGCGGTGATCAGTTTCGGCGGCTTTGCGGCAGGCCCGGGTGGCCTGGCCGCACGTTTGCTCGGCGTGCCGTTGTTGGTGCACGAACAGAACCGCGCACCCGGCATGACCAATAAAGTGTTGTCGCGCTTTGCACGCCGCGTGCTGACCGGTTTTCCGGGCAGCTTCGCTTGCGAAGAGGCGGTGGGCAATCCAGTGCGCGCGGAAATCACCGCACTTCTCGCGCCGGCCGCACGTCTGGTCGGTCGTGGTGGCCCGGTACGCGTGCTGGTACTCGGCGGCAGCCAGGGCGCGCGCGCATTGAATCAGGCCGTGCCGACAGCGCTGGCGGCACTCGCTCGCCCGGATGTCGACGTGCGTCATCAGTGCGGCGAAAAGCTGCGCGCCGAAGCCGAAGCGGCGTACGCGCAAGCGGGTGTCAACGCCAGCGTCGAACCGTTTATCGCCGACATGGCTGTGGCCTACGCCTGGGCCGATCTGGTGGTGTGCCGCGCCGGTGCATCCACGCTGGCCGAATTATGCGCCGCTGGCATCGGCAGTGTGCTGGTGCCCTTCGCCGCAGCGGTGGACGACCACCAGACCCGCAATGCCGAATACCTGGTTGGCGCCGACGCCGCCGTGCTGCTCAAGCAGGACGACACCTTGGCCGAGCGTCTGCAGACGGTGTTGCAGAGCTTGCTCGCCGACCCCGCACGCCGCCTGTCGATGGCACAAGCCGCCCGCACCCTGGCCAAACCGGATGCCGCCGAGCGCATCGCCGACATTGTTTTGCATGAAGCCGGGACCGGGGACCGGGGACCGGGGACCCGTGGTAAGCACGATCAACGGCATGGAAGTACCGGGACCCGCGATCCGCGACGCGGGGGGCGTGAAGAACAGAATCAACAGCAGAAAGGTATGCACGCAGACAATCATCATGGGCAGGCGCAACGCGCTGCCGACGCTTCGCTCTTCACGGGTCCCCGGTCCCCGGTCCCCGGTCCCGCCACCTCCGCAGGAGGTGCCCCGTGATCCGCCGTCTGCAAGACAGTGGCGATCTGGTGCGTGCGTTTCCGCGCGTGCATTTCGTCGGTATCGGCGGCACCGGCATGAGCGGTATCGCGGAGGTGATGCTGACGTTGGGTTATGAAGTCTCCGGCTCGGATAACGCCGATAACGCAGCGACACGTCGCCTGGCCAAGCTGGGCGCGCGGGTGATGCGCGGGCATTCGGCGGCCAATGTGCTCGGCACCGATTGCGTGGTGGTGTCCAGCGCGATCCGCGAAGACAACCCCGAGCTGATGGAAGCGCGCAGCCAGCGTATTCCGATCATGCCGCGTGCGGCGATGCTGGCCGAGCTGATGCGCTTCCGTCGCGGCATTGCAGTGGCCGGAACGCACGGCAAGACCACCACCACCAGTCTGGCGGCGGCCGTGCTGAGCGAAGGCGGGCTGGATCCGACCTTCGTCATCGGCGGGCAGTTGCTGGCCGCCGGTGCCAACGCCAAGCTCGGTGGTGGCCAATGGCTGGTCGCCGAAGCCGACGAGAGCGATGGCAGCTTCCTGCGTCTGAATCCGTTGATGGCGGTGATCACCAATATCGATTCGGATCACCTGGAAAACTACGGCAATGATTTCGCACGCATCCAGGCGGCATTTGCGGAATTCCTGCAGCGCCTGCCGTTCTATGGGCTGGCGCTGCTGTGCATCGACGACCCGGAAGTGGCCGCGCTGGCCGGCAAGACGCCGCGTCACGTGATGAGTTACGGCATGAGCGAAAACGCCGACGTGCGTGCCGAAGACGTGGTGCAGGACGGCCCGCGCATGCGCTTCACGCTGCGTCTGCCCGAAGGCACCACCACACCGGTGACGCTGGCCTTGCCGGGCCGTCACAACGTGCTCAACGCATTGGCCGCTGCCGCGATCGGCTGGCAGCTGGGCGTGGCGGCGGAAACGATTGCGCGGGCGCTGGAAAACTTCGCAGGCATCGGCCGTCGCTTCAACGATCTGGGCGAAGTCACCACCAGCACCGGAGCGCGGGTACGTGTGGTCGACGATTACGGCCACCACCCGCGCGAGCTCGAAGCGGTGTTTGCCGCCGCCCGCGGTGGCTGGCCGGACAAGCGTCTGGTCGTCGCCTTCCAGCCGCATCGCTACAGCCGTACCCGCGATCAGTTCGACGCCTTCGCCGCAGTGCTGAGCACGGTCGATGCGCTGGTGTTGAGCGAAGTCTATCCGGCCGGCGAAGTGCCGATTCCGGGCGCCGATTCGCGCGCGTTGGCGCGTGCCATCCGTGCGCGCGGCCGCAGCGAGCCGGTGGTCGTGGGCCAGATTTCGGGCCTGGCCGAAGTGTTGCCGGACGTGCTGCAAGACGGCGATCTGTTGCTGATGATGGGTGCTGGCGATATCGGTTATGTCGCGCAACACATCATCAACAACGGCTTTGTTGGAGGGCAGGCATGAGCGTGTACTCTGCCGGGACCCGGGACCCGGGACCCGGCCCCGCACCGTCCCGCACCAGCGACCCCGCCACTTTCGGGCGCGTCGCCGTGCTGCTCGGCGGCACTTCATCCGAGCGCCAAGTGTCGTTGAATTCCGGCAGCAATGTGCTGGAAGCACTGCGCGCGCGCGGTGTCGACGCACAGCCGGTCGACGGCATTCCGGCATTGACGCAGGCGCTGGTCGACCAGCGTTTCGACCGCGTCTTCAACGTGCTGCACGGCCATAACGGCGGCGGCGAAGACGGCATTGTGCAAGGCCTGATGGAAGCCTTTAAAGTGCCGTACACCGGCTCGAACGTGCTGGGCTCGGCGCTGAGCATGGACAAGATCCGCACCAAGCAGGTGTGGCTGTCGCTTGGCCTGTCCACGCCGCGCTATGCGCCCCTGGCTGCCGGCACCAGCATCGCTGAAATGCATGCGGCTGCACAACAGCTCGGCTTGCCGGTCATCGTCAAGCCGGCCAACGAAGGCTCCAGCGTCGGCATCAGCCGCGTGTTCGACCAGGCCCAGCTCGAGGAAGCCGTGGTGCTGGCGGCGCGCTACGACGGCGCGTTGCTGATGGAGCAACTGATCGAAGGCGACGAACTCACAGTGGCCGTACTCGGCGAGGTCGCGCTGCCGTCGATCCGCATCGTGCCAAAGGGCCAGTGGTACGACTACAACGCCAAGTACGTGGCCGACGACACCCAGTACCTGTGCCCGGGCCTGGAAGGCGATGCCGAAACGCAGATCCGCCAGCTCGCACTGGATGCTTTCCGCGCCGCCGGTGCGCGTGGCTGGGGGCGGGTGGACGTGATGCGCGACCGCAGCAGCGGCCAGCTGTATCTGTTGGAAGTGAACACCGCCCCCGGCATGACCAGTCATTCGCTGGTGCCCAAGGCCGCGCGCCAACTCGGCATCGATTTCGAAGAACTGGTCTGGCGCGTGCTGGAGCAGACGCTATGAAGCCGGGATTGGGGAATCGGAATTCGGGATTAGTGAACAGCGACGCCATGGGCGCCGTTGCTGTTGCTGCTTCCGTTGCGAACCCCCAATCCCGAATCACTCATCGCGCGCGCGGAGCGCGCCGATGAACGCCACCCTGCGCATCCTGGCCTGGTTGATCGCGGTGACGCTGGTCGCGTTGCCGGTGGTGGCCGTGCTCAATGGATGGGTGGGTGCCGAGCGTTGGCCGTTGGCGCGGTTGCAGATATCCAGCGACTTCAAGCGGGTGCTGCCCGAAGAACTGCGTGCGGTGGTGTTGCCGTATGCGCGCTCGGGCTTTTTCGCAGTGAAGTTGCAGAACGCGCAGGACGCCATCGCGCGCTTGCCATGGGTGGAAAGCGCGCAGGTGCGCAAGCGTTGGCCGGACGTGCTGGAAGTACACGTCACCGAGCACAAGCCGTTCGCACGCTGGGGCACCGACCGCATGTTGTCCGAGCAGGGCCGGCTGTTCCGCACGCCGCCGTTGTTGAAGGATTTCAAGTTGCCGCAACTCGGTGGCCCGGACAGCAAGACGCAGGATGTGGTGGCGCTATACAACGAATCGCGCGCGCTGTTCGCACCGACCGGGCTGGATGTGGAGCGTCTGGAAATGGATGCACGCGGCAGCTGGTCGCTGGGCCTGAGCAACGGTGTGCAGATCGTGATCGGCCGCGACGACGCCCGCGCACGCCTGCAACGCTTCGCCCGAGTGCTGCCGCAGCTGGCCGACCCGCAGCGCCCGATCGCCCGCGCCGACCTGCGCTACACCAATGGCTTTACGGTCGAACGAAAAATGGAGGAAGGCGTTCCGGAAACGAAGAAAAAGGGTTCGCCTGCCGCGCCTGCCGCACACCACACGGTTGTCCTGGAATTGCCTTGCACCCGCACCCCGCTTTTCTCCAATCCCGCATCCCAAATCCCGAATCCCGGCGTTAAGACATGAACCGCAAAGGCGACAAATCCCTCATCGTTGGACTGGACATCGGCACCTCCAAGGTCGTCGCGCTGGTCGGCGAGTACTCGCCCGGCAATCCGATCGAAGTGATCGGCATCGGTTCGCACGAATCGCGCGGTCTCAAGCGCGGCGTGGTGGTGGATATCGAATCCACCGTGCAGTCGATCCAGCGCGCGGTGGAAGAGGCCGAGCTGATGGCCGGCTGCGAAATCCGCTCGGTGTACGCGTCGATTTCCGGCAACCACGTGCAATGCAAGAACTCGCCCGGCATCGTGCCGATCCGCGACGGCGAAGTGACCTGGAGCGATCTGGAGCGCGTGCTGGATGCGGCCAAGGCCGTGGCCATTCCTGCCGACCAGCGCATCCTGCATGCGATCCCGCGCGAGTACGTGCTGGACGATTCGCAGGAAGGCATCCGCAACCCGGTCGGCATGACCGGCGTGCGCCTGGAGGTGCATGCGCATCTGGTGGTGTGCGCGCAGTCGGCCGCGGCCAATATCACCAAGTGCGTGCAGAAGTGCGGCTTGCAGGTCGACGATCTGGTGCTGTCCTCGCTGGCTTCCAGCGTGGCGGTGTTGACCGCCGACGAGCGTGAGCTGGGCGTGGTGCTGGTGGATATCGGTGCCGGCACCACCGACCTGGCTGTTTATGTGCAGGGCGCGATCTGCCACACCGCCTCGCTGCCGATCGCCGGCGACCACGTCACCAACGACATCGCGCACATGCTGCGCACGCCGACCCCGGAAGCCGAGCAGATCAAGGTCCGCTACGCCTGCGCGCTGGCGCAGCTGGCCACCGCCGAGGAAAGCATCCAGGTGCCGTCGGTCGGCGATCGCCCGCCGCGCCGCATGCCACGGCATGCACTCGCCCAGGCGGTGCAAGGTCGCTATGAAGAAATTTTCGAAATGGTGCAGGCCGAATTGCGCCGCTCCGGTTTCGAGGAAATGGTGCGCGCCGGCATGGTGCTCACCGGTGGCGCGTCGAAGATGGAAGGCGTGGTCGAGCTGGCCGAAGAAATGTTGCAGATGCCGGTGCGTGTGGGCATTCCCCAGCACGTCACCGGCCTGGGCGAAGTCGTCGGCAACCCGGTGCACGCCTCCGGCGTGGGCCTGCTGCTGATGGGCAGCCAGATCGAACACCCACGCCGCCCGTCGATCCCGACCGGACGCGCCGGGAGTTTGTTCAAGAAATTGAAGAATTGGTATCGCGGTGAGTTTTAAAAGCCGGGACGCGGGACCCGAAACAGCAGAGAGCGGAAGATCAAGCCAGAGAGCAGGGCTAGAGCGGTAGGCAGCGAGCGGTACGCACCATTCATAAGAAAAACTTGCCGGTCCGAGTTTCGGGCCGGGACTTCGGAAGTGGTTTTCCGGGTCCCGGGACCCGGGACCCGGCTTCATACAAGAGGACACTGACATGGCACATTTTGAACTGATCGAAAAGATGGCTCCCAACGCGGTCATCAAGGTCGTTGGCGTGGGCGGCGGCGGCGGTAATGCCGTGGCGCACATGGTCAACACCAACGTCGATGGCGTGGAATTCATCACCGCCAACACCGACTCGCAGGCCATCAAGAACTGCGGCGCCAAGTTGCAGCTGCAGCTCGGCACCAACGTCACCAAGGGCCTGGGCGCGGGCGCCAATCCGGAAGTTGGCCGTCAGGCTGCGCTGGAAGATCGCGAGCGCATCATGGACGCGCTGCAGGGTGCGGACATGGTGTTCATCACCGCCGGCATGGGCGGCGGCACCGGCACCGGCGCCGCGCCGGTGGTGGCACAGCTGGCCAAGGAAATGGGCATCCTGACCGTGGCTGTGGTCACCAAGCCGTTCCCGTTCGAAGGCCGCCGCCGTATGCAGGTTGCGCTGAAGGGCATCGAGGAACTGAGCCAGCATTGCGATTCGCTGATCACCATTCCGAACGAAAAGCTGATCACCGTGCTTGGCCGCAACGCCACCATGATCCAGGCCTTCCGCGCTGCCAACGACGTGCTGCAGGGCGCAGTGCAGAGCATCGCCGATCTGATCGTGCGTCCGGGTCTGATCAACGTCGACTTTGCCGACGTGCGCACCGTGATGTCGGAAATGGGCCTGGCCATGATGGGCACCGGTTCGGCACGCGGCGACGATCGCGCGCAGGCCGCTGCCGAAGCCGCCATCCAGAACCCGCTGCTGGACGATGTGAACCTGGCCGGTGCCAACGGCATCCTGGTCAACATCACCGCCGGTCCGGACTTCACCATGGCCGAGTTCGACGAAATTGGCCGCACCATCGAAGCGTTCGCCTCGGAAGATGCGACTGTGGTCGTCGGTACCGTGCTCGACCCGGACATGCAGGACGAAGTGCGCGTTACCGTTGTGGCTACTGGCCTGAACCGTGCGGTTGCACGTCAGACCCAGCGTCCGGACCAGCGTGCGCCGATCAAGTTGGTGCGCAACGCCACCACCGGTCAGCCGGAATTCGGCGATTTCGAAACCAGCGGCGATGCGGTATCCAAGGCGGTTGGCGGCAGCATGGGCCTGGGCCTGCGTCGTCCCAGCAGCGACTCGGTCGGCAGCAATAACAACGGCGGCGGTTCCTCTGCGCCGGCAGCAGACCTGCCCAACGACTACCTGGATATCCCGGCGTTCTTGCGCCGCCAAGCAGACTGACGCTTCAATGCCATGCCACCTTGGTGGCGCCGACCGCAATGCCCCGAGGTTCGCTTCGGGGTTGCAGTGCCATGTCCTCTTTCTGCCGGATCGAATCGTTGATCCGGCAGCTTTTGCTGTGGCGTGACCGGTCGATTACAGTTCCCGTCACGCGTGACTTGTTAAAATTCGGATAATCTCAACGATTGGACAGCCGGTTCAGCGCCTGTCTGCATTGTTCATCCAGACTTCGCATATGACCCAGCAACGCACTCTCAAAAACACTATTCGTGCCACCGGCGTCGGCCTGCACAGCGGCGACAAGGTGTATATGACGCTACGACCGGCCCCGGTCGATCATGGCGTGGTGTTCCGGCGTGTGGATCTGGAGCCGGTGGTCCAAGTCCCCGCCGATGCCGAGCTGGTCACCGAGACCACGCTGTGCACCGGCTTGACCTGTAATGGCGCCAAGATTCAGACCGTTGAGCATCTAATGTCGGCGTTGGCCGGCCTGGGTGTGGACAACGTCATCGTCGAACTGTCGTCGGCCGAGTTGCCGATCATGGATGGGTCGTCCGGCCCGTTCGTGTTCCTGCTGCAGTCGGCAGGCATCGTCGAGCAGAACAAGGCCAAGCGCTTCATCCGCATCAAGCACACGGTGGAAGTACGCGAAGGCGACAAGGTCGCGCGCTTCGAGCCGTACGACGGCTACAAGCTCGGTTTCACCATCGAATTCAATCACCCGATGATCCCGGCCAAGCAGTCGCGCCAGGAAATCGAGTTCTCCACCTCGGCCTACGTCAAGGAAATCTCGCGCGCCCGCACCTTCGGCTTCATGCGCGACCTTGAGTACATGCGCGAGCGCAATCTGGGCCTGGGCGGCTCGATGGACAACGCCATCGTACTGGACGAGTTCCGCGTGCTCAACGAGGACGGCCTGCGTTACACCAACGAATTCGTGCGCCACAAGATCCTGGACGCCATCGGTGATCTGTATTTGGCCGGCGGCGCCATCCTGGGAGTCTATGAAGGTTTCAAATCCGGCCACGCGCTCAACAACAAACTGGTGCGTGCGCTGCTGGCGGATCAGGCTGCCTGGGAATGGGTCAGCTTCCCCGAAGGCTCCGTGCAACCGCCGGTCACCTACGCCAGTCCTGTTTACGCCTGATGTCAGGGAATGCCGTAGCCGGCGTTCAAAGGGTAACTTTCGTCGGATTTCCGGTCCGTTATTAACGTTTATTTAATATTTCTCTAACTCCTGCTGGCCCTGCGCCCGCTAGGATGGATCGGGTATTGTGCGGTCTTCGTAATGCTCTCACGCACTGGCGGCCGCTTCGAACAGGCGGTAAGGGCATCACCTCTTGGTCGGTGCAACGTCCTGCAAGGAGGCCAATGCGTCGCGCAATCCTTTGTGCGTCGCTTCGGAAACAGGGCGTGGACGCTCGCGGTTCTGCGGCATTGGGGAATGCAGCGGGGTCGTGATGGTTTTGATGGTCACTGCGGTGGCCTTCAGTCCGATGGATCGGGCGGCTTCCAATAATTGGGTCTCGGCAAGCCGCACCTTGGCATGCCAGACAGGTGAGTCAACCAGAAAAACGAGCTGTTCGCCTCGGACATTGGCCAACCGGCAACGGGTAGCCAGATGAGGCGGTAACAGGGGACGCAACTGCCGGTCCAGCGCATCGAGCCATAACGCTCGGCGCAAGGGGCCGCCAGCCTTTTCACCCAATGCGGCATCGATGGCCGGTTGTGGAACGGAAGGGTTGCGTGCGTTGGACTTGGGCTTGGACATGACACTCATATGGCGTTGAAGAAAGTTGTACTCAAATCTCGGCAAACCCTGACCCAGCGCGTGGCTCGGCAGTTCCAGGGCTTCGCCGCAGATCGACCGATGGTCGTCCTCGGCACGGGGTTGGGCTTGGGTGTGTTGATCGGCGTCGGTGCCAGCACCGCCACCGGCATGGTGACCAATTCCGCGCTGCAGGCCAAGGTCGCGCAGCAGCAGGTGGAGCTTGTCCAGGCGCAGCGCGCCTCGCAGGCACAGGTCAATGCACTGGCCGCGCGCATGGGCGAGCTGCAGGCGCAGTCTACCCGTCTGAATGCATTAGGCGAGCGGCTGACCGAAATGGGTAAGTTGAAGGATGGCGAGTTCGACTTCGACGCGCCGGTCGGCGTCGGTGGCGGCGATGAGCCGGTCAGCGACATGCCGGTCGAATCGCTCAAGCAGACGCTATGGCAAGTCGAACAGCAGTTCTCCGCCTCCAGCCAACAATTGAACGTGCTTGCCTCGCTGATGTTCGACCATCAGCTCGAACAGAATTCGGTGCCCTCGCGGATGCCGATCCGCAACACCTACATCACCTCAGGTTTTGGCGGTCGCGCCGATCCGTTCGACGGCGGTTCTGCCTTTCACAAGGGTGTGGACTTCCACGCCAACGTGGGAGACCCGGTGATGTCGGTCGCTGATGGCGTGGTGAGCTATGCCCGTGTGCGCGGTGGCTACGGCAACGTGGTCGAAGTGGATCACGGCAATGGCTATGTGACCCGCTACGCGCACAATTCGCGGCTGGTGGTGAAGGTGGGCGATCTGGTGCGCGCCGGGCAGCAGGTGGCCAAGGCCGGTTCCAGCGGCCGTTCTACCGGCGCACACGTGCATTTCGAAGTGTGGGCGGACGGGCGGGTGGCCAATCCGCGCAAGTTCCTGGGCGATACCAATACGCCGGTAGGACGTCGAGGGCGCGGTTGACGACGGCGCGGGTGGTGCTTGATTCGTGAAGGCTCGCCCCAAGCTACAATAGGCTCTTGCCATCAACAGGGCGCAGCGCGCCCTGTTTCGTTTACGGCTGCCGGGTCTTGGGGACCGGCGTCTGTCAAACCGTTCCTTTTCAACCGGTTTCTTCAATGATCAACAGTCTGCTTACCCGTGTCTTTGGCAGTCGTAACGAACGCCAGCTGCGCCAGCTCAACCGACTCGTCATCCAGATCAATGCGCTGGAGCCGACGATCGAGAAGCTCTCCGACGCCGAGCTGCAAGCCAAGACCCCGGAGTTCAAGCAGCGACTTGCCGCCGGCGAGTCCCTGGACAAGATTCTTCCCGAGGCGTTTGCGGTGTGCCGCGAGGCCAGCCGCCGTGTGCTGGGCATGCGCCATTACGACGTGCAGCTGATCGGCGGCATGGTGTTGCACCTAGGCAAGATCGCCGAGATGCGCACCGGTGAAGGCAAGACCCTGGTGGCCACGTTGCCGGTGTACCTCAACGCGCTGCAGGGCGAGGGCGTGCACGTGGTCACGGTCAACGACTACCTGGCGCGCCGCGATGCCGCGCAGATGGGTAAGGTGTACAACTGGCTTGGCCTGAGCGTTGGCGTGGTGTATCCGGGCATGCCGCACAGCGACAAGCGGCAGGCCTACGGCAGCGACATCACCTACGGCACCAACAACGAATTCGGTTTCGATTACCTGCGCGACAACATGGCGCTGTCGCGCGCCGACCGCTACCAGCGCAATCTGCATTACGCGATCGTCGACGAAGTCGACTCGATCCTGATCGACGAAGCGCGCACCCCGTTGATCATCTCCGGCCCGGCCGACGAATCGCCGGAGCTGTACATCCGCGTCAATCGCATCGTGCCGCAGCTGACCAAGCAGGAAAGCGAAGAGGGCGAGGGCGATTACTGGATCGACGAGAAGGGCAAACAGGTGCATCTGTCGGAGGCGGGCATGGGCCACGCCGAAGAACTGCTGATGCAGGCCGGTATTCTTGAAAATGCGGAAGATGGTTTGTATGCGGCGCAGAACCTGAGCGTGGTGCATCACCTCAATGCCGCGCTGCGGGCGCATGCGATCTATCAGCGCGATGTGGATTACATCGTGCGCGATGGCGAAGTGGTGATCGTCGACGAATTCACCGGCCGTACGCTGTCTGGGCGTCGCTGGTCCGATGGTCTGCATCAGGCGGTCGAAGCGAAGGAAGGCGTACCGGTGCAGCGCGAGAACCAGACGCTGGCAAGTATCACCTTCCAGAACCTGTTTCGCATGTACAAAAAGCTGTCCGGCATGACCGGTACGGCCGACACCGAAGCCTACGAATTCCAGAGCATTTATGGGCTGGAAGTGGTGGTGATTCCGACCAACCGCCCGACCGTGCGCAAGGACCACCCGGACCAGGTGTTCCTCAACCGCAAGGGCAAGTTCAATGCGGTGCTGGCAGATATCGAAGACTGCGCCAAGCGCGGTCAGCCGGTGCTGGTGGGCACCACCTCGATCGAGACCTCGGAAATGCTGTCAGAGCATCTGCGCAAGGCCGGGGTGAAGCACGAGGTACTCAACGCCAAGCAGCACGAGCGCGAAGCCACCATCGTGGCCAACGCCGGCCAGCCGGGTGCGGTGACCATCGCCACCAACATGGCCGGTCGCGGTACCGACATCGTGCTGGGCGGTTCGCTGGAAACCGAGCTGCACGGCATGGGCGAGGACATCAGCGACGAACAGCGTCTGCAGGCCAAGACCGAATGGCAGCGTCGGCATGACGCGGTCAAGGCGGCTGGTGGCCTGCATATAGTCGGTACCGAGCGGCACGAGTCGCGCCGTATCGACAACCAGCTGCGCGGCCGTGCCGGTCGTCAGGGTGACCCGGGTTCGTCGCGCTTCTATCTGTCGCTGGAAGACAATCTGATGCGCATCTTCGCCTCGGACTGGGTCCAGAAGGCGATGCGCATGATGGGCATGAAGGAAGACGACGTCATCGAAGATCGTCTGGTCAGCCGGCAGATCGAAAAGGCGCAGCGCAAGGTGGAAGCGCACAACTTCGACATCCGCAAGAATCTGCTGGACTTCGACGACGTCAACAACGATCAGCGCAAGGTGATCTACGCACAGCGCGATGAATTGCTGGATGCCGAATCGGTCAAGGACAACGTCGACGGTATCCGTGGCGATGTGATTTACGATCTGGTCGCGCGCTTCGTACCGCCCAATTCGGTCGACGAGCAGTGGGACCTCAAGGGTCTGGAAGCTACGCTGGAGTCGGAACTGGGCATGCCGCTGGCGCTGAGCGAGATGGCACGCACGCAGGAAGAACTGGACGCCGAGCAGATCGCAGCCAAGGTGCAGGCGGCGGTGGATGCGCACTTTGCCGAGAAGGAAGCGGCGGTTGGCAACGACACCATGCGCGCCCTGGAGAAGCACGTGATGCTGACCGTGCTCGACCAGGGCTGGAAGGAGCATCTGGCCAAGATGGATTATCTGCGTCAGGGCATCTATCTGCGCGGGTATGCGCAGAAGCAGCCCAAGCAGGAATACAAGAAAGAGGCCTTCGAGCTGTTCTCAGAGATGCTGGAGAGCGCCAAGCGCGAAGTGATCAACCTGCTGGCGCGCGTGCGCATCCGCAGCGAAGAAGAAGTGGCCGAGCTGGAAGAGCAGGAGCGTCATCAGGCGCAAGCGCGCCTGATGGCCTCGCAGTTCCAGCATCAGGATGTGGGCGGGTACGGTGCCGACGAGGAAGTGGAGCAGATGCAGGGCGGCAATGCGCCGGTACCGGTGTCGCAGGTGATTCGCGACGAGCCCAAGGTGGGCCGCAACGATCCATGCCCGTGCGGCAGCGGCAAGAAGTACAAGCACTGCCACGGTCAACTCAGCTGATTCTGAGTTGACCGTGCACCCAGCGTCCGCTATGCGGACGCTGGGTGCACGGTACTCCTCCGATCCCCGCGCCTCTGGCGCGCCCCCTTACCAAGGGGGCTCTACTTGCGGAGGGGACGTGCTCCGCCTGCGCGACTGCGGGGCGTATGCTCACGTCCACGTCCTGCGTGGAGTGCGGTCATGTCGCTGTCCAGCCAGCAACTGAAGGTGTTCGTGCCTGCGCGCGATTACGCGTTGTCGCAGCGGTTCTATCGCGCACTGGGCTTTGTGCAGGAAGACGAGGGGGGCAACGTGACCTGCTTTCGGCATGGCAGGCATTGCGCGTTTCTGCTGCAGGATTTCTATCTGCGCGAGCTGGCCCAGAACCTGATGCTGCATCTGTGGGTGGACGATGCCGACGGCTGGTGGCAGCACGTGCACGACACCGGGCTGGACGAGCAGTTCGGTGTGACCTGCAGCGCGCCGGAAGATCGACCATGGGGCGCGCGCGATTTCACCTTGCACGATCCTAGCGGGGTGCTGTGGCGTATCGGGCATCCGTTGTAAGACTTGGATTGAGATTGGGGAATGGAGATGCGTTGGAGCGAGCGCCGCAGCCAGCTGCTGCCAATCCCATCGTTCCCAAGTCCGCCGGTGCTGAGCGGTGGCTCGGACGCCTACGGGAGCGCGGCCGACCTACGTTCGAGCACCACCCGATTGCGTTGAACGGCCCACTCGCGGCACTCTTGTGCCCATGCCCGATTCCCTAAGATCCATTCACGTCGTCGCCGGCGTGATCACCGACCCCCGCGGCTGCATCCTGCTGACCCGCCGTACCGAAACCCGCGACATGCCCGGCCTGTGGGAATTCCCCGGCGGCAAGCGCGAGCCTGGCGAAACCTCCGAACAGGCGCTGGTGCGCGAACTCAATGAAGAGCTCGGTATCGAGGCGCAGGTTGGCGAGTGGCTGATGGACGTGCCGCAGCTGTATCCGGACAAGCGGTTGCGCCTGGAAGTGCGCCACATCACTGCGTGGAAAGGTAGCCCGCGCGGGCGCGAAGGTCAGGCGATGACCTGGGTGGCCGCAGACAAGCTGATGCGCTATTCGATGCCGCCGGCTGACATGCCGGTGGTGGGCGTACTCCGCCAGCCCGACCGTTATCTGATCACGCCCGAGGCGGACGACGAGGCGCTGTGGCTGGAAGGCCTGGAGCGTGCCCTGCAAGACGGCATTGCGCGCATCCAGTTGCGTGCGCCGCTGGCCGAACCTGCACGTTGGCAGGCATTGCTGCAAAGGGTAATGCGCTTGCGTGGTCGTGCGCGCGCGCAGTTGCTGCTCAATCGCGACATCGCGTTGGCCGGCGAACTCGGCATCGGTGTGCATCTGGGCTCGGAGCAATTGGCCGCACTGCAGGAGCGCCCGCTGCCGGCTGAGCAGCCGGTCGCCGCCTCGTGCCATGGGCTGGAAGATCTGCGCCATGCGCAGCGCCTAGGCTGCGATTTCGCGGTGCTGGGGCCGGTGCAGGTAACTGCCTCGCATCCGGACGCGACACCGTTGGGATGGGCCGGTTTCGAAACCTTGCGCGAGCAGGTCTCGCTCCCAATTTACGCACTCGGCGGCATGCAGATCGACCACCTGCGCGAAGCACGCTCGCATGGCGCGCAGGGCATCGCGGCGATTCGCTCGCTCTGGCCGCAGTGAACGCACAGTCAGCGACTTGGTGGGGTTCGGCGGGTTGCCGGGCGTCGGCAAGAGTTCCATTGCACCGCTGCTGCTCACGTACTGCAATGCGGTGTACCTGCGCATCGACAGCATCGGGCAGGCGCTGCGCGACAGCGGTGCACTCGCTCACGACGTTGGGCCGGCCAGCTATTTGATTGCCTACGCCATTGCAGAGGCGAATCTACGCCAACACCAGGTGGTGGTCGCCGATAGCGTCAATCCCTTGCCCGTCACCCGCCAAGCATGGCGTGATGTGGCTCTCGCACACAGAGCCGCCTTCTGGAGATCGAAGTGGTCTGCAGCGATCGCGATGTTCATCGGCAGCGCGTGGAATCGCAGCACAGCGATAGTGCGGCACTGCGCGTGCCGGATTGGTGCTGCGTGCTTGCGCATGACGATGTGCTCTGGACCGAGCCGCATTGGGTGATCGACAGCGCCGTATTGAGTGCGGAGCGAGCGGTCTCAGAGGTCATGGCTCGGCTTGCTGCTTAGAGCGGCTAACAAAACGACTGCGCTCACCGCCAGGCGGGCGCGGCCGGTGCTCGGAATCGGCATGTACCAATCGTACACTCCGGTTCTGAGCGCGCCGTCCGCACCCACCTGACGACTGCTCGCTACGTTTTGTTAGCCGCTCTTAGTTTGAAGGCATTTGGTGTTTTCTCTGCGTGCGCCAGCCTACGTATCGGGCAGTTCGTTCGGAACCGACACGATCTGCCAGTGCGGCCACACGTTTGCACGCGACGCCTGTCGGACCCATGCGCATACGCGCGCTGAGAGAAATTCAGTCGAGCTTTTTATGTGTGCGCACTGCAGGTCCGTGGATAGGAGAAAACCTAAGCCACTGTCAGGCGCATCCCTACGCTGCACTACGTGGGTTGCTCTAGGTACCGACGCGATTGCCATCTCCCGTTGTGAACCCGCGTCGCCTGCGACAGGCGGGGATTTTTCAACGCGCCACGACATTCCGCGCAACGCGGGGTTATCGCGCCCTTGATCAACATCCAAGGGAGCTTCATGAATAGGATTTATCGCCTGATGCTTAACCGCGCCATCGGTTAGATGCAGGTTGCATCCGAACTGGCCACGTTCCACGGTTCCTCCGCCCGCGCCACCGGCAGCGTCAGCCATTGTGCGTTGCTGACCACGGCGATGCTGGTTGCGCTTGGCCTGGTCACAGCGCCTTCCGCGTTTGCAGCCGTCCTCGATTTCAACAGCAATGACACCATCGCCAGCTCGCGAATGCACGCCGACGGCTGACGCGTTGGCCCGAATGGCACCGTCGTCGTCGATGTCAGCGGCGCCGCCGTGGTCACCTCCGACGAGGACGTCTCGCTGGGCAGCACCACAACCGGCAATGGCACCCTGCGCCTGACTGGCCCGGGCGCACGCCTAGCCTTCTGGCACCTGCTCGTGAGCGATGCCGGCATCGGCAACATGATCCTGCAGGACGGCAGCCAGGCCGCCACGGCTGGCTTGATGACCCTGGGCAAGCAGGGCAGTACCGGCAATGTGCTGGTCACTGGCGCCGGGTCGGCTGAGCTCCTTATCGGCCGCGCCGGGACCGATACTTTGGACATCACAGACGGTGCTACGGTCACCACCACCCGCCCATACGCCGTGATCAATCCTTACGGCATGAGCATCGGTCATGGCACCACCGGCACCGGCACGATCAATGTCAGCAATGGCGGCAGCCTGGCTATTACCGACAACTTTCTGCCGGTCGGCACGGGCACTCTCAACATCGGCAACGGCGGCAAGGTCAACAAGGTCAACGCCGACCGCGGGGTGCACCCCGGGCAGCAGCCTCACTGGCAACGGTAGCACCAGCGCTGAAGGTGGCTGGGACTTCGAGCTGGATGCGATCACCCTGACCCCGTATGTCGCGCTGGCCTACGCGCGCCTGTCCACCGATGCCGGTGTGCAAGCCGGTGGCAGTGCGGCGCTGGCGATTGACGCCAGCAAGGACGAGATGTGGACGACCACCGCTGGTTTACGGGCTGGGTGGGACATCAGCGGCGGGCTGCAGGATGGTGCGCAACTTGAGGCCGGCTGGCCTGGCAGACTGCAGGTGGCGAACTGCGTGCCGATTCCCGTCACCGTTTCGTGGCCGGCAGCACCACCTTCATCGTCGATAGCGTGCCGCTGGCGCGTAACGTCGGCATTGCCGAGCTGGGCGTGTCGATCAACACCTCCAGCAACAGCCGCCTGTGGCTATTTGGGCAGTGTCGTGCCGGCGGTGGCCAGCGCGAGGTGGGGGCACAGTTGAACTGGAAGGTCGCTTTCTAAGCGTCATCGGATTCATTGACACAACGCCGAGGGGCCCTGCGCGGGGCCCTTCGTCGTTGCAGGAGGCATGCATCTTCCGAGTCTGCCCGGCTACGCCCGCCTGGCGACTTCACATCAGTTTTCAGACTCTCTAAAACGTCACCCAGAAGCAGTTGTACTGCCGACGCAGTCGCAACACGCTGCGAGCAGGCGTGCCGCTGGCGAGGTTCTGTTCCAGTCGCAGTCCCCACGGTCGTGGGCGGCTTGGGGTTGCGGGGAGCGGTGCATCAATGGCGCTGCCGTCCAACGATGAAGCGGCTGTGGTTGTACTGTCGGTCTCGGCGTCCCACGTCGGTGTCTCCCTCTGCGGATACATCGGCGCGATGTCCCGCAACGGGCGTTGCACGATGGCCTCCAAACGGCTCAATACCTGGTTGGCAGCTTCATCGGACTGGCCGCTCCATAGGTAAAGACTGGAGAGCAGGTTGACGTCGCGGCTGTCAACGGCCAGTTGCAACAACGACACCAGCTCGCTCAGCCGGCGCGGGCAGCCATAGCGATACAGGCCGGTGTTGCCTTGCGAGCGCGTGGCCGGCGGCGGTCGCGATGCGGCGTAAACGTCTTCGCAGCGGCGGTCGGTGAACATGGTCTGCCCATCCGGCGTGACGCAGCGACGGATCTCCTGCGCCTGCACGCGCGTGGCGGAGCTAAGGCAGAACAACAGCAGCAAAGGCAGCAGGAGGCGAGACATCGGCGCAGCTTAGCGGTGTGCGCGTGAGCCGGCGAGCAACGCGCCGAAAGCACAGACGCTTGCACGAGGCTTGCTTGTCACGCGCGCGCTTGCGAGGGATGTGCACGCAGGGACATTCTTGCCGAGACCGTGGCTTCGACCGCTTGGCTCAGCGCCCGAGCAGCTGCAATACCTGCGTGGTCGGCTTGGCCAGGTTGAGGGTATAGAAGTGCAGGGCCGGCGCGCCGCCGACGATCAGGCGCTCGCATAGGGTAGCGACGACTTCCGTACCGAAGGCGCGCACCGCATCGGCGTCGTCGCCGTAGGACTGCATCTTCTTGCTGATCCAGCGCGGAATCGCCGCACCGCATTGCTCTGAAAAGCGCTGTAACTGCGAGAAATTGGAGATCGGCATGATGCCGGGAATGATCGGCACCTCCACCCCCATGCGCTGCACCGTATCGCGGAAATGAAAGTAAGCATCGGCGTTGTGGAAATACTGGGTGATCGCAGCATCCGCGCCGGCATCCACCTTGGCCTTGAAGTAACGCAGATCGCTCAGTGCATCGCTCGCCTGCGGATGCGTTTCAGGGTAGGCACCGACCTCGATACGAAACGCCTCGCCGTGTTCGGCGCGGATGAAGGCGATCAGGTCGGAGGCGTAGCGCAGGTCGCCCGGATGGCCCATGCCCGAAGGCAGGTCGCCGCGCAGCGCAACAATGCGAGTGCAGCCGATCGCGCGATAGCGTTTGAGCAGCTCGCGGATCTCCTGGCGGCTGCCGCCGACGCAGGACAGATGCGGGGCGGCTTCGAAGCCGTGCTTCTGCTTGAGGCGGCGCACCGTCTCGGAGGTGTAGCTGAGCGTGGAGCCGCCGGCACCGAAGGTGCACGACACGTACTCCGGCGCGTAGCCCTTCAACCTGGCCGCAGTGCGGTCCAGCTGCGCGCGCTGGTCGTCGGTCTTGGGCGGGTAAAACTCGAAACTGAGATGCGTCATCGCGGCGGGTCCGGCGGATCGTGTGGCATAATATCGCTTCATCGCGATTAATACATATTTGGGTGCGAGTGTTCCGATTTCGGGTTCTTAGGTCCTTGGTCCCAAGGCGTATGCGCCACATCGGTGTGGTTGTGGCTGCTTGCGCGGGTGCGTAATGCACGCGGTAAGCTTCCAGGCACCCCACGCCACTTGATCGGAGCGCGACATGCAAGAAGCGGAAATGGATGTAATCGCCGAATCGTTGGGCCGGATCTGGGTCGCGTTGGCGCGCAGCGTCGGCGACCTGGCGCTCGCCCTGGCCGAACAACCCGATGTGGATGGCACAAGTTGCTGAGCGACTTCGCTGCACGCCTGCCGTCCGGGCCGGACGACGGCACCTCCAAGGTGTTCGAGGCGATTCGCCAGTACATCGACCAGGGCGTCGCTCCCGGCGAGGAGTGATAAGTGCCATGGGCGTCTGCGTTAGTGCAGGCGCGCGGGGTGATTCATTGGGTCTTGCGCTGCGCAGCATTGCTGCTTGCATGTGCTTTGTCGGAAAAACCTTCGGTGCATGCATCGAAGTGTTGATCGACATCCAGCGCATCGTGCGCCGCTGCGTCTGCGACCACTCGCTTCATCATCGTCTCGCGCGTGATGCTGCGTATCAACGCATGTCCGATTGTTCGACCGTACAGAGTTGGCAGCAGTGCCGTGGGCCGCCTGGTGCATCAACGCTGCGCCTGCGCCAAGCGTTGACGCCTGCATGCCTACACTGGCCGCATTTTCTACGGAGCGCCTGCATGAGCGATACCACGATGACCGCCATCGCCATCCGCGATAGCAAGGGCGATGCGGATGCCCTCTACGCCAGCGAGCAACCGCGCCCACGTCCCGCGCCGGGGCAGGTGCTGATCCGCGTGCACGCCGCCGGCATCAATCGTCCCGATCTGCTGCAGCGTGCCGGCCACTATCCGCCGCCGCCCGGAGCGCCAGAAACGCTTGGACTGGAAATCGCCGGCGAAATCGTGGAGCCAGCCGGTCGCTGGAAAGGGGGCGACCGCGTTTGTGCATTGCTGGGCGGTGGCGGCTACGCGCAGTACGCTGCAGTCGATGCGCGGCATGTGTTGCCGATTCCGGCCGGTATGGATCTGCTGCACGCCGCCGCGCTGCCAGAAAACGTATTCACCGCCTACACCAACCTGTTCGAGCATGGCCAGCTGGCGGCCGGCGAGTGGCTGTTGCTGCATGGCGCCACCTCCGGGATCGGCGTCACCGCGATTCAAATGGCCAAAGCCGCCGGTGCGCATGTATTGGCCACCGCGCGTTCGGCGATCAAGGCGGCGCAGGCGCGCGAATTGGGCGCCGATGTGGCGATCGACTCCACCACCGAATCGTTTGTCAACGTGGCCAAGGCGCACGGCGGTGTGGATGTGGCGCTGGACATGGTGGGTGCTGCAGTGTTTGCCGACACCCTGGAAGCGCTCAATCCGCACGGGCGCATCGTCTATATCGCCTCGCAGGCCGGCTCGACCCTCGAGCTGCCGATTCCGTTGCTGATGCGCAAGCAGGCCATCCTCACCGGTTCGACCCTGCGCCCGCGTAGTGCCGATGAAAAGGCGCGTCTGGCGGCAGAAGTGGAGCGTGTGGTGTGGCCGTGGATCGCGCAGGGCAAGCTGCGCGTGCTGCTCGACAAGCGCTTCCCGCTGAGCGAAGCCGCTGCGGCGCATCGCTATCTGGAGCAGGGCAGCCATCTGGGCAAGGTGGTGCTGGAGATGTGACTGCGCGCGGTCGCCTGCCTGGCATGCGCGCGCGTGTCAGGCAGGTGGCCACTGTCGTTGCGGCGTGATGGTGTCCAATAGCGCATCGCAGTGCTCATCTACGCAGGTCTGTGTAGGGATCAATCCACCAGACGCTGGCTTCATAATGCTGGCCGGGTGGCCGTAGCGCGGGCAGATCGGCCTTGGGGTATCTTCGGCACGCGGTTCCGCCCGCACGTCTTCTTTGACGAACCGCGAAACGATTCGGGCACGGATGCAGTCTCAGCCGGCGTCGTTGCACTGCAGATCATGCCAAGGTGGCCGATACCTCGATTGTGCGCACGCCTAGGGCCTGTTAACACTAATGGCCTGAGCGAGTAAACTATCGGGTATGGAGATCACACCAGAGCAATTTTCCCTAATC
>NZ_MDEJ01000018.1 GCF_002940065.1 Xanthomonas populi
TACTTGGATTCAAAACGCCCCTCGACGTCTTCTCCGAGGAGATCCTCAACAGCGTTGCGATTCAGAGTTGAATTCGCCGGCCGGATGACCTAGCGGCCATCCGGCCTCGCCTCACGATTGAGGCGTCCGAATCGCCACACCAGTCTTCTGACGCAACTCCTCCAGCCCCACCCCGTCCGCCAACTCCACCAACACCAACCCACTATCGGTGACATCGAACACCGCCAGGTCGGTGATGATGCGATCGACCACACCGACACCGGTCAGCGGTAGATCGCATTCGGTCAGGATCTTGTGGCTGCCGTCCTTGGCGACGTGTTCCATCAGCACCACCACGCGCTTGACGCCGGCCACCAGATCCATCGCTCCGCCCATGCCCTTGACCATCTTGCCGGGCACCATCCAGTTGGCCAGGTCGCCGCGTTCGGTGACCTGCATCGCGCCGAGAATCGCCAGATCGATGTGACCGCCGCGGATCATCGCGAACGAGTCGTGGCTACCGAAATAACTGGCGCCAGCGCGCGCTGTCACGGTCTGCTTGCCGGCATTGATCAGGTCCGCATCGACGTCGTCTTCGGTGGGAAACGGGCCGATGCCGAGCAGGCCGTTCTCCGATTGCAGCCACACGTCCACGCTAGCGGGAATGTGATTGGCCACCAGCGTCGGCAGGCCAATCCCCAAGTTGACGTAGGCGCCGTCAGTCAATTCGCGCGCCGCGCGTGCGGCCATCTGATCTCTGGTCCAGGCCATCACTGCGGTCCTTCGCGCACGGTGCGCTGTTCGATGCGTTTTTCCGGCGTGGCGTTGAGTACCAGGCGGTCGACATAGATACCCGGCAGATGCACATGATCCGGATCGATCGCGCCCAACTCCACGATTTCCTCCACCTCGGCGATGCAGACGCGACCGGCCATGGCACAGGCCGGATTGAAATTGCGCGCGGTCTTGCGAAACATCAGGTTGCCGGCCGTATCAGCACGCCATGCCTTGACCAGCGCCACATCGGCATGCAGCGCGGTCTCCAGCACGTAATGTTTGCCGTCGAATGCGCGAGTCTCCTTGCCCTCGGCAACGAGGGTGCCGTAACCAGTTGCCGTGTAGAACGCCGGGATTCCCGCGCCACCAGCGCGCAGGCGCTCGGCCAGTGTGCCTTGCGGATTGAACTCCAGCTCCAGTTCGCCGGCCAGATATTGGCGCTCGAATTCCTTGTTCTCGCCCACGTAGGACGAAATCATCTTGCGGATTTTCCGAGTGGCTAATAATTGGCCAAGCCAAAACCCATCGACCCCGGCGTTGTTGGAGATCACCGTCAATCCGCTGACCCCGCTGTCGCGCACAGATGCGATCAGCGCCTCCGGGATGCCGCACAAACCAAAGCCGCCGACCGCCAGCGTCTGGCCATCTGCCAGCACCCCGTCCAGCGCCGCCTTGGCCTCGGCATAGCGTTTGCCGCTTGCCGTACCACGTCTACCCTTGCGCATCACCGCCCTCGCCTCGCTGATGTGAAGCAGCCATTCTAGCCGCTGGTTGTTCCCTGCCCTTGGTCGCAATTCCGCCACACCCAAGACACGGCGCAGCCGCTAAACTCGGGGGCCCCCCAACCCAGGAATTGCCCATGACGCTACCCGCCTTCAAGGCCTACGACATTCGCGGCCGCGTGCCGGATGAACTCAACGAGGACTTGGCGCGGCGCATCGGCGTGGCGCTGGCGGCGCAGCTGGATCAAGGGCCTGTGGTCCTGGGCCATGACGTGCGCCTGGCCAGTCCAGGCCTGCAGGAAGCGCTCTCGGCCGGCCTGCGCGCCAGCGGCCGCGAGGTGATCGATATCGGCTTGTGCGGCACCGAGGAGGTCTATTTCCAGACCGATCACCTCAAGGCCGCTGGCGGCGTGATGGTCACCGCCAGCCATAACCCGATGGACTACAACGGCATGAAGCTGGTCCGCGAGCAGGCGCGACCGATCAGCTCCGACACCGGCCTGTTCGCCATCCGCGACGCGGTCGCAGCCGATACCGCCGCACCCGGCGAGCCCACGGCAAGCGAGCAGAGCCGCACCGACAAGACCGCGTATCTGGAGCATCTGCTCAACTACGTGGACCGCAGCACGCTCAAGCCGCTCAAGCTGGTGGTCAATGCCGGCAACGGTGGCGCCGGCTTGATCGTCGATCTGCTCGCGCCGCATCTACCGTTCGACTTCGTGCGCGTTTTCCATGAGCCCGACGGCAACTTCCCTAACGGTATTCCCAACCCGTTGCTGCCGGAGAACCGCGCTGCCACCGCCAAGGCAGTCCAGGAACACGGCGCCGATTTCGGGATTGCATGGGATGGCGACTTCGATCGTTGCTTCTTCTTCGACCACAGCGGCCGCTTC
This sequence comes from Xanthomonas populi, assembly GCF_002940065.1. Taxonomy (GTDB): domain Bacteria; phylum Pseudomonadota; class Gammaproteobacteria; order Xanthomonadales; family Xanthomonadaceae; genus Xanthomonas; species Xanthomonas populi. The sequence continues at coordinate 2,372 of NZ_MDEJ01000018.1, forward strand.
ATCGAAGGCTATTACCTGGTCGGCCTGCTCGCGCAGGCGATTCTCGCCAAGCAGCCGGGCGGCAAGGTTGTGCACGACCCGCGCCTGACCTGGAACACGGTCGAGATGGTCGAAGACGCCGGCGGCATCCCAGTGCTGTGCAAGAGCGGCCATGCCTTCATCAAGGAAAAGATGCGCAGCGAAAACGCCGTGTATGGCGGCGAAATGAGCGCGCACCATTACTTCCGCGAGTTCGCCTATGCCGACTCCGGCATGATTCCTTGGTTGTTGATTGCCGAGCTGGTGTCGCAGTCCGGTCGTTCGCTGGCGGACCTGGTCGAAGCACGTATGCAAAAGTTCCCTTGCAGCGGCGAGATCAACTTCAAGGTCGACGATGCCAAAGCCGCGGTTGCGCGCGTGATGGAGCATTACGCGTCGCTGTCACCCGAGCTGGATTACACCGATGGCATCAGCGCGGATTTCGGCCAATGGCGTTTCAACCTGCGTAGCTCCAACACCGAGCCGCTGCTGCGTCTGAACGTGGAAACGCGCGGCGATGCCGCACTGCTGGAAACGCGTACCCAAGAGATTTCCAACCTGCTACGCGGCTGATTTACCATCCCCCTACTTTGACTCACTGGAGTTTCCCCCGCTCATGAGCGACGTCCTTCCGATTATCCTGTCCGGCGGCTCCGGCACGCGCCTGTGGCCGTTGTCGCGCGAATCCTACCCGAAGCAGTTCCTGCCGCTGGTCGGCGAACATAGCATGCTGCAGGCCACCTGGCTGCGTTCTGCTCCGGTGGCGGCACACGCAGCCATCGTGGTGGCCAACGAAGAACACCGCTTCATGGCAGCCGAGCAGTTGCAGCAGTTGGGCGTGAAGCCGTCGGCCATCCTGCTCGAACCCAAGGGCCGTAACACCGCCCCGGCCATTGCCGTGGCCGCACTGGAAGCCACCCGCCATGGCGGCGATCCGCTCCTGCTGGTGCTGCCGTCCGATCATGTGATTCGTGACGAAGCCGCTTTTCAGGCTGCGGTGACCATCGCAGCTGCCGCTGCCGAACAAGGCAAGCTGGTCACCTTCGGCATCAAGCCAACCGCACCTGAAACCGGCTATGGCTACATCAAGGCCGGCGCAGGCACCGGCGCCACGGCGGTCGAGCGCTTCGTCGAGAAGCCCGATATGGCAACCGCGCAAGGCTACCTGGCCAGTGGTGAGTACTACTGGAACAGCGGCATGTTCCTGTTCCGCGCGTCGCGCTACCTGGAAGAGCTGCGCAAGTTCCAGCCCGCCATCGCCGATGCGTGCCAGAAGGCATGGGAAGGCGGCAAACGTGACACCGACTTCACTCGCCTGGACAAGGATGCATTTGCGTCCAGCCCATCGGATTCGATCGACTATGCGGTGATGGAAAAGACCGCAGATGCGGTCGTGGTGCCGCTGGATGCCGGTTGGAACGACGTTGGCTCATGGTCGTCGCTGCTGGACGTCTCCGAGCAGGATGGTCAGGGCAATGCGCATCATGGCGATGTCATACAGCTCGATTGCAAGAACACCTATGCATATGGCTCGCGCCTGATCGCCATGGTCGGTCTGGAGAATGTGGTGGTGGTGGAAACCGACGACGCAGTGTTGGTTGGCCACCGCGATCGTATCCAGGAGGTCAAGGAAGTGGTCAGCCAGATCAAATCGGCCGGCCGTTCCGAGGCGACCTGGCATCGTAAGGTCTATCGTCCGTGGGGTGCCTACGATTCGATCGACATGGGCCAGCGCTTCCAGGTCAAGCGCATCACCGTCAAGCCGGGCGCCACGCTCAGCCTGCAGATGCACCACCACCGCGCCGAACATTGGACAGTGGTGAGCGGCACTGCCGAAGTCACCCGTGGCGAAGAAGTGCTGCTGCTGACTGAAAACCAGAGTACCTACATCCCCCTGGGCGTGACCCATCGCCTGAAAAACCCGGGCAAATTGCCGCTGGAACTGATCGAAGTGCAGTCTGGCAGCTATCTGGGCGAAGACGATATCGTGCGCTTTGAAGATACTTACGGGCGCACCTGATCGGTCGTTTGCGGGACTCTGCTACATATCAGCAAACAGCCGGGGATTCCCGGCTGTTTGTTTTTGCGGCTTTCATTCGTCGGCAGGTATCGTGGTTGCCACCGATCTGAGCCGCGACTTTAGTGTTTGGCAGCGGCGACTTCGGCAATCACGCGCTGCAGGCCAAGCTGCCAGTCCGGCAACACGATGTCGAATTCGCGCTGCAGTTTTTCGATCGACAACCGCGAATACGCCGGCCGCTTTGCCGGCGTCGGGTAGTCGGCGGTGGTGATGGGCACCACGCGCGGCGCACGCGACAACAGGCCTTTGCTGACCGCTTCTTCGAAGATCGCTTCGGCAAAACCATGCCAGCTCGTCTGCCCTGCTGCGGTGAGATGCCAGGTACCTGATGTGTTGGCACTGCGTTGACGCAGCAACTGCGAGGTGACATCGGCGATCAAGGCAGCCGGCGTCGGGGTTCCGATCTGATCGGCCACCACGCGCAGCTCGTCGCGCTCTGCACCCACACGCAGCATGGTGCGCAGGAAATTCGCACCATGCGATGCGTACACCCATGCCGTGCGCAGGATCAGATGCTGCGCACCGGTTGCACGAACGGCGTCCTCGCCAGCAAGTTTGGTTTCGCCGTAGACGCCTAGCGGTGAGGTTGGCGCCTCTTCGGGATACGGTGCTTCACCCTGCCCGTCGAAGACGTAATCGGTCGAATAGTGCACCAGCGGGACGTTATGGGCAGCACACCAGTGTGCGATAACGGCGGGTGCCTCGGCATTTGCGCGCATTGCACTATCGCGGTCCTGTTCGGCGCGATCCACTGCGGTATAGGCGGCGGCGTTGACGACACGCGAAGGGCTGATGCGATCCAGCAAGGCAGTCAGTGTGTTCGGCGAGTCGAAGTCTGCCGTCTCGCAAGCGGTGCCATCAGGCAACTGACCACTGCGTGTTGTTGCCTGCACGGCACCATCCACTGCCAGTGCGCGTAGCAATTGTGTACCGACCTGCCCGTTCGCCCCAAAGACCAACGTGGTCACGGCGTAAACACCGGCAAACGGTCGATCGACACATCGCCGAGGAACGGCGCGTTGGCATCCTTGGCGGACAGCAATGGATCGCTGATCGGCCAATCGATACCGATTGCAGCATCATCCCAACGCACGCCAGCATCGGCTTCCTTGACGTACACGTCGGTGCACAGATAGCTGAACAATGCTTTCTCCGAGAGTACCGCGAAACCATGCGCAAAGCCTTCAGGAATCCAGACTTGGCGTCGGTTTTCTGCATTTAGCAAGACTGCGGTCCAACGCCCAAAGTGAGGAGATCCGCTGCGGATGTCCACCGCCACGTCGTAGACCTCGCCTTCAAGCACGCTCACCAATTTGCCCTGCGGGCGAGGCCACTGATAGTGCAGACCGCGTAGCACGCCCCTGGCGGAAGTGGAGACGTTACTTTGCACAAAATTTGTCGGTAAGCCCTGCTGTCCGAAACGCTCCGCATTCCATGTTTCGAAAAAATAACCGCGCTCATCGCCAAAGACGGCAGGCTCGATGACGACACAGCCGGGCAAGGTCGTTTCGATCACTTTCAAGGGACAACCCCGCGCTTGGCTAATGCGTTCAAATATTTTCCGTAGCCATTTTTCAGCAGCGGCGCGGCCAAGCGCTCTAGCTGCGCCGCATCGATCCAGCTCTTCCCAAATGCAATTTCTTCCGGACAGCACACCTGCAAACCCTGCCGCATCTGGATGGTCTCGATGAAATTTGCCGCTTCGTGCAAGGACTGATGCGTACCGGTATCCAGCCACGCGTATCCGCGCCCCAACGGCTCGAGATGCAAGTCGCCAGCATCGAGATAACACCGGTTGAGATCGGTGATTTCCAGTTCGCCGCGTGGCGATGGCTTCAGGGCAGCCGCGTAATCGCTGGCCTTGCCATCGTAGAAGTACAGGCCGGTGACCGCATAGTTGGAGCGTGGCTGCGCCGGCTTTTCGGCAATGTCGATGACCTTGCCATGCTGATCGAATTCGGCAACACCATAGCGCTCCGGGTCATTGACCCAGTAACCGAACACCGTTGCACCCGGCTCGCGCGCATCCGCGCGGCGCAAGGTGTCGGTCAAGCCATGACCGTGGAAAATATTGTCGCCCAGCACCAGGCAACTCGGCTTGCCATCGACGAAATCGCGGCCGATCAGATAGGCCTGCGCCAATCCATCCGGACTGGGTTGCACGGCGTAGTGGATGTTGATTCCCCACTGCGAGCCGTCGCCCAGCAATGACTGGAACAACGCCTGCTCATGCGGCGTATTGATAATCAGAATGTCGCGAATACCCGCGAGCATCAGCACGCTCAGCGGGTAATAAATCATCGGCTTGTCGTACACCGGCAACAGCTGCTTGCTGACGCCTTTGGTGATCGGATACAAGCGCGTCCCGGACCCGCCCGCCAGAATGATGCCTTTACGTTGCGTCATGAGCCATTTCCTATGGAGGCCCGCACATCGGCGGGCTCTTGCGAGAGACTCGCGTTATGCCGCGGCGCCGATGCGTTCCAGGCGATAGCTGCCATCCAGTACACCCTGCACCCACGCCTGGTTGGTCAGATACCACTCCACCGTCTGCGCAATCCCCTGCTCGAAGGTATACGCCGGCTCCCAACCCAGCTCGTTCTTCAACTTGGAGGCATCGATCGCGTAACGACGGTCGTGCCCGGGGCGGTCGGTGACATAGGTGATCTGGCTTGCGCGCGGCTTGCCGTCTTCGCGCGGACGATGCTGATCCAGCAGCGCACAGATCGCCTGCACGACCTCGATGTTCTGGCGCTCGGAGTTGCCACCCACGTTATAGGTCTCGCCGACATTACCCTTAGCCAACACCGTGCGGATCGCCTCGCAGTGATCGCTGACGAACAGCCAGTCGCGCACCTGCTTGCCGTCGCCATACACCGGCAAGGGCTCACCGGCCAGCGCCTTGGCGATCACCAGCGGAATGAGTTTTTCGGGAAAGTGATACGGACCGTAATTGTTCGAACAATTGGTGGTCAGCACCGGCAGCCCGTAGGTGTGGTGAAACGCGCGCACCAAGTGATCCGATGCCGCCTTGGATGCCGAATACGGCGAGTTCGGGGCGTAGGGCGTGGTTTCGGTGAACTTGCCGGTTTCGCCAAGCGTGCCGTAGACCTCATCGGTGGACACGTGCAGGAAGCGGAAGGCATCGCGACGCGCGGAAGGCAGCGCTTTCCAGTAATCGCGCACTGCCTCAAGCAAGGCCAGAGTGCCGACGACATTGGTCTGGATAAAGGCGCCAGGGCCTTCGATGGAGCGATCGACATGGCTTTCGGCAGCGAAATTCAGCACGGCATCCGGCTGATGCTCTTGCAGCAGGCGGGTGACAAGGGCGCCATCGCCGATGTCGCCATTAACGAAAACATGCTCAGGATTGCCATCCAGCGAGGCCAACGTGTTCAGATTTCCCGCATAGGTCAACGCGTCCAGATTGACCACGCCGATTCCGCAAGATACCGCTTCCAGAACAAAGTTGCCGCCGATGAAGCCGGCACCCCCCGTTACTAGCCAAGTCGTCACTGTCTATCCTCCTGATCGCGCGCGAACCGCGCTGCGTTTTCAAACCACGCAGGATATACGGTCAAGGCGATACCGAGCGTAAGAAACGCCCGAACGGGCATGCTTGACTGCTGCACCGCGCCATCCATACGCCATCGCATGGTGCACCCTCCCCGGTTAGAATGGCGGCACTCCCGAGCCTGCCGCCGCGGCCGGGCCTTCCCGCAATAGCTGAAGGATCTCGTACACGATGAAAATCCTCGTCGCCTACAAGCGCGTGGTGGACTACAACGTCCGCATTCAGGTCAAACCGGATGGATCCGGTGTGGTGACCGACGGCGTCAAGCTCTCGCCGAACCCGTTCGACGAAATCGCCCTGGAAGAGGCGCTGCGCCTGCGCGATGCCGGCATCGCCACCGAAGTGGTGGTCGCCACCCTGGCGCCGGCCGATGCTGCCGCGCACCTGCGCAACGGCCTGGCCATGGGCGCCAATCGCGCCATCCACGTGGTGACCGATTCCGCCATCCAGCCGCTGACCGCCGCACGTACCCTGCTCAAGCTGGTCGAGAAGGAGCAGCCGGACCTGGTCATCCTAGGCAAGCAGGCGATCGACGACGACGCCAACCAGACCGGCCAGATGCTCGCCACGTTGTGGGGCCGCCCGCAGGCGACCTTCGCCGGCAAACTGGTCGTCGCCGATGGCAAGGCCACGGTGACGCGCGAGGTCGACGCCGGCCTGGAAACGTTGGAAGTCGACCTGCCGGCCGTGATCACCACCGATCTGCGCCTGAACGAGCCGCGCTTCATCAAGCTGCCGGACATCATGAAGGCCAAGAGCAAACCGATGGAGACGCTGGCATTTGCCGACCTGGGAGTCGATGCGCACGACAGTCTCAGCACCACCCACTACGCCGCGCCGTCCAAGCGCAGCCGCGGCGTGATCGTCAAGGACGCCGCCGAGCTGGTGGCCGCACTCAAGCAGAAGGGACTCTTGTGATCGTTTCTGATCAAGAGTCTGGCCATCCATGGCCAGGCTTCTCAATATACGAAGACGTGTGCGCCAACCTTGAAGGAAGTTCCGATGTCTAAAATTCTCGTTGTCGCCGAACACATCAATGGTCAGCTCAATGCGGCCACCGCCAAGACCCTCAGCGCCGCGCTGGCAGTATCGGCCGAGTCCATCGATATCGTCGTACTGGCTGCCGATCCTGGCGCCGTTGCCGCGCAGGCCGCGCAGTTAGCAGGCGTCGCACGCGTGCTGACTGTGGCAAACGCCGCCAACGAGCATGCCATCGCGCAGGTGCTGGGGCCACAAATTGCCCAACTCGCCGGCCAGGGTTACAGCCATGTATTCGGCCCCTCCACGACCTTCGGCAAGGATCTGATGCCGGTCGTGGCCGCATTGCTTGGCGTCAATCAGGTTTCCGACCTCATGGCGGTCGAAGATGCCTACACCTTCAAGCGCCCGATCTACGCCGGCAACGCGATCATCACCGTGAAAGCGCCGTCAGACCAGATCGTGGTTGCAACCGTGCGCAGCGCCTCGTGGCCGGAAGCCGCGACCGGTGGAAGCGCCCCTGTCGAGTCGGTCACGGTCGATGCCACGCTCCCGACCCACACGCGCTTTATCGAGCTGGCCGCAGGTAAATCCGATCGCCCCGACCTGCAGAGCGCCAAGCGAGTGGTCTCCGGTGGCCGCGGCGTCGGCTCGGCCGAGAACTTCAAGCACATCTACAACCTGGCCGACAAACTCGGCGCCGCCGTCGGTGCCTCGCGCGCTGCGGTGGATGCCGGCTACGTGCCCAACGAACTGCAGGTGGGCCAGACCGGCAAGATCATCGCCCCGGAACTGTATGTGGCCATCGGCATCAGCGGCGCGATCCAGCATCTGACCGGCATCAAGGACGCGGGCACGATCGTGGCGATCAACAAAGACCCGGAATCGCCGATCTTCGAGATTGCGGATATTGGGTTGGTGGGGGATTTGTTTGTGTTGCTGCCGGAGCTGGAAAAGGCGTTGGGCTAACGGCTACGCGCAGGGTTACGACGGCCGCCACAGCGAACGGTATACTGCGCCGTCGGCGTGGCGGTTGCACCGCCTGACGTTTTAATGCCTGATGGGGGCACGCTACGGCCGGAGCGGGTGTTGGCCAGTGACGATCGTATAGCGCCGGCGACCTTGTCGTTGTCCGCCGCTGTGTAAGGAGAAAGTCGATAAATGGGAATTGGTAATTAAGTGATCATCGGCAATGGCCTGTTGGCCAGATCCTTCGCAGCAGATAAGCTCGCTGAGCTCAACGCCACGGTATTCGCCTCCGGGGTGTCCAATTCATCCGAGACCGATCCTGCGGCATTCGAAAGGGAAGCACGCCTGCTGGTCAAGGCCCTGGACGACGCGCGGGGCCGTTTCGTCTACTTCAGCACGTGCAGCGTGACAGACCCCGACCGCGCCGAAACTCATTACGTCCGCCACAAGCTGAAAATGGAACGGCTGATCGCGGAACGGGACGAGTCTCTGATTCTGCGCCTGCCTCAAGTCGTAGGCCGCACCGACAACCCACACACCCTGTCCAACTACCTTGCCAGTGGCATCCGCAACGCGGAGCCGTTACGCCTCTGGGTCAAGGCAGTGCGCTGCCTGATCGACGTGGAAGATGTTGCCCGATTGACCCTTCATCTGGTTGAGAACCGCCTAGAGACCAATGCTGTGCTCGATCTGGCTCCGCCAGAAAACGTCACCATGCTCGAGCTGGTCTCGGTGCTCGAGGCCACGTTGGGCAAGAAGGCAACCATCGACTTTGTGGACCGAGGCGGCGGTGCCACGCCCGATTCGGCACCATTTGTTCGTTATGCAACTGCCACCGGCATTGACTCCTCTCCCGGATACATCGCCAGGCTGATCCGCAAATACTACGGAACAAGCGATGCAACCTGATATTTCCGTCGTCATCCCGGTCTATGGCAGCGCCAGCATTCTGCCCACGCTTGCAGAGAAACTCGAGGAGTCGCTGACTGCGCTCACCGACAAGTTCGAAGTTGTACTGGTGTACGACTGCAGCCCGGATAATTCCTGGCAGGTCATCACAGCGCTGTGCGCCTCCCGGCCCTGGTTGAAGGGAGTCCGGCTGCGCAAGAACGCGGGGCAGCACAATGCGTTAATGGCTGGATTCGGTGTGGCACGCGGCCGTTACATCGTCACCATGGATGACGATCTGCAGCATTCGCCGTCCGACATCGGGCGCATTGTGGCAGAGCTGCGCAGCGGAGCGGATGTGTGCTACGCGCAGTTCAAAAGCCGGCGACACGCTCTCTGGAAGCGCCTCGGCAGCCAGTTCAATGACCGCATGGCTTCGTGGCTGCTCGCCAAACCTCGCGGGCTGTATCTTTCGCCGTTTCGTGGCTTGATCAGCGAAGTACGTGACGAGATATTGCGCTACGGTGGCCCCTTCGTCTATGTCGATGGCCTTATCGTCCAGAGCACCAGCAATATCACCACCATAGAAGCGGAGCACCACGCTCGAAGCGACGGCAAGTCTGGATACAGCCTGCGCAAATCCATCTCGCTGTGGATGCAGATGGCCACAAGCTTCTCGATCACGCCATTACGGGTAGCGTCGCTGACAGGAATCGTCTCTTCCGGGCTGGGCTTCCTGTGCGCCATCGTTCTGATCTTGCAAAAGCTGCTTTGGCCACACACCGTCATCGGCTGGACCTCATTAATCGTCGCGGTATTGATCATGGGCGGCATCCAGCTACTCGCGCTGGGCGTGGTGGGCGAGTATGTAGGGCGCGTGCTGCTGAACGTCAGCAATCGTCCCCAATACATAAAGGGCCAACAGCTCAACGTAGGCCAAGAGCAAGAGAACGTGCAGTGATACCGCAGCGCCATCGCGCCCTAGCCGCACGCTTTCTGCGCTTTTGCATCGTTGGCGGCGCCAGTACCGTCGCCTTCAGTGCGCTCACCTGGTTGGCTGTCTCAAAGCTCGGCATGCAGCCGACCATGGCGACAGCGCTCTGCTACCTGGTGTTGGTGCCAATCAATTTCGTCGCGCACCGCAGCTTTACGTTCGTGTCCTCTGGTCATCTGAGTTCGGAAGGCTTGCGCTTCATTTTGCTGCACAGCTTCAACCTCGCCTTGTCCATCATCGGAATGGGCGTGGCTGTGAACAGTCTGCACTTGCATTACGCGTGGGGCATTGCGTTCTCGGCCGTTGTCGTGCCTGTCGTGGTATTTCTCGTGATGAATTTCTGGGTCTTCAACCGGGACCGACGTCGCGATCACGTCTAAATCCAACCTACGCCTCAACTGCAACCAAACAAGTTATCGAATGTCCAACCTCCTTACCCGCAACGACGCTTCCCAACGCACCATGCTGTTCATCGCTTGCTCCATAGCGATCGTCATGCTGCTTTGGCTTCCCTTCGGCTTCAACATGATGGGGCATATCGAGGAATGGGATCTTCTGAGCCTGTTCACTCGCCACGGCGTGTTCTACTTTGTTGGCGAGGGAGGGCCACTTCCTACCCACCGCATGCGGCCTCTCATGCTGTTGCCGAATGCGATCGCGTACCAACTATCGCCCAATTCCTTTTTCGCCATGCATCTACTGCAGATGCTGGCCTTGGTGTTGAAGGGCGTTTGCGGCGGAATCATAGGGTGGTGGCTGCTGCGCTCGCGGCTCTATGCCGTGTTGTTGGCGCTGCTGGTGGTCATCTATCCCGCCGATACGATGCAGCTGTCGTTCCGTTCCTTCCATATCAACTGGTCTGTCGGGTTGGCCTTGGCCGGCGTGATCGGGATTGTGCACGCATATGAAAGTGAACGGATGGCCAGCAGGACCAGAGCGATCCTGTTGTCGCTGCTGTCCACCGCCATGTTCGTCGTCGCCACGCTGATCTACGAGTTGGCGTTGGCATACGCAATCTTGCCTCTGCTGTTGCTGTGGTGTCGGTTGGGGTTGGTGGAAACGATCCGGGTGCCGCTACGCCGCTGGCACGTTTCGCTGGTCTGGTGCGTCGGCGTCTTGGCTTGTGCGGCTTACATCTACTACGTCGCCAAACACGGTTCGACCTACCAGGGGGACGTATTGAAGGGCCAGGCGGGTGGTATTGCCCTGCTTAAGGACCGCGCCCACGTAATGTTCTACACGGGCATCGGGCGAAGCGTGGTGGGCGGCTGGATCGACGCCGCACGGATTATCTTCGTCGAGTACCGCAGCTTCTGGTATCTGTCAGCCATTGCGCTGATGGCAGTGGTTCTGCTCCGCTACGTACGCGAACCTGTGTCCACGCCAACGTCGGGAAAGCACATCGGCGCACTCTGGTCGCTGCGGGTGCTCTTCACTGGTGTGGTGTTTGCTGCCGTCGGTTATCTCCCCTTTCTTGCGTCGCCAGCGCATACCAGCATCAGTCAACGCACCTTTCTTTTCGCGACGCCGGGCGGGGCACTGGAAACGGTGGCTCTGGTCATGCTCCTCTCTGGAGCGCGTCGAACCTTGGCGGTATTGTTGGGAACTGTGCTGATCGTATTGGGCATGGCGGCGCAGATGTTCCAGTTCCATCATTACGAACAGATCTCCGATACAGAGCGCGAGGTCCTCAAGAACGTGGCCGTAAGCCTGCCGGACATTGCCAACGAACGCGATCTCCTCATTCTCGATGGCTCCCATCGGATCAACAGCGTGTGGATGCTCCGGGAAAACATGATGAACGCGCTGACATACTTGTACGGGAAGCCGATCAACCGGGTGCAGATCTGCAATCAGCCTGAGAACGACTGGCAACGCACGGATGAAAGAGGCCGCACCGGCCAATGTGCCGAGTACCCTGACCACTGGGAGTTCAGCTCAGGCGCAACGGTCGATGGGCCCGGCTATACGTCGCCGCCGCAAAGCGTTCTATATCGCGCAGACAAGAGCACGACGCAGGTCGTACGCATTCCCGAAAACGGCATCGTGCCGCTGCTCGGTGCGCGCAAAGACGAGCTTTCGTTGCGCAACGACACCGTTTCGCGGCGCTATCGCGCCATGCTCGCTCCGCCCCCCTGGCTGCTGGCGTTCGATCAGTTCCGCCACAGGGACCAAGAGGCTAGCTTCAGGTGGGATTTCGGCCGCTGGTGGAACTTGGACGTGCCTGCACCCGGTCGAGGATGGCAGGATGCCCAGTGGCAACCCGAAGGTTCCGCAGAACGTGCTTCGTTTTCGTGGAACGTGGTGGAGAATCCGTGGCTTCAATTCCGCCTCAAACCCGCTGGCGGGACGTATCTGGTTCGTGGAAAGGTCAGGGCCATTGCGCCCGGCATACACCCTGAGCAGCTCGCCGTTTCAGTAAACGGGCATGTGGTCCCGCTACGTTGGCTTAATGCCAGTGAGTTTTATGGAGAATTGCCCTCGTCCTTCCTGAAGAAGGACGACAATCGGGCCACTTTCCTGCTCCCCGTCGATAATCACTCTTACGGGATCGGTATGGCCTTCGATTGGATCAAGGTCGCGCCGATCGACTCGGCTAACTAAAAGACATGCGCATTCCTTCCCACACCATTAACGGCCAGGATTCAAGATGATTACCGCAAACCACGGTATTAGGGTTGCCGTGCTGGCTGCCGTCTTATGCGTGTTACTTCCTGGCTGTACGGCGAGAGAGACCGATTCTTCCCTGGATGCTGCTTCGATGAAACCCGCCATGCTTTCGGCAGGTAAGACAGTAGGCCCTGCAGATTTGCGGCCCTTTCTGACAAATGGCTGGTCCAGCGATGAACCGTTCGGCGTATGGTCCATCGGCGAGGATTCGGGGCTTTTGGTGCGAATCGAGAAATCGGCGACAGCGGGCAACCAGCTTTTCTTGCAGGCTGGCGGCCTATGGGCTCCGCAACGCCAATCCATGGAGGTCAGTGCTCGCGTCAATGGCGGAAACTGGCAACATCAAACGCTGACAGCAGCCGCGCCAGAACAGCAGCACATCAGCGTTGCCCTGCCAACGTTGGCGGCTGGCGATGAGGTCAGGGTCGAACTCCACTACGATCACCCCGCCTCCCCAGTTGAACTTGGACTGTCTTCGGACACGCGTGCTCTGGGCATCTCACTCAGGTCTTTGCAGCTGTCAGGCCGCACCCCCTAGCAGCCGCTGGCCATGGTTGGGCAAGCCAGCAAGTGGACTTGCACCTGACTTCACTCGACCTGTATTTGTTGGGCGCCTCTGAACGTGGTTGACAGCACGCGCAGGGTGGAGTCATTCAGATCTCCAGGTCAGCCACTTGATCGTATGCCTGCCGACCAACCAACAGCCCGCGTCACGTCAGACGCAACGTGACACAGGCTGTCTGGCCGCATCAATCTCGTACTTCAGGCTTCTCTGCGTCGGCGCCGTGCATACGCGCAGATAGATCACCAAGCCCAGCTAGCTGCCGGCATTCCGTTCGGCCGAGCATCGCTCAGCCTTCTTCCAGCATCCATTCCAGGGTTTTCCGCAGCGGCGGAGACGTCCAGCTTCCCGCAAGTTCCTGCAGCAACCGGTTATCGCCGCACAGCATCTTGACTTCATTGCTACGGACGAACTTCGGGTTCACCGAAACTTCCAACGAATGGCCAGTGATCTGTGTGCACAAGTCGATCACTTCCCGAAGGGAATAAGCCGTTCCGGAGCACACATTGACCGTACGACCGATGGCGTCGGATAACTGCAACAGCTTGCCGTAGGCGGATGCCACCGCCCTGACATCGCCGAAATCGCGCGATACATCCAGATTTCCCAACTCGATCCGCAGCTCGCGCCTGACAAAATGCGAGACGATCTTGGGGATCAGGAAGTTTTCCGACTGCCCCCTGCCGGTGTAGTTGAACGGCCGGACCACGATGACAGGCAACCGACTCTGCCAAAGCCGAATCACGTACTCCATGCTCAGTTTGCTGATGGCGTAATCGTTTGCCGGCGCCGCGGCGACCGACTCGTCCAAGCGTCCCTCCGAGGAGTTGCCATAAACGTTGGCACTGCTGGCGATAAGCAGGCGCCCAGGAGAGATTGCAGCCTCGTCCACTGCCTGCAGCAAGTGGCGCGTACCAACAAGATTTACATTGTAGAAATCATCCGCACTACCATGCCCCACAAACGCAAGCGCGGCCAGGTGAATGATGATGTCCGGAGAAGTCGTTTTCAGCACCTCACGCAAAGCATCCTGATCACGCAGGTCGGCCTGATAATGACGGTCGACCGGCGCCAGGGCGCTGGCCCAGCGCGGTGCGGGCTGATCAGAACCGCCGAGCCCCAGCACTTCGCAACCCAGGTTTTTTAGTTCATCGGCCACATAGCGGCCGGTAAAACCGGACGCGCCAGTGACCAATACCCGCTTTCCAGCAATATCAGAAGGAAGCACCACGTTCGTTCCTTTTCAGATCTGCTTCCACCATCATTTGGCAAAGCGACTCCAGGCTCGTCTCAGGACGCCAGCCCAGTACGCGTTCGGCCTTTTCTGGATTGCCGATGAGTAATTCCACTTCGGCAGGACGATGGAACTTCGGATTGATTTTCATCACCGTCTTACCGGTCTGCACATCCACAGCAATCTCGTCAACATCACTGTTGCGGAACTCAACGTCGATCCCGGCGCCCTTGAACGCCATGCTGACGAAATCACGGACGGTCTCGGTGCGGTTGGTCGCAAGCACAAAGGTGTCCGGCTCGTCTGCCTGAAGCATCCGCCACATTCCTTCGACATATTCCCGTGCAAAACCCCAATCCCGCTTCGCGTCGAGATTACCCAGCTCTATGCAGTCCAGCAGGCCGAGCTTGATCTTCGCGACGGAGTCGGTGATCTTGCGCGTCACGAATTCGCGTCCACGCAGTGGGCTTTCGTGATTGAACAAGATGCCGCTCGAACCGAAGATGTCGTAGCTTTCACGGTAATTAACGGTCATCCAGTGCGCATAAAGCTTGGCCACACCATAAGGACTACGCGGGTAGAACGGCGTGGTCTCGATCTGCGGGACCGCCTGCACCTTGCCGAACATTTCCGAAGTCGACGCCTGGTAAAAACGAATATCCCGATTAACCTGGCGGATCGCTTCGAGCAGGTGAACCGGACCGATACCGGTAATCTGCGCGGTGGTCGTCGGCTGGTCGAACGACACACCGACGAAACTCTGAGCAGCCAGATTGTAGACCTCTGTGGCGCCAGCGCTTTCAAGCATGCGGATGCTTGAACCCAGATCGGTCAGATCGTATTCGATCAGATGAAGGTTCGGGTGGGCTGCGATCCCCAGCTCCTCGATCCGCCAGAAATTGACGGAACTCGTTCGGCGATAGGTGCCGAACACACGATATCCCTTATCCAGGAGCAATTGGGCCAGGTAAGCCCCGTCCTGACCAGAGATTCCAGTAATCAACGCAGTCTTCATTAACACATTCTCTTATTTACGAAACAGTTCCAATTCCAAGCCTGGCGCAGCAGGCTCGCGTCGATGGCGTTACCGTCACTGCCTAGTGAGCGGCTTTCCATCCTTGCCGCAAAGGGTCGGCTTGCCCTGATCTTCACAGCTCTTAAACGGGCCGTCGTCCAACGGCTGAATCTGGTAGTCGCTGTACCATGCGACCGCCTCCTGTACGAGACCGAAGCGCAGCGTGTTGCCTACCACGGCCTGGGCCGGGACCTCAGCGACGACGTCAGCAGATCCGCCAGCAGGGATACCCTGCGGCGGCAGCGGAACGCGCACGAACTCCTTTTTTACCATCGCACCGGCACCATCAACCAGCGAAACGGCGAGGTTGACCGGCATCTTGCCTTTCGAGTTAACCGCGACTTTTCCGGTATTGGTGACCTTGACCACAACTTTCAGGATCTCACCTTTTTTAAACAGCACAGGCTCAGCCGACACAGCGTATCGAGCACCCACCTGGTCCTGCGGGATTGGGGCCGAGATGCCTTCAACTTCCGGAGCCGCCGCCGCAGACTGCTGCGCGTCGGCTGACTGCTGGGCGTTGTTGTTCGGGGATTTGGAGCAGCCAGTGACAACGATCGCCGCAGCCAGCGCGATGGCTGCACCAACGACACGACGGGATTTGTTCATTTTTTTCATGATTAAGGACTTTTTATGAATGGATAAGTTTTTTCATGGCGAGGCCGCCTCTACGTGCACGCTGGCACGCGCAGGCATAAAGCCCCTGTGTTTGAACCAGCAAACGGATTCTTGGACCAGATCAATTTCCAGCTCATACTCCCCGGGAACGTCAGGCGCACGGATAATGATCTCATGGATACCGGATGACGACGGGCGTACTACATCCTCCAGAAAATGACGAGCCTGCTCGACCCGCTCCAGCGAAGGGTCGGACGAATGCCAGAAATAGCCCAGATATATTCCAAAGGGCTTGATAGTGTGGTCAGACGGGCTGAGCCAGGGGAAATCCCCCTCATTGGTAAGCTGAACGCGCAAGGGAATCACGTTCGAGGCCTCCACAACGCTGAGATCAGCGTCAACCACGGCCGCGGAACCCTGGAATGCCGTGTCAGGCAGTGGCTCTGTATAAGGATACGGCCCTACCGTCTCGCCGGTGATCCGGGCATGCGAGTCCAGCTTCTGGTCGTCAAGAACTGCCAGCGCCGCATCCACCCAGCGATCCCCCTTCAGGCCGGCGCGAACGTCGATCCGCTGCAGCTCGCTGCCGAGCGGGGAGTCGGCGTCCACCCTCATGCTCGCTATCGCGTCTGCCACCCTGTCGCGGAAATCGGAGAAGACGCGATGGGTGCGCAATAGCCGCGCATACTGCTCCGCCGCAGCAATGGGGGCTAACGAAGGTCGTCCTGCCGAATCGGCACATTCCTCTGCCCAGCGGGCATACGACTCGGGATATTGCGCTAGATGCAGCAACAGTTCCGCCAGCGCGATCGCACAGTCATTGTCGGGAACGATCTTTTTTACACAGCCGGGAAGCTCGGCATACCAGCCATGGTCGGACACGATTGTCGGAAGCCCGGCCTGCATGGCCTTGGAGACCACAGCAGACGCTTCGCCCATGGTGGGCTGCCGCAAGGCGATCATCATGTCGGCTCGTTCGAAGACCTTCCAGAAATTTTCGTCGTCGACACGGCCGTGGTTGATCAATCGAACGTTACGCAGCCCTGTCAACGCCTCAAGCTGGCTCGCCACCGCAGGCTCGACGTCTCCTGCGATCTCCAGCGCGAGCGGCTCGTCCAGCGCCTCGTCGATCATGGCCAGTGCCTGCACAACCCAATCAAAGCGACGGTTTACCTGACCTCCGCCAAGAAGCGCGATGGTATTCAGCCGGCTGCGGACGCGGTGGGGTGCCACTATCGGATAGAGCTGCGGCACCACCGTGATGGGGAGCCAGGGAAAATCCTTTGCGATCCGGTCCGCTGAGTATCGAGAATGCACGACCATTTCGGTCGCATACTGTGTTGCGACATGATGCAGCGGATAATCAACCACCTGGGCGCGGCCCCATATCGGCGTGCCGAGACGAAGAGCCACCGTTGCGGCTCTGACCTGTGATGTTGAATGCCACTTTTCCAACAAGCCACCGTAACTGGCGCTGTCCAGTCGACCCGCATCGCTCAATACGCCAGCCGCCATATGGTGAAGCACCAGGTCATGCAAATGCACGATTCCGGGCACGGCCGCCATGAGGGGAAGCATCCAGCCGTGGAACGTCGGGTGGTTTCCCATCTGATACACGACGGCGTCTGCTGCGCGCAGACTGGCAAAGATCTGTGACGCGCCTTTCTGCTCGACATCCGCAACGGTGACCGTCTCAACCGACAAACCGCAATCACGCAACATGTCGACCAGGCCGGCCGCGTACTCGGCAATGCCGGACCGATCAGGCGGCTGGGGCCCGACCAGTGCGACTCGGAACGGAGCACTCAAAGCCTGCTCTCCACGAGTTGACGGATCACGCGGTCCCAGGTGATGGTCTCGCTGAGGCGATGTCCTTCCTCAGCCAGCACGCGAAGCTGGGCCGGTGTCCTGGCATAGCAGTCCAGCAGGCTCTCGGCGATGGCCTCCGGGGTCGGAGCGGTCACCCAGCCGCTGCCGGTGGACCGCACGATACGGCACACTTCGCCGCTGTCATCAACGGTGATGACCGGCTTATGCGCGGCGAAACTTTCGAGAGTCGCGAAACCATAGTCCTCGTCGACTGGCGAATAGAACACCGCGCGGCAACTGGCGATCAGCTCAAGCAAGCGGACATCTTCGATAAAGCCGGCCAGTTCGACCCTGTTTTCCAGGCCCAGCTCGCGCACCAGCGGAGCCAATGCGCGTGCGTAGTCGCTTGCACCAGTTCCGGCGATGACGACCTTTGCATGCGGTACGTGCTGGGCTGCCCGGATCAACAGGTCCGGCCGCTTCATCGATTCAAGACGACCGATACACAATACGAAATCCCCGTATTCGCCCGACTTGATGTGCGGCGCCAGCTTGGACGGCGGATACAGCACTTCCGAAGACAGGCCGCAATACTGCGTCAGCCGGTCAGTAACCGTCTGGGAAATTGTAAACCGCGAATCGATGTCGGACAGCATCTCCTCGTCCGACACACGCAATGCATCGCGCACCGCAGAATCCCTGCTGCTCAAATGGGGCTGATCGAAGCGCGTATGCGCGAGGTCGTAGAGCACCCTATGCTGGTGCACAAGCCACAGCGTCTTGTTGGCATGCGACGCTGCGTAGGTCGGAAACTTGGTGCAGATGCACAAGTCAATCTTCTGCCCGTTGGCCTCGCTGAGGTCCAGCAGTCGCCAGGAAAGCATCGCAGAGAGGATCTCGGTTTCCGGATACCACTTGTAGGGGAGTTGCACCAGCTCAGCGACGACGTGGCGCTGCTTGCCCCACAAATTGATCTGACGCACCAACTCTTCGTTGAGGAGCTCGGCGCCTCCGCGAACAAACGGCACCTGCGCGCCAAGTACGATAATTCTTTTCAAAACCGAGTCCCCTTTCGATATTGCCCTTGCCACTGCGATGACTTCCGTGAATTACTGCTCGGGTTTCCTTACTCGGCGCCCGATTTGGTCGAGCGCGGCCAGCCGCTTCTCCAGCGCCGCATCCGCTGGAGTTGGCAGGTCCTGGCCATAAGCGATGGCATTGGTCGGTTCCGTCTTTCTGGGCACTATCTGTGCCAGAGGTTCATCACGCCTGAGCACCTTGGTGGTCACCCATCTCAGCGGCGCGGTAACGCGCCACGAACGACTGGTATGGAAGTCGGCAATGAGCCCCTCTAATCCACCAACAATGTACTCAAGTTCGCGAACCCGAGCACGCGAGGTTTCCACGTCCTGATTGCGCTGCGACAGATTGGCCTGCAGCTCCTTCAGCCGACGCCGATCGTGTTCGCCCGATGTTTCGGAGCGCTCGATCCGCTGCAGGAGGGAATCCACATTGGAGTGAAGCTCCACAACCTTGGCTTCCAGGCGTTCGTTGGACAGCTGCTTTTCAGCTACTTCTTCCTGCAACTGGTCTCGTTCTGCAGTCAGTCTGCCGAGATCGGCCGCCAACAACTCCGCGAGCTCGCGAGCGCGCTGCCGTTCTTCCAGCTCAACCTCAAGCTCGGTGATGCGATGGGAGAGCTCCAGGTTGTTGGCCTCGAACGTTGCAGCGCGCGCCTGGAGTTCGGCGGCCTGTTCGCGGAACCTGTCCCTGCCCGCCTCAGCCTCAAGGGCCCGACTCTCCAGTACCGCTGCCTGCTCACTTAGCTGGCCAGTGCTTTTTCCCAGCGCGTTTGCACGCTCTTCGAGCTCTTTCGCGTGCTCTTCGAGTTCCTTGGACCACTTGGCCATGCGCAGGCTGTTTTCCTCCAGGTCGTGATAACGGTCA
Organism: Xanthomonas populi; assembly: GCF_002940065.1. Lineage (GTDB taxonomy): Bacteria > Pseudomonadota > Gammaproteobacteria > Xanthomonadales > Xanthomonadaceae > Xanthomonas > Xanthomonas populi. The sequence continues at coordinate 21,788 of NZ_MDEJ01000018.1, forward strand.
GCCGCCATCTCGATCTCGGTCTGAAGCGCGACAAGCTTCTCCTGTCCCTGTTGCGCATCGTCGAGGACGCGCGCCAGCGAAGACTCGCTTGCCATCAATGCGGCGTGTTCGTGTTCGCTATGTGTAGACAGTGCACGCACATATCCGCTGTAGGTGCGTAGGGATCGCTGAAGGTACTGATAGATCGACATCCACTCCGGCACTTCATCGGATACCGACTCCGGCAATGCCAGATTGTCCTGTAGCTCCTTGAAGGTCCAGTGCGTCTGTGCTCGCCCGAACAAGCGAATGAATGCATTCCGATACCGGAAAGGCAGTGACATCAGATCCAGCGCCGGCTCTCGGCTCGGGCTAGTAGGCACGATGTGACGCTCGAGAATCTCCTTCACTGTAATCAGGAAAGCCAGCAGCGGATCGTCCAGCCAGGAACTATCCGTCGCCTCGGAAGAAATGGCACCGTAATCAATCAGGACAGCATGCCCGTCCCGGGTCATGAGCACGTTCCAGCAGCGCACATCGTTGTGATACAGACCCGCGCGTTCAAGCGCCACGAGCTGATCCAACAGTTCCGATACGACCCGGTCGGCATCGTAGAGCGTCTCGTCGTCAATCAGCTCCGACAGCAAGCGACCCTTCATCATCTCCCTGGCAAGGAAAAGGTCGGAGCGGTCTTCCAGCGCTGCGATCAGGCGGGGAGCACGATAACCGTCGGGAGGGTTTCGAAGAAAATCGACTTCATTTTGGAACTCCTTGAGATTGATCTGCGCACGGTCGCCTATGCCGAGCGTCATTTTCTTCACAAACACGCAGTCGCCGAAGTAATAGCGCCTGCTGTATTGGTGGGTGCCCCTGCCATGGGCGTGCGATTCGCCCGACCAGGAATTGAATTTCCCAACGACCCCGTCCGCATACCACAGCCTGCTGCTCGCAAAATACAGCGGCCGCGCGATCGCCGACAGGTGAGTCGTCTGCCGTGACAACAACCGGGTAAAGGAATAGCCTGCCAGCAGTTCCGCTGGATCGCTCGGCAAAGAGGCGGCCCAATAGAGCGGCTCCTCGCGCAAGGCCATCTCGAAGATGCCTGCTTCGGTGGAATCGGCAAGCTTTTGACACAACCTGCGGACGCGCTCAACGCCCTGGGCATGCACCAGGTGGTGGAACACGCTTAGGCCCAGCACCAGGTCGTATTCCCTGTCTTCGAGCCGCTCGATCACTTCCTCGACCGTTGCATGTTCGAAGCTGGCTTCAAGTGCAGGGTTGTCGCTAGCAAGCGCCTGGCACAGCGCAATGTTCCGGTCGAGGAAATCCACACCATGCACCCGGTGGCCTTTGGCGGCCAGGCTCAGGGAGAAAAAGCCCTGCGCACAGCCAAAGTCGAGCACGCGCAGTGGGCGTCCAAGCGCGTCCTGCATTCGCTTCGCGCATTCGGCAATCAGCACGAGTCTGTCTTCGCACCCCCTCGAGCTTCCCTCCGAAAGTTCCGGGTGCCCGAAGATCGGCTGGTACTTTTCCGGCAGCGCCGTTACCAGCGCGCTGATACTTTCTGATCCGGTCATGACTCTTTGGCCTTTGAGTTGATATGAAAACGCCAGAGGCTCATGCAGATGCCTCCACGATCTCGAAATCTGCCTTGAGGTCCATCATTCCCCAGAACAACATGGCTCTGGCGACATCGAGCACGATGGAGTCATACCGTCTGTCCAATGGCACCAATTCGGTCAGCGGGTCGCCACTGGACACGCCCAGCGACACCAGATAGTTCGCTTCATTCAGGTCCAACGGCATGGTGAACTTGCAGACGATTACATCGCCAGCCTTGACGGCCATGCCTACTCTTCCCTCACTGGACAGGAAGGAGTTGGTCCCGTACAGGAATAATCCTTCGAGCGTTTTTACGAGAAAGCCTGGAACAACATTGTCGAAATCGCGGTCAAACGCGATCTTCACATAGAACGCCGTCCTTGAGCCGCTCTCCAGCCGCGGTGGGAACTCCTGCCCTTGGCTGACAACCACGTAATCGAGGATTCTTGCGCCGCCATGTCCCCAACGGTGCTCATTTGCGTTGTAGTAGGGCCGGGTATGAAACACATCTTCGCTGCCGCCGGCCATCGCCTGCGGCGCGTCTTTGGTATCGGCCTGGAGTGAGACAGGCTTCTGACCAAACAGCTCGTCCAGATAAAGATTGGATACATCACGGGAGGGCCCGTCGGCGTAAACCCGGCCTTCCTTGATCAGGATTGCCCGATCGCAATGCTTGACGATATCCCCAGCCGAGTGGCTAACGAGAATGAGGGTCGTGCCTTCGTCCTTAAATGACTTGATGCGTTTAAAACATTTAGCCTGGAAGTAAGCATCGCCCACCGACAATGCCTCGTCGACAATCAGGATGTCGGGACGAAAAGCAGTAGCAACGGCGAAGGCAACACGCACCTGCATGCCGCTGGAATAGGTACGCACCGGTTCATCAAAGTACTCTCCGATCTCAGCGAAATCCTGGATCTGTGGCAATACTGCATCGATCTGATCGCGCGCATATCCCATCAGGCCTGCGGAGTGGCGCGCGTTCTCCCGCCCACTGAGCTCAGGATTGAACCCCATGCCAAGTTCCAGGATCGCGGCAATACGCCCGCGACGCACGATTCGCCCCTCGGTAGGCTGGGAAGTTCCCGTGATCAGCTTGAGCAGCGTGCTTTTGCCGGCACCATTGCGTCCCATGATCCCGATCGACTCGCCGGCAGCAATCGAAAAACCGACATCTCTCAGAACCCAGTGCTCCTCCCGTGGCTTGACCTGCAGACCGAACCAGCTGGCAGCACGCAGCCATTCGCTGCCCCAGACTCGATAGGATTTCCCCAGTCCTTCAACCGTCAACATTGCGCTCATAGTGCATCCACCATTTCCGCGCTTGCGCGGCGGAAAACCACCAGAGACAAAGCGCCCAGCACCACTGTCGCCGCCATCAACGGGACAAGGTCCATCCACTCGGGAGAGCGCCCGTAAAGTAGGACCTGCTGATATGCGCTAACGAGCGGAAACAGCGGGTTGAGCTTGAACAATTGCTGCGTCTGCTCTGGAAGGATATCGATGGTGTAGACGATAGGTGTCACCCAGAACATCGCCTGCAGAACGACCGGTACAACCTGCCCAATGTCGCGCACGAAGACATTGAAGACGCCAAGTAGCAGTCCGATCGACATCGCGAAAGCCAGCGTCAGCAGCATCAGCAGCGGCAGCCAGGTTGCTTGCGGCCCCAACGTGTGACCCAAAATAGCGAAAACGATGAAGATCGCCAGGAACAGCAGAAGGTTGTTCACCATAACGGTGCCACCGGCAATGAGTGGAAGACAGATCCGGGGGAACGCCTGCTTCTTCATGAGATTGCCGTTATCCACAAACAATGAAGCACATTTACCGATGCATTCGGCAAACAGGGTCCAGCAAAGCGTTCCGGCCATCAGGTACAGCGCGTAAGCAAACTTGTTGTTGACACCAGGCAGCTTCGCCGCAAGAACCTCAGACAGGATCGTCGCAAAGATCAGTACCTGCATGAGCGGATGGATGATCATCCACAATGCGCCCAGCTTGCTCTGCACAAAACGCAGACGCAGATCGTTCCTGATCGATGACAGGATGAAGTAACGGAAGGCCCATACGGACCGGATCATATCCAACGTTGCTACCTCAGAAATTGTTCAGCACTTTGTTGAAGCAGGTGCACGCAAATCGCTGCATGCCTGGTTAAGGCCACAATGTTGCCTGTGCGGTCAGTCCATTGATTCGGTTACTTCCGCGACCCTTGCCAACAGATGTCGCGCCGCATTGTCTGGTGAAAGTCGCAAGCAGATATCGTCTCTTGCCACCACGCCCAGCGCGCGCGCGCGCGCGGGATCGTCGGCAAGGCGACGCATGGCATCAGCCGCACTTTCAATCCGCGGCTCGGCCCAGCGCGCGCCGTTCGAATCGGGATACTGCCCGGCAACGGAGACCAAATCGTACTCTACAAGACACGAGTTGCTCTCGGTCATGAATTCCATATTGCCTGACCATCCTGTAGCGATGACCGGCTTACCCAGCGACATGCACTCGGCAAGCCCCAGTCCGAAACCTTCCGCACGATGCAACGAAACATAGACGTCGCAGCATCGCTGAAGTGCACGCACATGCATTTTGTCGATCACCTCGTCACGTAGCAGAATCCGTGAATCTCCCATCACAAGTGTGATGAGCTCACGCATCTGCTCGAGGTACATATGGCCGTTGCTTGACTTCAAAACGAGACGAACGTCGTCACGGTCGCGTGGGAATGCTTGTTGAAATGCATGCACAACGGCTTGGGGATTCTTTCTGGTGATAAAAGAATGGAAGTCGAAAGTGAAAAGAAAGACGAACTTGTCGACTTCCAGCCCGAAGTCATGCCTCTGCAGGCCACTATCGCGGCAGTCGGACAACGGCAGAGGCAGCCGCATGATCGGCTTGTCGGTAATACGACGGAAGGCATTCTCGATGAACTGTGAGGCAACCATGATCTCGTCCACGAGCGCGATGGCGTCCAGCCAGCTGCTGGGGATCACTTCAAGCTCCCAGAACCAGCAGGCGATCACGTAGTGCCCCTTCATTCGCGCGCGACCGACGTGCTCGAACGCAGCTTCCAGGTAGTCCGGATTCACGAACACGACGGTAGCCAGGTGCGGCATGCGCTGATCAATGAAGCCATCCATGCTCCGATCCTGGCAGGAGTGTGGCTGCCCGATCTCCAGGTCATACAACGACACTGGAACCCCTGCATTGATGAGCGCGCGCGCATACATCCTGGCACTCTCTGCCAACCCGAATTCGCCGCGGATATACCCAAGGATATTGATTCCCGCTGACGCATCGAACGTGGACGGGACGCTCTCTTTCTCGACCCGCAAAGACGCGTCGTTGCCGGTTGGGGCTTGCTCCCAGGCATCCGTGCGCTGGAAGCGCGTCTGGACGATGGAGCGGGCGGACAGCGCTGCTGATACGCGATCGCGCAGACTACGCGGAAACAACCGATAGATGCGCTGCAGCCAGGGCTGCTGACGTACCCATGACTGCAGGTGAAGTCCTGCCAGCCCGGTTCGCCAGGAATCAGAGATGCCCTGACGTTGCGGAGACGCCGTCATGGAGAACGGACAGCCTCAAGCGCCCGCTCCAAATCCACCCGCAAATCTCCCGCATCCTCAACCCCCACACTCAGCCGCACCAGCGCATCGCTGATGCCAAGCTGGGCGCGGCGCTCTACCGGAATAGAGGCATGCGTCATGACGGCGGGATGATTCACCAAACTTTCAACGCCACCCAAGGATTCGGCCAGGGTGAACAGCTCGGTACGTTCGCAAAAGCGCTTGGCCGCATCAAAGCCGCCCTTGAGGACAATCGAGACGATGCCGCCGAAGCCGGACATCTGCGTTTTGGCCAATGCGTGCTGCGGGTGCGAGCGCAGGCCGGGGTAGATCACCTTCTCGATCGCGGGGTGGGTTTCCAGCCACTGCGCCAGCGCCAATGCGTTCTCGCAGTGCGCGCGCATGCGCAGCGGCAGGGTTTTGAGGCCGCGCAAGGCAAGGAAGCTATCGAACGGGCCTTGGACGCCGCCGATAGAATTCTGCAGGAAGGCTAGTTGTTCGGCCAGTTCTGCGTTGTCGCCGACCACCGCGATGCCGCCAACCATGTCCGAGTGGCCGTTGAGGTACTTGGTCGCCGAGTGCACGACGATGTCGGCGCCCAGGCTGAGCGGGCGTTGCAGCATGGGCGAGGCGAAGGTGTTGTCGACCACGATCAGCAGGCCGCGCTTGCGCGCGATCGTGGCGATTGCCGCGAGATCGACCAGCTTGAGCATCGGGTTGGTCGGGGTCTCGATCCACACCATCTTGGTGTCGGAGCGGATCGCCGCTTCGAAGGCAGCCGGGTCGGTCAGGTCGACGAAGCTGAAGTCCAGACCGGCGGTGCGGCGACGCACGCGCTCGAACAGGCGGAACGTGCCGCCATACAGGTCGTCCATCGCTACCACATGGCTGCCGGCGTCCAGCAGTTCCATCACCGTGGAGGTGGCGGCCATGCCGGAGGCGAACGCGAACGCGCGGGTACCGCCTTCCAGCGACGCGACGCAGCGCTCATAGGCAAAGCGCGTGGGGTTGTGGGTGCGCGAGTACTCGAAGCCCTGATGCTCGCCCGGGCTGGACTGCGCATACGTGGACGTCGCGTAGATCGGCGGCATCACCGCCCCGGTGCTGGGGTCCGGCGACTGCCCTCCATGAATCGCCAGCGTGGCAAGCGAGAGTTCACGCTCGCCAGCGTGGCTGCTAGTGGTGCGATTGGACATGGAGGTTCCCGAAAAAAGTGGTGGATTGTACCAAGCAGGTCTTAATGGCCGGCGCCGCGCGTCTCAGCCGGGCGCGCGGCACTGCGCGATCACTGCACGCGGCGACGCAGGTAGTTGAGCAGGTCGATACGGGTGATCAGGCCGAGGAACTGGTTGCCGTCCATGACAATGGCAACCTGGCCGCGGTCGAACACCGGCAGCAGCGCTTCGATCGGGGAGACGACATCCAGGCGATCGAGCTTGCTGACCATGGCGGTGGAAATCGGGTCACGGAAGCGCGCCTCGTCGCCGTAGACATGCAGCAGCACGTCACTTTCGTCGACGATGCCGACCAGCTCACCCTCGTCGATGACCGGCAGCTGCGAGACGTCGTAAAGCTTCATACGCTGATAAGCGGTCGTCAGCAGGTCCTTCGGGCCAACCACCACGGTGTCGCGCTTGTTGTACGGGCGCAGGATCAGGTCGCGCAGATCGCCGTGCTGCGGGCGCTCCAGAAAGCCGTTGTCCAGCATCCAGTAGTCGTTGTACATCTTGGACAGGTACTTGTTGCCGGTATCGCAGACGAACACCAGCACGCGCTTGGGCGTGGTCTGCTCGCGGCAGTACTTCAACGCGGTGGCCAGCAGCGTGCCCGTGGACGAGCCGCCGAGGATGCCTTCCTTGGCCAGCAACTCGCGCGCGGTGTGGAAGCTTTCCGCGTCGCTGATCGAATAGGCCTTCTTGACCCGCGAAAAGTCGGAGATATCCGGCAGGAAGTCCTCGCCGATGCCTTCGACCAGCCAGCTGCCGGATTTTTCGCTGACGGTGCCTTCTTCGATGTACTGGGTCAGGATTGAGCCGACCGGGTCGGCCAGCACCAGCTCGGTGTGCGGCGAGGCGGTGGCGAACGCGCGCGACAGGCCGGTCATGGTGCCGGAGCTGCCGCAACCGAACACGATCGCGTCCAGATCGCCGTCCATCTGCGCCAGGATTTCCGGGCCGGTGCCGAACTCGTGCGCGGCCGGGTTGTCCGGGTTGCCGAACTGGTTGATGAAGTAGGCGCCGGGCGTCTCGGACGCGATCTTGGCGGCCAGGTCCTGGTAATACTCCGGGTGGCCCTTGGCCACGTCCGAACGCGTCAGCACCACCTGTGCGCCCATGGCCTTGAGATTGAAGATCTTCTCGCGACTCATTTTGTCCGGCACCACCAGGATCAACCGGTAGCCCTTCTGCTGCGCGACCAATGCCAGACCCAGACCGGTGTTGCCGGCGGTGCCTTCGACCAGCGTGGCGCCTGGGATCAAGTCACCGCGCCGTTCGGCTGCTTCAATCATCGACAAGCCGATACGGTCCTTGATCGATCCACCAGGGTTTGCCGCCTCCAGCTTGAAGAACAGCTCGCAGACGCCGGTGTCCAGGTGCTGTGCCTTGACGATCGGCGTGTTGCCAATCAGTTCGAGTACGGAGGAATGGATCGCCATCGGATATCGTCGCTGCGCCGCTTGGGCTAGGCCGCCCATTATCCGACGAACCGCTGGGGAATGCTCATTCAGAGTTGAAACGATCGCACCGACGTATGAACGAGCGTGCTCAACAGCCGTTCTCAGACCGCCGCACAAAGTAAAGACGCGGACGGTGGCGAGCCGACGAGGAGGCTGCCACCGCCCGCGACGGTGAACTTGTTCTAGATGTGGGGAAGGATCAGTAGGTGAGCTGGTCGTACATCCGGGTGAGCTTCTCTTTGGCCTGCAATTTCTCGCGTTTCATCTGGCCCAAGGTCACGTCGTCGATCGGGAGCACCCCGAGTTCGGCATCCATGCATTTCTTGTTCAAGAGCTTGTGGCGTTGGTACAGCTGCTTGAACTCGGGATCAGACTTGACCAATGCGTCGATTTCAGTCTGCGGTTGCCCTTCGAACATGGCGTTACCTCCTTCACTTGAAAAAAGAACGCCCCGGCCGCTGGCGGCACGGGGCGCTGCTTGGGGATGGAAGACTCCCGGATCACAACGGCAAGCGCACTGGCGGAACCAACAACCTTGCCACCGAATTGCGTTGATGCGTGCCCTTGCGTCACTGGCCGGCCCTCCGTACTTCCAGGCAGCGGAGTGCTACCCAGGACTACGACCCTACGCCGGTCGCGGAGGGGGTTCAAGGCCAGAACGGCTGCTTTTGGCGTTCCCTGCGTCAATCGGTGACCGCGGTTCAACCGGGCGTCATTCCCGGGTTAAAAGACCTTAACTTCCAACCACTTGCATTACGGCGAGACGATCACCTCTTCAGCACGCGTCTTGCTGGCGGCAGCCTTGGTCCCGCTGACCTGCAAGCGTGCACTGGCCACACCAGCGGCGACCAGGGAATCACGCACCGCTTCGGCCCGCTTCTCAGCCATGGCTGCATCGCTGTCGAAACCAACGATGCTCACCCGGCCCTTCTTGCCGATGTTCAGATATTCGGCTAGCGCCTTGGCTTGTCGTGCGGCATCGCCAGACAGGGCGGCCTTGCCACCGAACGCGCCGCTGCCCAGCGAAAACACTTCGCCGCGCGTGTCGAACTTGGCGGACGGCAACTTGGCACCGGACACCAGTTCGGCTTCTTCGTGTGCCAATTGCACGGCTTTCTGCTGGGCCGCATTGAGCTTGGCGGTCTGCTTGCCGGCCACGCTGGTCAGTGCCAGCTCGGCATCCTGGCGGGCCAGGGTTTCCTGTTCGGCCGCCTGACGCATGCGCTCGGCCTCTTCGGCCTGGATCTGCGCTTGCACGCGCAGACGCTCGGCCTCCTGGCGCGCACGTGAAGCGTCACGGCGGCTGGCTTCGATCAGCAGATCGTTGCGGGTGCCTTCCAGCCGATCCAGCTCGCGCCGCGCCAGTGCGGTGCGGGCGGTGAGTTCGGCAATTTCGACCCGGCGGTCGGCCAGAAACACCAGTTCGTCGCGGTCGCGACGCTTGGCGTCGGCCAGCGAGGCCACGATCTGCTGCGCCTGCAATCGCTCGAAGCGAGCCAACTCATTGGTCTGCGGGTCGTTCTGCAGCGCGGCCAGGCGCAGGGTGAGCGCGTCGGCCTGCGGGTCGTCCTTGGCGGCCATTGCCAGCGGCGGCAGTGCGGCCATGCTCATGACACCGAGATAGAGAAGCGGACGCAGTTTCATCGGCCAGCCTCCCCGGTATTGAGGCTGTTCTGCAGCTGCGCCACTTCCTTCCGGCGCTGTTCAAGCTGGGCAGTGACCACACCTTGTTCGCTGCGTGCCTTAGCCAGATCGGCATTGGCGGCTGCGCGCAAGGCGATCTGCGGCACCTGCTTGCGCTGGCGCTTGTCCAGCTGCGCCTGCTGGGCCTGCATCAATTCTTGTCGGGCCAGATTGACCAGATCAGGGGCGTATTGGTCGGCATCTGCCTGGGTGGCGCGTTGCACGGCCTGTTCGGCAACGGTGAGCTCCGGCGCCACCTGGGCGGCGGCGGGAGAGGAAAGAACCATGAAACAGGCGATGCCATACAGGGATCGCCGCAAGTATGCGAAGCTAGCCGTCATTAGGGGAGCCGTAGCGAGAAGTCTCGAGCACGGCCATTGTCGGAAGCCTGCGGCGTACTTGCAACGAGACGCTGCTGTTTGTTGGGGAACCATTGCGCATGGATATCGGCTACTTCTTGAAGCTGATGACCGAAAAGAATGCCTCGGACATGTTTTTGACCACCGGCGCGCCGGTGTACATCAAGATCGAAGGCAAGCTCTACCCGCTCGGCAATACGGGGTTGCCGCCGGGGATGGTCAAGAAAATCGCTTACTCGTTGATGGACGAGGGCCAGGTGCCGCAGTTCGAGCGCGACCTAGAACTCAACATGGCCATCTCGCTGCCCGACGCCGGACGCTTCCGTGTGAACGTGTTCAAGCAGCGCGGCGAGGCGGGGATGGTGATCCGCGCCATTCGCAGCCGGATCCCGAGTATCGAAGAGCTCAACCTGCCACAGGTGCTCAAGGACGTCATCATGACGCCGCGCGGTCTGGTGTTGCTGGTTGGCTCGACCGGCTCGGGCAAGTCGACCTCGCTGGCGTCGATGATCGACCACCGCAACAGCACCACCACCGGGCACATCCTCACCATCGAGGACCCGATCGAATACCTGCACAAGCACAAGATGTCGATCGTGAATCAGCGCGAGGTCGGCCTGGACACGCATACGTTCCAGAGCGCGCTGAAGAACGCAATGCGCGAAGCGCCGGACGTGATCCTGATCGGCGAAATCCTGGATGCCGACACCATGGAGGCGGCGATCGCCTTCGCCGAGACAGGCCACCTGTGCCTGGCGACGCTGCATTCCAACAATGCCGATCAGACCATCGAACGCATCCTCAATTTCTTCCCGGAAAGCGCGCACAAGAATGTGCTGATGAATCTGGCGCTGAACCTGCGTGCGGTGGTGTCGCAGCGCTTGGTCAAGGGTCAGGACGGACGCCGCCGCCCCGCCACCGAAGTGCTGCTCAACACGCCGATGATTCGCGACCTGCTGCGGCGCGGGCAGGTGCACGAGGTCAAGGCGGCGATGGAAGAGTCGCTGGAAAAAGGCATGCAGACCTTCGACCAATGCCTGTTCCGCATGGTTAAATCCGGTGAGATCGAGCAGGAGGAAGCGCTGCGCGCTGCCGACTCGCGCGATGGTCTGGCACTGAAGTTCCGCCTGTCCGAAGGCGGCTCCGGCGAGCACGATCCGTACGCGGATTACGAAACGGCGGCAGCACCGAAGATCAGCCACGGGTTCACTTGACTGACTGAATGAGCAAGCGCAGGCGTGTTGACGCACGCGCTTGCCATGGGCGGCCGCGGGAGAGCGGCCCATGGTTGCCGTCATCGACGCGCATTGCGTGCGTTTCATGCGGCCGGCGACAACCAGCCAGCGATACCGGCGCAGCTGCCAGGCGTGCGCAACCGGTGTTTCCGGTCGGCATGCAGCACGCGTGTGCTGCCGTTACTGCGCGCCGGCCACTCCTCTGCCGACTGATCGCCCGGCACTCTCAGTCGGGCTCAGGAACACGATTCAAATCGTGGATGAGCGCTCTACGTCGCGTATCTGTTGGTGCCGATCAGGCAACCACTGCATCCACCTGTATTTCCGGCCGCGCCGCATCGAATGCAGGCAGTGCCAGGCACGCCTGTTCGATGCGTTGCAGGGTTGGATACGGCATCAGATCAAATTTGAAGCGGCGCGCGTTGTAGAGCTGCGGAATCAGCACGCAATCAGTCAGCCCCGGCGTGTTGCCGTGGCAGAACGTGCGGGTGTGCGGATCGTTGGCCAACTGCGCTTCCAATGCAGCAAAACCGCTTTGCATCCAGTGATGCGTCCAGTGCTCGCGTTGTGCGGCATCCAGTTGCCATTCGCGTTCGAAAAACTGGGTGACGCGCAGATTGTTGAGCGGATGCACATCGCAGGCGATGACCTGCGCCAATGCGCGCACGCGGGCGCGCTCGGCCGGCGCCACAGGCAGCAGCCGCGCACTGTCCGGGAACGCGTCGTCCAGATACTCCAGGATCGCCAGCGACTGCGGAATCACCACCGCGCCATGCCGCAACGTGGGTACCAGTTCCTGCGCGTTGAGCTGCGCATAGGCGGGTGCATGGTGCTCGCCTACATCGCGCACCAGATGCACCGGGTGCGCGATGTAGGCGAGCGCCTTCAGCTGCAGGCCGATGCGCACGCGATACGCGGCGCTGGAGCGCCAGTATGAAAACAATTCCAGTTGGGAACTCATACCCGGCCTCGCATGCAGGTCTTCGTCACTCCCTTCGCAGACGCCTTCGCCGATGTCATGGTAGCGGCTGACGTTCGACGCGCTGTTCGATCGCACCGAAGATGCTGGCGCCATCGGCATCAAACATCTCGATCCGCACCACATCGCCGAATGACATGAACGGCGTGCTCGGCGTGCCGTCGCGCAGGGTTTCCACCACGCGCTGTTCGGCAAAACACGAGGCCCCCAGCGTGGTGTCCTGATTGGCGATCGTACCTGAGCCGAGGATGGTGCCGGCCGAGAGCGGCCGCGTTTTGGCGGCGTGGGCGATCAGTTGAGCGAAGTCGAACTGCATGTCGTTGCCGGCTTCGGGCGCGCCGAACCAGGCACCATTGACGTGGGTGACCAGCGGCAGATGCACCTTGTTGTCGCGCCATGCCTCGTCCAATTCATCCACGGTGACGAACACCGGCGACAGCGCCGAGCGCGGCTTGGATTGCACAAAGCCAAAGCCCTTGGCGAGCTCGGCCGGAATCAGATTGCGCAGCGAGACGTCGTTGACCAGGCCGACCAACTGGATGTGCGCGGCGGCCTGCTCGGGCGAGGCGCCCATCGGCACATCGTCGGTGATCACCACCAGCTCGGCTTCCAGATCGATGCCGTGCTCCTCGCTGATCACCTTGATGGCATCGCGCGGGCCGTAGAACCCGGCGCTGGTGGCCTGGTACATCAACGGCTCGGTGTAGAAGCTTTCCGGCACCTCGGCATTGCGCGCACGACGCACCCGCTCCACATGCGGCAGGTAGGCGCTGCCATCGACGAACTCGTAGGCGCGCGGCAGCGGTGCAGCCAGCGCCTGCAGATCCAGATCGAACACACCATCGGCACTGCCGTCGTTGAGCGAGGCCGACAAGGCGTTCAGGCGCGGCGCGACATTGCTCCAGTCTTCCAGCGCACGCTGTAGCGTGGGCGCGATACCGGTGGCGCGCACCGCCGTGCGCAGATCGCGCGCGACCACGATCAGGCTGCCATCGCGGCCGCCTTCCTTCAGGGAACCTAGCTTCATGACCATCCTGTGCTGTGGCTGATCGGCCGATTGTACGGCCTGCCGCAACACTGGTTTCATCTGAAACAACTGACCCGTAGCCCAACCGATGAACTCGCTTTTTGTGCAGCGCGCCAAACGCGCGTACACTTTTCTGGTCTGCATGCGGCCGTCCGTTTCCCTTAGGGACAGCCGGCGAGGCCAGGATCGATCGATCCGCTCGCCCGCCCCACCCGACGCCTTTCGTGGTGCCGACAAACCCATCGCTCTTTTGATCGGGTTGTTCCACCATCTCGCAGCGCGGTTCACGGGAACGCTCCGAGCCTCACTTTTTGCATTTGCAATGCGTCTGCGCTCCGGGCTTTGCCTGGTGGCGACGCTTTACTTGGAGCTTCCTGATGTATTTTGAATCCCTGGGCCTTGCGCCCTTCCTGCTGCGCGCGTTGGCCGAGCAGGGCTATGAAACCCCCACCGCGATCCAGCAGCAGGCGATCCCGCTGGTGCTGGCAGGTCACGACCTGCTGGCCGGCGCACAGACCGGTACCGGCAAGACCGCCGCGTTCGGCCTGCCGCTGCTGCAGCACCTGGGCACGACGCCGCAGCCGGTCAACGGCCCGCGCAAGCCGCGCGCGCTGATCCTGACCCCCACCCGTGAGCTGGCCACCCAGGTGCATGACAGCCTGCGCGGCTACAGCAAGTACCTGCGTATTCCCAGCGCGGTGATCTACGGCGGCGTGGGCATGGGCAACCAGCTCGACACTCTGCGTCGTGGCGTAGATCTGCTGATCGCCTGCCCGGGCCGGCTGATCGACCATATCGAGCGTCGCAGCGTGGACCTGTCCGGCATCGAAGTGCTGATCCTGGACGAAGCCGACCGCATGCTCGACATGGGCTTTTTGCCGTCGATCAAGCGCATCCTGACCAAGCTGCCGCGCCAGGACCGCCAGACCCTGCTGTTCTCGGCCACGTTCGAAGAGAACATCAAGCAGCTGGCGCTGGAATTCATGCGCAACCCGATGCAGATCCAGGTCACCCCGAGCAACACCGTGGCCGAGAGCATCACCCACCGCGTGCACCCGGTCGATGGCGCGCGCAAGCGCGATCTGCTGCTGCACCTGTTGGCGCAGGACAGCCGCGAGCAAACCCTGGTCTTCGCGCGGACCAAGCATGGCAGCGACAAACTGGCGCTGTTCCTGGAAAAGTCCGGCATCAAGACCGCGGCGATCCACGGCAACAAGAGCCAGGGTCAGCGCATGCGTGCCCTGAGCGACTTCAAGGCCGGCCGTGTGACTGTGCTGGTGGCCACCGATATCGCCGCGCGCGGTATCGACATCAACGAGCTGCCGAAGGTCATCAACTATGACCTGCCGATGGTGGCCGAAGATTACGTGCACCGCATCGGCCGCACCGGGCGTAACGGCTCGACCGGCGAAGCGATTTCGCTGGTGGCGCAGGACGAAGCCAAGCTGCTGCGTCAGATCGTGCGCATGCTGGGCCGCGATGTGGAAATCCGCGACGTGCCGGGGTACGAGCCGCAGACCCCGATCCGTTGGGGCAATAGCGCCCCGGGCCGTGCCGAGCAGCCGGGTGGCGATCGCGCGCCGCGCAAGAGCCACGCCCGTCGTCCGCATGGCGATGCACCGCGTCAGGCGCATGCACACGCAGGCCCGAAAAAGCCGGGTGGTCAGCGTAGCAGCGGTCCGCGTCAGGCTGGTGTTGCCGCCGGTGCTGGTGCAGGCCGTCGCGATGGTGGCCGTGGTGGTCAGCGTCCGAGCGGTACCCGCTGAATCCTGCGCGCCGGTTTGGCTGGCGCTGCGGCTAGCACCGATAAAAAGCCGCCCTTCCGGGTAATACTGTTCACTTAAGAAAAGACGGCGCGTCCCTCTCTCGGGGGAAGCGCCGTTATTTATTGGGCGTTGCGAATGCCCCCAGTTGCAACAACCCTCGACCAGCAGCTTGAGTGAACAGTATCAGCCCTTCGTAGCGGCTTTTTTGTGGGCGCATCTGTGCGACGCGGCATCATCAGAAACCCAGTGCCACCTTCCCCCATCGTCTGTCGATCCAGGCCTGCGGATCGTTCGTGATGTATGGCTGTCGGAACGTGGCCGCTGAGTCTGGTAACGCTCCGGCACCGGAGCGCTCTTAAAGTCACCGAAGCGCTGCGGCAACACCGGTGCTTCGGCGAGGCGCCACACACGGTGCGGCCAACCTTCTGATGCGCTGTATCGCTGCGATTGGGACAGCCCGAGGAGCACTGGCGCACTTACAATGTCGCGCATGGATATCTTCAAAGTCTTCACGCTCGAAGCCGCACATCGGCTGCCCAATGTGCCGCCCGGCCACAAATGCGCTCGCCTGCACGGGCATTCGTTTCGGATCGAGCTGCATGTCAGCGGCGAGCCGGGTGCCGAGACCGGCTGGATCATGGATTTCGGCGACATCAAGGCCGCCTTCAAACCGATCTACGAGCGCCTGGACCACCACTACCTTAACGAAATCGAGGGATTGGAGAACCCGACCAGCGAACATCTGGCGATCTGGATCTGGCAGCAGCTCAAACCGGCGCTGTCGGCACTGAGCGAGATCGTGGTGCATGAAACCTGCACCTCCGGATGCCGTTATCGCGGCTGATTGCATGGCGCACAAACGACAAGGCCGCCTGCTGGGCGGCCTTGTCGTTTGTGCGGCCAGGATAGTTCATTGATTCCAAAGGACGTTGGAGGCCATTTTGGAAATCTTAAGCAAACGTGTTGCATCGCAACAAGATCCGCGTATGCTGCAACGCAACAAACGGTCACAGCTTTCCCCCAAGGGGTTCGCAATGTCGGCGCAGTCCGAAAACAGCTTCAATACCTTTGCTTCAGCAGCGGCACGCGTCAACCAGTTAGCGATGGAACACGCAGAAAACGCGTTTGGTCTGCAGCTGAAGACCTTGGGACAAAACGTCAGCGCAACCACAAGCTTCTTCGGTGAGTTTACCCAGGCACGCGATCTGGGTGCCTACAAGACGCTCTGGCCGAAGGGGCTGCAACTGGCCCGCGACAACCTGGAACGCCTGGCTTCGGTGAATCAGGAAGTCGTCGGTTTGGGCTTGAAGGCATCCGATGCGCTGCGCCAATTGGCCAAGCAGCAGTTCGATGCAGGCAGCGAACAAGCGACCAAAGGTAAGACCCGGCGCACGTAACGGACACCAAACACAGCGTCTTTGCATGGGTCCCTCCCCCCATGCAATCCGGCCCGACAGATCCCTCCTTCTGTCGGGCTTTTTTATTGTTTTGATCGCTGGCGTAGTGCCTAAGCAACTCTACGCACGGCATCGAAATCGCCTTTGCCTTGAACTCACGCAGGCAGCTGCAACCCCTGCGCCTGGGTCGCGGCATCGGCACCCAGCCGCCATGCGATCCGGCCCCAGCACGGCATCGCCAGGCGCTGGCGCAGCATGCCGATGTTTTCTTCGATGCGCTCCATCTGCGGATCGATTTCGTTGGCGATCCAGCCGATGCAGTGCAGTCCGTCGGCGGCGATCGCCGCGGCGGTCAGGCGCGCGTGGTTGATGCAGCCCAGCCGTATGCCGACCACCAACACGACGGGCAGCTTGAGCACGCGGACCAGATCGGTCTGGTCCAGATCGGCACTCAACGGGGCGGCCCAGCCGCCGACGCCTTCGACCACCACCACCTCGGCCTGGGCGCGCAATTGCGCGAAGGCGCCGGCGATCGGCGCCAGTGACAGGGTGACGCCGACGTCGGCGGCGGCCAGTTCCGGCGCCAGTGGGGCGGGGAAAGCGTAGGGATTGAGGGTGGCGTAGTCGGGTTGCGGGTCGCTGGCGGCCTGCAGCGCCAGTGCGTCCTCGTTGCGCCAGCCGTGCGCGGTTACCTCGCAGCCACTGGCGACCGGCTTCATGCCCACCGCGGTATGCCCGCGTGCGCGAAGCGCATGCAGCAACGCGGTGCTGGCCGTGGTCTTGCCGATACCGGTGTCGGTGCCGGTGACGTACAACGCGGGAAACGGCATGGGTTTGGTTCCTGCGGCCACGCCGCGCTTGCAGTGAGGGCGCGCAGCATAGCGTGCGGATCCGAACGGAACGCTGAGTCGCAACGACCCTGCGGATGGCCGCTGCTAGACTTCGGCCATGCTCGCAACCTCTTCGCTGACCGGCAGCAAGCCGGAACAATACGCCCAGCTCACCGCCCAGGCCCAGGCACTGGTGCATGGCGAGCCGGATCGGATCGCCAATGCCGCCAACCTGGCCGCGCTGATCTTCCATTCGTTGCCGTCGCTCAATTGGGCCGGCTTCTATTTCTACGATGGCCACGAGCTGGTGGTGGGGCCGTTTCAGGGCTTGCCGGCCTGCGTGCGCATTCCGCTGGACAAGGGCGTGTGCGGCGCGGCCGCCAGCACCCGGCAGAGCCAGCGTATCGCCGATGTGGAGGCATACCCCGGGCATATCGCTTGCGATTCGGCATCGCGCTCGGAGCTGGTGATTGCGCTGGTCAAGGCCGATGCGCTGATCGGCGTGCTGGATCTGGACAGCCCGGAGCTGGATCGCTTCGACGCCGACGATCAGCGCGGCCTGGAAGCCATCGCGCAGGTCTTTGTCGGCGCGCTGACGTGACCACCGAACGGCTGCGCAATATCGGCCCGAAAAGTGCAGCGTGGCTACGTCAGGTCGGCTTGCGCACGCAGGAGGATCTGCAGGCAGTGGGGGCGGTGGGCGCGTTCGTCAAAGTGCGCCGCGCCGGCTTCAAGCCCAGCCTCAATCTGCTGTATTCGCTGGAAGGCGCGCTGGTCGACTGCCATTGGCAGGAGGTACCAGAAGCACGTCGGCATGCGTTGCTGGCCGAATACGAAGCGGCCAGCGCGCTGCTACCGGTGCGTGGCCGCGCGGTCAGTGGACCGGTGGAGACCGTGCACTATGCGCGTGCCGATAACGACGAATCGCATGGCGACATGATTGAGGCGGCCGACGACGCTGCGGACCTGAGCGAGACGCGCGACGATTGAGCGCCTGCGCCGAGTTGCCGCCGCTGCATGCGCGCACGCTGCGACCGGCAACAGCGTGATTGTGGATTTCTAGAGCGATGTATCTTCGATCGCTTGCTTGATCTAGCGTCTTCAACGCGTCGCTGCGTCCCGTAACGTTGGCGCGAGTGATGCGCCCAGCGTTTGACCATGGCTGAGGCCAGGTAGCAGGTGGTACTCGGCGGTGAGGCCGGGTACGGTACGGGTACGGGTAGAGAAGACAACAGCGTTACAAGGCTTTGTGCAGCGTGTGGATCTGCACGCGGCCGGCCGGGGCGATCCGGCGTTGCATCGCGTGCCACTGGTGCGCCCTCGCCTGCCATCAACGTCAGACGACGCTTTGATGGCTGCGGGTCTGCAGAACCTGCTTGTTCATGATCCACCAAGCGACGCGCTTGCTGAACGAGAAACCCATCGCACCACCCCGGCGACGGGTCGACCGCGACGTAGTGCTGAAAAAGCTGCGGCTGCGTCAACAACACCTGCAGCACGAACAGCCCGCCATACGAAAGGCCCCATAGCGTCGGCCGCTGACGATCCACCGCCACGCGCGCGTCCACCTGTGGGCGAATGCGTGTTGCGCCCAGCTGCGCGAACGCCGCCGCACCGCCGGTTCTGCGCTTCGGATTCAGCGGATCGGTTTCCACCCGACCGTCGCCGTAGCGCGCAGGCGTGTAAACCAGGCTGGGGGTCGGCAGGGATTCGTGCAAAAAAAAGCCAAAATTGAGCTGACTCGCTGTCAGTAAATAAGTCTCACGGGTTCCTTGCAGACACTCCCTATCGATGTGCCCACGAGCATTAGATCAGGCCAGTGCGAGCGCGGCCTTATGGACGATGGTGTTAAGCCATCAGGTGCAGTCGCACTGCTTGATAGTCATAGAGCCGGTCCTTCATCGACGAGATCGTTGGAGCACGGGCGGGATCGGGCGTCTGGCGCTGCAGACCTGACGCGGCCAGTGCATCGAGCGCCGACTGTAGGCTGGCCCGTGCCTGGCGCAATTCCATCTTCGCGGCCGCTAAGTTCTTCAGTCCCACCGGGCCGCTCGTGAGCCCATGCTTGAGCGCCTGTGCAACCCGCATAAGCTCGTCCCAGCGCGTCTGTGCGTGTTGCCGGTATCCGGCGGACGTACGCAGGTCGACATCGCGATCTCCGGCGCGGAATCGCCAGTCCTCAGCATCGGCTGCGTATACCTCGGGGTCAACGCGCAGTTGCGCCATGGTCTTCTTATTGTCAGCTTTACTCATCCGTACCTCGCCTGTTGCGCCGGTGAAGACGGCACCACCCGCCATACCCGTGCCCGCCGCCACGCCGAGCGGCGCGGGCTGTAAGCCATCGTCGTTCCCGTGCGAGTCATTCGCATAGAAGCTGTCGGTAGATGCGATGGCATCGACCACCGGTAGCGCCGTCCCCATCGACACGCCGCCGTGGAATGCCTGCACGTAGCGCTGCACGATCTGTGCACCTTCGCCTGGCTTGCGCAGACGCGCGCGACGATTGGCCTTCTCGAGATTGTCGAGGTCGTCTAGGCAGCGCCCGATTACGCTGTCCTCAGGAATGGCGCGCCATCGGTCCATGTCGAAAGACTCGAATTGGTCGGCGTGCATCTTGGCCACGTCGATCTCGGTATCCAGTTCCTGCTGCTGCAGCGCAAGGGCGCGCATCGGAGTGCCCGCCTCGCATTGGACGTCGATATGCTTCTGCAGTTCTGCACGCCGCCGCATCAGCTGGCCAATCGCGTCCTCGTAGACCTCGCGAATCGCGGCGATCTGCACCTGTGGCTGGGTCAGGAACGACTGGCGCAGCTTGGACTCGGAAACATGCTCGGTAGTCAGGTTCTTGAAATGGATCTTCGCAGCATCGTCCTTCAGAAAGTCCCCCCACTTGGTGTTGGCGCGCAGGGTGTAGCGGTGCTTGTTGCGCCGTTCGTCCAGGTAGCCCGCCCCCCATTGCAACGGGATCGTGCTGGCCAGAATAGCGGGACCGGCGACTTGACCCACCAACGGTACTGTAGTGCTCACAACCGTGCCTACGGCGGCCACGCCATTGACAGCCATGCCCCAACCTTTACTGTAGGTTTGCGTGCGATTCAGGCCAATGCGGCGCCGGTACTGTCGGTCGGCCACGCCATGCAGCGCGAGAAAGGCCTCCACCAATCGTCCCAGCGCCGGGGAGTCGTTCTCAGGGGCATGCGCAAAATTTTCGACAGCCTCGTCGAGTTGCCTGCGCATTTCCCTCGCGGCCTTCGCGATCTTGCCCATATCGAGGCTCTTGTCGATCTGCGGCGCCAGGACAGGGAGTCCACCTACGCGCTTAAACGATTCTTTGACGTCTGTGACGGAGCGAAGGCCGCCCGTCAGGGCTGGATTGACCATGCTGGCCGGCAGTTGGTGAGAAAGAACTTTGACGGTCTTGGTGACGGCCTTGCTCACGCCTTGGACCTGGGAAACCCCAGCACTGACTGCTGCAGCCGCTACGCTGAAAGCGCGCCCCGCCACCGAATGCAGCCCTTCGTATAGGCCGGCCTTGTGTACGCCCTTTTTGTAAAGCGCTATGTCGATATTCAATGCGGCAAGCAGGTGCCGCTGTGCTACGTCGGTAAGCTGCGTTCGGCTGAATTTGCGTGGGGTGGCCTGCACTTCGGCGATCAATTCATCGACGGGCCGATTGACCAGAGCCTTGAGGCATTGATCTCCCGCGCTCGTGCGTGGTGGCCGTGGAGCGAAACGTGCCAAGTTGTTCTTCTCGCAATAAATCTCGGCAGCCGCGCGTAACTTCACGGCTGCGAGCGCGCGATCAAGGTCGAGCGGTCGGGCGATCGCGGCTTGGTAGTCGGTTAGCAGCAACTCGCGCCTGGCGGCGGCCGTCGTACCTTCAGCACTGCTGGTTTGCTCGGATCTGGATATGCCAGACACGCTCTGTACTTCCAACGCCAAAGGCGCCGCACCACGCTCTAACCCGAGGTAGGAATTCGCGCGTGTAGGCAAAGGCTGGCGAGGCGCCACGCCGTGAGTGCCTCCATCAGAGCGCGAGCGCCGCACTGGGCTGCGAGAAAGAGGCAGCATCTGCCCGCTATACCCGACCGGCGTGTCCGGGGCGCTGCGGGAGACCGACGGTAGGCCGCCGGTCTCTTCGGGTGCGCGGACGGTCG
The DNA here is from genome assembly GCF_002940065.1 of Xanthomonas populi. Classification (GTDB taxonomy): domain Bacteria; phylum Pseudomonadota; class Gammaproteobacteria; order Xanthomonadales; family Xanthomonadaceae; genus Xanthomonas; species Xanthomonas populi. The sequence continues at coordinate 43,045 of NZ_MDEJ01000018.1, forward strand.
GTGTGATCGTGTGGGGGGAGTTCGTGGCCCGTACGTTGTTCGGCATAGCGATGTCCTCGTACTATGATCTCTCTGTTGGTTTATGCCTATATACGGCAGCATCTGGACGCCTTTACGTTGAGGCTACAGCTCACTTGAGGAGCGATTCCAATAACGTTTCGCTTCCAGGAAATTCCTTTCGTGAATATTGGTCTTGCTGCCCTGCCCCGATCGCGGCAAGCCGGCTTTGAAGTCTTAGCCAATGCATCCAAGCCTTGCTGGACCCGTATACGGAACGCATCGCTCACGACAGGTTTCGGTTGCCAGACCTCCGCAGGCACGTATTGGAACTGCTGGGCGTTGAGCCTCTTGAAGGTTGCCAGGGAATCTGTACGAAATTCTTTAATGACAGTGATGAAGACATACGAGGCGCTGGGACGATCGGCGACGGTGCTGCCGAGCGACGGGTCAAATCCGGCTGTGCAAATAGCGGCGCTGTGCCGACGATCAACATCAGCACGCCGAAGCACGCAAATCCCTAAGATGTTTGATCCCAGGCTTTGATGGTGCACTCTTTTCACTCGAATGGAAGCAAGCACGATGGGCCAGGTTCTGCAGGGGAGCGCCACCACGACTGAGGCGATCCGTCGAGAGATACAA
>NZ_MDEJ01000019.1 GCF_002940065.1 Xanthomonas populi
ATTAGGGAAAATTGCTCTGGTGTGATCTCCATACCCGATAGTTTACTCGCTCAGGCCATTAGTGTTAACAGGCCCTAATCCAACTGTCATTGCAGCGCAACATCAACGTCGCGCTCCTTTGATCCCGCACACGTGCTTTACCGTCGATGGGGGCTGGTCAGGATTTCCGTGTCATCGACTGACTGCGCAGAATCTTGATATTGGAGATTCGGGATTGCTAATCCCAAAGCACAAGCGGAGCCCGCTCTCAGAATCCCGCTTTCCTACTCTCAATCCCGGCTCAAGGCCGGCACATGCCGGCGTTGAATCAGGCCGGAAACACCCCGTAATGGCGCGCAGCCAGCCTTAGCTGCTGCCCTGGCTGAAAGCTCCCTGCCGAGGCCGGCAGCTCCACTTCCACTTCGTTGCCTGCCGGATCCAGCGTTGCACGCAGACGCAAACGCGCCCCGCTGCGCTGCGACCAGGCCACCGTGGCCGGCCAACCGGCATCATCCGGCACCAGATCTTCTGGCCGCACATACACCTCCACCGGACCTGCAGCCAACGCCGCATTGGCCACCTGCAATACATGCCCGGCCACCTGGATCTGGCCGTCCGCCAGCACGCCAGGGATGCGGTTCACCGCACCCACGAACGAATACACGAACGGCGATGCCGGCTTGTCGTAGATCATCGCCGGGGTGTCGAGCTGTTCGATGCGGCCGCGGTTGAGAATCGCCACCCGGTCGGCCAGTTCCAGCGCTTCTTCCTGATCGTGGGTCACGAACACCGTGGTCAGGCCGGTGCGTTCGTGCAGCTCACGCAGCCAGCGGCGCAGATCGCGGCGCACCTGCGCATCCAGCGCACCGAATGGCTCGTCCAGCAGCAGCACGCGCGGCTCGATCGCCAACGCACGGGCCAACGCCACGCGCTGACGCTGACCACCGGACAGCTGGGTGGGATAGCGCTGTTCCAGGCCATGCAGTTGCACCAGCGCCAGCAGTTCTTCCACGCGTGCGCGGATGCGCGCTTCGGCCCAGCGCGCGTTACCGCGCCGCACCCGCAAACCGAAGGCGATGTTCTCAAACACATCCATATGCTTGAACAGCGCGTAGTGCTGGAACACGAAGCCGACCCGGCGCGACTGCACGCTCATACGGGTGGCGTCTTCGTCACCGAATAGCACCTGCCCGCCATCGGCATGCTCCAGCCCGGCCATGATGCGCAGCAAGGTGGTCTTGCCTGAGCCGGACGGCCCCAGCAGTGCCAGCAACTCGCCCTGACGCACGTCCAGCGTGATGTCGTCCAGCGCGGTGAACGTCTCGAACTGCTTGCGCAGGCGGTGGATGCGGATACCCATGTTCACCTCAATGTCGGTGGTTGGCGGCTAGCGAATCGCCGTGTCGCCATTCCAGATACGTCTTCAGCGCCAGCGTCAGCAGCGCGGTCAATGCCAGCAGCGAAGCGCACGCAAACGCGGCGCTGTAGGCGTATTCGTTGTAAAGAATTTCAACATGCAATGGCAGCGTATTGGTGCGCCCGCGGATATGCCCGGACACCACCGACACCGCACCGAACTCGCCCATCGCGCGTGCCGTGCAAAGCAGTACGCCGTACATCAGGCCCCAACGGATATTGGGCAGGGTCACCCGCCAGAACATCTGCCAACCACGCGCGCCCAGACTCAATGCGGCCAGTTCTTCATCGCTCCCCTGCTGTTCCATCAGCGGCATCAACTCGCGCGCGATAAACGGGAAAGTGACGAAGGTCGTCGCCAGCACGATGCCAGGCAACGCGAACACGATGCGCGGCAGCTGGATCAACATTTCGCCCGGCACTGGCAATTGCACGCGCCAGCCGTCGTCGATCAACGGCCACGCCCAACCGCTGCGACCGAAGATCAACACGAAGATCAAACCCGCCACCACCGGCGACACCGAGAACGGCAGGTCGATCAGGCTGATCAGCAAGCGCTTGCCAGGGAAGTGATGCTTGCTTACCGCCCACGCCGCGGCCACACCAAACACCAGATTCAGCGGCAGCACGATCGCAGTCACGATCAGGGTCAGCTTGATCGCCGACAACGCATCCGGGTCGACCACTGCGCGCAAGAAGGTTTCCCAGCCGCCGCGCAGCGCCTCGGCGAAGACCAGCACCAGCGGCAACAGCAAAAACGCCAGCAAGAACAGCAGCGCACCCAGAATCATCAACCACTGTATCCAACGCGGTTCGTTGGTGGCAGAGTCGGTGATGCTGCGCGCCTGTTCGGTCATCGTGCGGGTCTGCAACATGGCGGGCAGCGACGAAACAGCATCGTTCATGCAGTCCTCCGTTGATAGCGCAGCAGGCGTGCCTGCAGCGTATTAACCACCAGCAAAATCACCAACGACAGCAGCAGCATCGCCGCGGCAATCGCAGTGGCGCCGGCATAGTCGAACTCTTCCAAGCGGATGGTGATCAGCAGCGGCGCGATCTCAGTGGAATTGGGCAGATTGCCGGCGATAAAGATCACCGAACCGTACTCACCCACGCCGCGCGCGAATGCCAATGCAAACCCGGTCAATACCGATGGCCAGAGCCCCGGCAACACCACCCGCCACACCGTTTGCCAACGCGATGCGCCAAGCGTGGCGGCAGCAGCTTCCAGTTCGCGCTCGCTTTCAGCCAGCACCGGCTGCACCACCCGTACCACGAACGGCAGGCCCACGAACACCAGCGCCAGCACGATGCCCAACTGCGTATAGGCCACCTTGATGCCGATCGCCTCCAACCAGCGCCCGACCCAGCCGTTGCCGCCATACAACGCGGTCAGCGCGATACCGGCCACCGCAGTCGGCAACGCAAACGGCAGGTCGATCACCGCATCGAAGAAACGCTTGCCCGGGAAGTTGTAGCGCACGAACACCCAGGCCACCCAGGTGCCCATCACCGCATTGAAGACGCCAGCCACGAACGCCGTACCGAAGCTCACCCGCAACGCGGACAAAACGCGCGGCTCACTCCACACCCGCCACAAGCCATCCCAACCCAACCCACTGGTTTTGATGAAGATGCCCAGCAACGGGATCAGCACGATCAGTCCCAGCCAGGTGAGAGTGATGCCGAGACTCAAGCCCAGCCCCGGCATCACGCGTCGGCGCGATAGCCGCGCCGAGTGGGGTACAACCGCCATCTGCATCGCCTACTTGTTTGCCTGGATCTGATCGAACACACCACCGTCGGCGAAGTGTTCCTGCTGCGCCTTGTCCCACGAGCCGAACGCTTCCCGGATGGTCACCAGCGTGATCTGCGGGAAACGCGCCAGATCGGCAGCATCGGCAAATTCCGGGTGGCGCGGACGATAGAAATGCTTGGCCGCCAGCTTCTGCCCCTCAGGCGCGTACAGATAACGCAGGTAGGCCTCGGCCACATCGCGCGTGCCGTGCTTGTCGGCGTTCTTGTCAACCAGGGCCACCGACGGCTCGGCCAGGATCGACAACTTCGGCACCACGATCTCGAACTTGTCCTTGCCCAGTTCATCGCGCGCCAGCAGCGCCTCGTTTTCCCAGGCCAGCAACACATCGCCGATACCGCGCTGCGCGAAGGTGGTAGTGGCGCCGCGCGCACCGGTATCCAGCACCGGCACGTTGCGGAACAAGGCCTGCATGTAGCGCACGATGCGCTCGCGGTCGCCCTTGAAGATGCGGTCGGCATAGGCCCAAGCGGCCAGGTAATTCCAGCGCGCGCCTCCGGAGGTCTTGGGGTTGGGCGTCACCACCGCCACGCCGGAACGCAGCAGGTCCGGCCAATCGTGGATGTTCTTCGGGTTGCCCTTGCGCACCAGAAACACAACCGTAGAGGTGTAAGGCGCGCTGTTGTCGGGCAGGCGCTTTTCCCAATCGTTGTCGATCAGCTTGGCCTTTTCGGCGATCGCATCGACGTCATAGGCCAGCGCCAGCGTGACCACATCGGCCTCGATGCCGTCGATCACCGCGCGCGCCTGCTTGCCGGAGCCGCCGTGCGAGGTCTCCACCGTGACGGTGTCCTGCGGATGTTGCTGTTTCCAGTGCGCGGCAAAGGCTGCGTTGTAGTCGCGGTAGAACTCGCGGGTAGGGTCGTAGCTCACGTTGAGCAGGCCGATGTCGCGTGCGCCAGCCGGGCCGGCGAGCGCCAGCCATGCGCACAACAAGATCGACACGAGAGGGAAACGGGGATGGGTCACAGCAATCTCCAGGCCGGTGGGGCGCAGCTGGTGGGGGGACGCAGCCGAACAGCAAGCATGCCATGCTGCGCAGCGGCACGCAGGCGGTGAAATGACATCCACGCCGCCACTTATGCCGATTTTGCATGACGTAGTGGTATCTCGCCGTGATCGCTAGTCGTCTCTGAAAACCTCTTTCAAACATCAATCGCCAGCGGTGACCGGTGCACGAGGTTCAAGGATGGCCATCCCATCGTGCGGATCCAGGTGCGCAGAAAGGCGATCCAGCGCAGGGTGTGGCCGGCGGCGCAGCCAAGCACGTGCAACGCATCGCCTTGTGCACCTGTCAGCCGGCAGCGACGTCGCCGGCAGTCGCTTGATCCAGTGCCAGTGCCGTCGCGTGAGCGTCTTGGCCTTGCCGCGATGCAGGACCTGCACGCCAGCGACCTCGCGCACGCGATAGCCCAGGTCCACGATCGCCACCGTCGGTTCTACGCGCAGATCCTGCAGCAGCCCACGCGTCTGCTCCAGCTGCTCGGCCAAGGTGTCGCCGTCGTAGGGGTTGCCCGGAAAGCTGCGCGCACCCACGATCAATCCCTTGCAGGCACTCACCGCAAGCCGACCTTGACGCCGAATTCGTAGGGCTGACGCGCCTTGCCCTCGCCGAGGCATGCCACTTCCGGGGGCATGCAATGCGTAGAGTTTTTGTGTGTCTTTCGGGCGCTGCGTGTACCGCCGTTGCGCACGTTCCAGCCAGACAGCAATGCGTTCGCGCACGGATGTCTCCACCTGGTCCAGCTCGCGCTGCATGTCGCGCAACATGCGCCCCAGCAGCGTGCGTTGACGCCGTGCGCAGCGTTGATGGGGTGCGCCAGCAAGCCTTCCATTCTCGCCCAGCCGCTGCGGCCACCGCGTCAGCGAGCGGGGATCGCACGGCAGACGGGTCTCTAAGGCAACGCTGAAAAAGTCCCAGCAACCTGCGAAGCTTGTCACTGGGTAGGACGCTTCGGAACAGAGCGATGACACAGCAGACACTGGCGATGGCTGCGGATCAGCAAAGCGCATTTGAGCACTACCGTCGGCCGACGCGTCGGGATGTGTTCTTGTCCACGATGGAGCAGATCGTGCCGTGGTCGGCGTTATGCGCGGTGATCGCGCCGCATTATCCCAAGGCGGGCAAGGGTCGTCCGCCGATCGGATTGGAGCGGATGCTGCAGATGTATGTTGCTCAGCACTGGTTCAATCTGGCCGATCAGGCGTGCGAAGAAGCGTTGCTGGACAGCACCGCGTTGCGGGTCTTTGTTGGGATCGACCTGGGCCGTGAGCGGGTGCAGGATGCGACGACGCTGCTGAAGTTTCGCCACTTGTTGGAGCGTTATGACCTGGGAAGCGAGTTGTTCGCTGAGGTCAACGCGCAGTTGCAGGTACCCGGGCTGAAGGTTGGCACCGGCACGATCTTGGATGCCACGCTGATGGCAGCGCCGAGCTCGACCGAGAATGCAGACAAGCCGCGGGATGGTGAGATGCACCAGACCCGGAAAAGGCAGCAGTGGTAGTTCGGGATGAAACTGCATATTGGCGTTGATCGCCGCACCGGTCTGGTGCATAGCGCGGCAGTGATCGCAGCCACTCTCCACGACAAGCATTTGATCGGGGATTTGCTGCACGGCGAGGAGCGTCGTCTGTACTCTGTACGGCGATACTGCCTATGCCAGCCAGAAGGAATTGATCCGCGCGCAGGCACCGCATGCGCGTGATTTCACCAATCAGCGGGTGCGCAAGGGCGGACATGTGGATGAAGCCGAGCGGCGCCGCAACTGCAATAAATCCAAGGTGCGCGCGCGTGTGGAGCATGTCTTTGCGGTGGTCAAGCGCTTGTGGGGGTTTGCCAAGGTGCGTTATCGCGGTTTGGCCAACAACGCCAACCGTAGCTTTGTGGCGCTGGGGTTGGCGACTGTGTACCTGTCACGCACCCGCTTGGTGGGATAACTGCGCCCGACAAGGGCACCGTGGGCTGCGCCAGCCGGCGCACACCGCTTCAAGTCACCAATATCCTGTGTTTTTAACCAGTCTCTCGGGCTTGTGACGCACGTCAGTAGCGTTGAGTCTTCAACCGTTGGGCGGGTTCTTGATGCTGGTGCTTGATCAGCGTTGCCTTAGCCTAATACCCATGCACTGGGCGATGCGCCTTGACCGCCATCACCAACCCCAATCCCGCCAGCAGCGATACGGCCGAGGTGCCGCCGTAACTCATCAGCGGCATTGGCACGCCGACCACTGGCAACAGGCCGGAGATCATGCCGCCGTTGACCAGCACGTAGACGAAGAACGCCAAACCGGTGGCACCGGCGATTAGGCGCGAATAGGTGTCGCGCGCTTGCGAGGCGATCCACAGGCAGCGACCGATCACGATCAGATACAAAGTGAGCACAGTCGCGACGCCGATCCAGCCGAATTCTTCGCTGAGGACCGAAAACGCAAAGTCGGTGGTCTGCTCCGGAATGAAGTTCAGATGCGACTGCGAGCCCAGTCCCCAGCCCTTGCCATCAAAGCCGCCGGAGCCAATTGCGATCTTGGATTGGATGATGTTCCAGCCGGCGCCGAGCGCATCGTTTTCCGGGTTGAGAAACATCATGATGCGGTCCTTCTGGTAGGGCCGCAGCAGCCAGAACCAGGCCACCGGCGCGGCCGCCGAGACAGCGCCTACGCCCACCGCCACCCACCACCACGGCAGGCCAGCCAGCAGCAGCACGAACACGCCGCTGGCGGCGATCAGCACGCCGGTGCCGAAGTCCGGCTGCAACATGATCAAGGCGGTGGGCACGCCGATGATCACGCTGGTCAACACCACGGTAGAGATGCGCGGCGGCAACGGCATGCGGTGCAGATACCAGGCCGCCATCATCGGCAGGCTGATCTTGAGCAATTCGGCCGGCTGCAGGTAGAACAGTTTCAGATCCAGCCACTGGCGGCCGTACTTGCCGGTGCCCAGCACGAACACCGCCAGCAGCGGCAGCATCGACAGCCCATACACCCACGGTGTCCAGGCGCGCAGGCGCAGCACCGACATGCGCGAAATGCCCCACATCGCGGCCATGCCGACGGTGAAACGCCCCCCCTGCGCCATCACCAAATGGTCGCCGTTAGCGGTGCCGCCGGCGCTCTTGAGCACCGACAGGCCGATCACCATCAATACGCCCAGCGCAAGACACAGCACCCAGTCCAGGCTGCGCGTAAAGCGCGCAACCATATCCACCAGCCAGCGCAGGATGTCACTCAATGGTCGGTCTCCTGGACCGCATCCGGCACATCCGGCACCACCGGCTGCGCGGGCGTGTTGGGGTCCAGCGCCACGGCGCTCTGGCCGATCACCACCGGCAACTCGTCCAGTGTGGCGGCGGCTGCATCGCCGGCCTGGCGCGCATCGGTGGCGCCGGCTTCGAACTGGTTGACGCCCACCGCGGTCATGCCGAGCTCGCTGTCCAGCGGCTCCAGGCCGGCAGGCATCTTGCCCAGCAGCCAGGCGTCGAAGATCTTGCGTGCGATCGGCGCTGCCGAGCTGGTACCGAAGCCACCGCCCTCCACCGCTACCGCCACGGCGATAAGCGGGTTGTCGGCCGGCGCGAAACCGACGAACAGGCCGCGGTGACGCAAATGCATCGGCAGGCTGCGCGGGTCCACCGCCGCCACGCCCCTGCGGCTGACCACCTGCGCGGTGCCGGTCTTGCCGGCCATCTGGTACGGCGCGCCGGGGGTGATGGCATAGCCGGTGCCGCCGGGGCGCATGGTGTCCATCATGCCCTCGCGCACTACTTGCAGATGCGCAGGATTCGGGCTGATCGGCTTGCCCGGCGGTTGGATCATCGGCTGCAACGGGTGATCGAAGCCGGTGCGTTCTTCCAGCACCAGATGCGGGCGCTGCAGCAGGCCGCTGGCGATCCCCGAAATGCCGCGCACCAGCTGCAACGGGGTCACTTTCCAGTCGCCCTGACCGATGGCGATATTGACGGTGTCGCCGGGGTACCAGCGCTCCTTGCGGGTTTTGTACTTGTAGGCCGGAGACGGCAGGATGCCGCCGATTTCGCCGAGCAGATCCACCCCGGTCGGCGCGCCGAAGCCGTACCCGCCCATGTAATGGTCGAAGCGCTCGATGCCCATATCCACCGCCAGCCGGTAGTAATAGGTATTGACCGACTGGGCGATCGACTTGCGCAGATCGGTCCAGCCATGCCCGCCGCGGTGCGAGTCGCCCCAGCCGCGGCTGACGCCGGGCAGATAGAACATGCCGGTGGACAACACCCGGTCTTCGGGCCGGCGCAGGCCGCTATCCAGGCCAGCCAGCGCAATCAGCGGCTTGAGCGTGGAGCCTGGCGCCACGCCACCCAGCACCAGCCGGTTGAACTGCGGCCGCGAGGGGTTGTCGTTGAGTGCGCGAAAGTCGGCGTGCGAGATGCCGTTAACGAACAGATTGGGGTCGTAGCTGGGCAGGCTGACCATGCCCAGGATCTCGCCGGTGCGCGGGTCCATGGCGATCGCCGCGCCCTCGTGCTCGCCGAACGCGGCCACCATCGCGCGCTGCAGATCGGCATCCAACGACAGGCGCAGGTCGGCGCCAGACTGCGGCGCAACCCGGCCGACGGTGCGGATCGCCCGCCCCTGCACATTGGTTTCGACCTGTTCGTAACCGACCTGCCCACGCAGGTCCTGCTCGTAGTAACGCTCCAGCCCCGACTTGCCCATGTGGGTGAGCGCGGCATTGCCCTCGCCCAGCACCGCCAGGTCCTTTTCGTCGATGCGACCGACGTAACCGATGATGTGCGCGAACAACGGGCCGAACGGATAGCGCCGGGTCAGATACGGCTCCAGCTCCACGCCGGGAAAGCGCCAGCGCTCCACTGCAAAGCGCGCCATTTCCTCCTCGCTCATACGCAACTTGAGCGTCACCGGCAGAAAGCTGCGGCGCGCCCTACGCTCGCGATTGAAGCGCTCCAGATCTTCCGGCGCGATCGGGATCACCTTACCCAGCGCGGCCAGCATCGCGTTCATGTCGGTGACCTTGTCGGGGGTCACGTCCAGACGAAACGCCGGCACGTTTTCGGCCAGCAGCCGGCCGGCGCGGTCGTAGATCATGCCGCGCCCGGGCACCACCGGTTTGGGCTTGATGCGGTTGGCTTCCGAGCGGGTGGCATAGACCTCGTGGTCGAGCACCTGCAGTTTGAAATACCAGCCGCCCAGGCCGACCAGGCACACCACCACCATCACAAAGCCCAGCACCGCACGCCGGCGGAACTGCTCGGCCTCCGCATGCGGGTTCTTGGGATGACGACGCCCGTGCATGGCTTACTTCTTGCTCCGCTTGCCCAGCCGCACCCCATCCAGCAACACGAACAGCGGCGGCCACAGCGCCATGCCCAGCAGCGGCGCCCACCAATAACTCCACGGCAGGGTCGGCTCGCCCACCGCCAGATGCACCGCCGAGGACACGATGCGGTCGTTAAGCAGCAGCCCACCGATCGCCAGCGCCTGCTGCGAGACCGGGAAGAAGCGCATCCGCGCGCGGAAGCGCTGCAGGATGAAGGTCAGGATCACCAACCGTAGCGCCTGCTCGCCGAGCAGCCCGCCGTACAGCAGATCGGCCAGCACGCCGGCCACGAACGCAATGCCCAGCCCGACCCGGTCCGGTTCTTCGATCACCCAGTACGCCAGCACCAGCGCCAGCCAATACGGGCGCAGCGGCTGCACCACAAACGGCAACGGCAGCAGGCCCAGCACCAGCGCGATGACGAAGCTCGCCGGCAGGATCCAGGGGTTGCGCATGCGGGTCATTGCTCCGTCTCCGGTGGAGACGGACGGGATTGGGGAGTTGGGAGTGGGGATTCGGCAGAAGCAGGCTGCTGGGAGCGCGAGTCGGGCGCGGGGACTCGGGAATCGGTGGGAGCGGGTTGCTGGGGCATTGCGCGCCGACTGGATAGGGCGCGTTGAGCACTTGGCGCGGACGTTGGCGGCACGGGAGATGTCTGGGTCCGTTGTGCGGCATTGGACGCCGCTGGCGGCATGGTGCCTGGCTGGCGTGCAGCAGCACGCTTGCCCGTTGTACTGGACTGACCAGCGACAGAGTGGCCGGCTGCCGGGGTGCGCGGCGAAGACGTCACGGTGCCGCTGATTGTCGTTGCAGGCGGTGTGGCAGTTGCGGGAGCGGATGACGGTGCCAGCGCGCCGGTCTGTTGTGCAGCTCCAGCGGCGGCGGGACCGCTTGGGCTGGTTGATGGATTCAAGCCCACGCGCAGCGGTTTACCGGCGCGCAGCAACAGCACGTCACGGCCGCGATCGAGTTTGGCGGCGGGGGTCAGTTCGCCGACCAGGAAGGCGTGGGTGTCGTCGGGATGCAATTCGGAGACCTTGCCGACCGGGAAGCCGGCCGGGAAGCGGCCGCCCAGGCCGGAGGTGACGATCTCATCGCCCACCTCCACGCCTGCACTGAGCGGGATGTCACGCAGTTCCAGCCGGTCGCTGCGGCCGTAGACGATCAGGCGCACGCCGTTGCGCGCCACGCTGACCGGCACCGCGTGGTCGGGGTCGGTCAGCAGCAGCACGGTCGAATGCAGCGGTGTGACTTCGATCACCTGGCCCATCAGCCCGCCGGCATCGATCACCGCCTGGCCCATCAGCACGCCATCGCGGCTGCCGGCATCCAGCAGCAGGCGCTGCCGGGTCGGGTCCAGATCGATATCCAGGATCGGCGCAAGCTGCACGTCCAGGCCACGGCGCTCGGCCACATTGAGCAGCTCGCGCAGCTGCGCGTTGTCCAGCGCGGCGGTCTGCAGGCGGGTCAGGCGCGCCTTGGCCACCAGCAGCTGATTGCGCAGCGCGCGGGTTTCTTCCACCAGTTGCGCATGGGTGGCGGCGTTGTCGCGCACCTGGGAGCCGATCCGCCCCGGCAACCCAGCCACCGCCCAGATCGGCTGGATCAGCAGATTGGCCTGCATGCGCAGCTGGCTCAGCCAGCTGCCGCGGCTGTCAAGCGCAATCAGCACGATCGCCAGTACCAGATAGACCAGCAAGCGCAGCGTGGAGGTGACTTCGCCCGGACGGGAGGCGACGGGAGGACCGGCGTAGGAGGGCACTGTCAGGGCCGGGAAGGGGGAATCGGGAGTGGGAAATCGGAGAGCGGTGTGCTGCCCTCGGTGCGGTTGAGGCTAAAACTAAAATCGGCGGGACAGCGTAGCAACCGCGCAGGGCCGCATGCAGAAAATGCTTTTACGATTGCCCACTCTCGATTCCCGATTCCCGGCCCCATCACTCCGGCGCGAAGAACTCGTTGCCGTGCATGTCCACCAGCTCCAGCGCACGGCCACCGCCGCGTGCCACGCAGGTGAGCGGGTCGTCGGCCACCTGCACGTGCAGGCCGGTTTCTTCGGAGATCAGGCGGTCCAGGTCGCGCAGCAGCGCGCCGCCACCGGTGAGCACGATGCCGCGCTCGGCAACGTCGGCGCACAATTCCGGCGGGGTCTGCTCCAGTGCCAGCTTGACCGCGGAGATGATGCCAGACAGCGGCTCATGCAGCGCTTCGAGCACTTCGTTGGAGTTGATCTTGATCATCTTCGGCACACCCTCGGCAAGGTTGCGGCCGGAGATTTCCATCTCCTGCACAACGTCCTGCGGGTAGGCGCAGCCGATCTGCAACTTGATGCGCTCGGCGGTGGCTTCACCGATCAGCATGCCGTGATTGCGACGCACGTAATTGGTGATCGACTCATCGAAGCGGTCGCCGCCCACACGCACCGATTGCGAGTAGACGATGCCGTTGAGCGAGATGACCGCCACTTCAGTGGTGCCGCCGCCGATGTCGATGACCATCGAACCGCGCGCCTCGGTCACCGGCATGCCGGCACCGATCGCTGCGGCCATCGGTTCTTCGATCAGATACACATCGCGCGCACCGGCCTCTTCCGCCGATTCCTTGATGGCGCGGCGCTCGACCTGTGTTGAACCGGCCGGCACGCATACCAGCACGCGCGGGCTGGGCCGCAGGAAGCGCGACTTGTGAACCTTCTTGATGAAGTGCTTCAGCATCGCTTCGGTGTAGGTGAAATCGGCGATGACGCCGTCTTTCATCGGGCGGATCGTGGTGATGTGGCCAGGCGTGCGGCCAAGCATCTGCTTGGCCTCTGCGCCGACCGCGGCGACCGAGCGCGTGCCGCCGATCGCGCGGTCCTGACGTACCGCAACCACCGATGGTTCGTTCAGCACGATGCCTTGTCCGCGCACGTAGATCAGCGTATTGGCCGTGCCCAGGTCGATGGACAGGTCGTTGGAGAACATGCCGCGGAGTTTCTTGAACATCGAGGGGAGCCGTTCCTGAAAGAGTCGCGTGCCCTGTCGCCAATGCAGAAACAACTGGTCGATAATCGGGCAGAAAACGAAGTCCACTAGCCTAGCAATCCCCCCCGGTGCGGGCAAGGACAAATAAGGTATTTCGGCCCGGTTTTCATTTGCCGGTCACGCCGGGCGTGGCATGCGGTTGTAGCTCTGATCAGTCGCAGCCGTTACCCTTTGCGCCGCGGTGTTCGCGCCGCCTCGCTGCCATACCCGGCAACTGGCGGGTATTTCTCTACGCAAAGGCCTGACTCGATGTCCGCACTGATCTGTGGTTCCCTCGCCTACGACACCATCATGGTGTTTCCGGACCAGTTCAAGAACCATATCCTGCCGGACAAGGTGCATATCCTGAATGTGTCGTTTCTGGTGCCTCGCATGCGCCGCGAGTTCGGCGGCTGCGCCGGCAACATCGCCTACAACCTGCATCTGCTAGGCGGCGCGCCGATCCCGATGGGCACCGTTGGCCAGGATTTCGGCCCCTATCGCGACCACTTCGAGGCGCTGGGCATCGACCTGTCGCGGGTGAAGATCATCGATGATCTGTTCACCCCGCAGGCCTTCATCACCACCGACCACGACAACAACCAGATCACCGCCTTCCATCCGGGCGCGATGATGCGCAGCTACGAAAACCATGTGCGCGACGTGCCCGGCGTCACCCTGGGCCTGGTCGGGCCGGACGGGCGCGAAGGCATGATCCAGAATGCGGAAGAGTTCGCTGCAGCCGGCATCCCTTTCATCTTTGATCCCGGCCAGGCGATGCCGTTGTTCAACGGACCGGAGCTGCGCGAGTTCATCGAGCAGGCCACCTACGTGGTGGTCAACGACTACGAATCCAATCTGTTGCAGGAACGTACCGGCTGGGACGAGAAGGACATCGTCTCGCGCGTGCAGGCCTACATCACCACGCAAGGCCCGAAGGGCGCGCTGGTGCATACGCCGGAGAAGACCTACGACATTCCGCCGGCGCACGAGCGCCGCGTGGTGGACCCGACCGGCTGTGGCGACGCCTTCCGCGCCGGACTGATCTACGGCATCCAGGGCGGCTACGACTGGCTGACAATCGGGCGAATGGGCAATCTGATGGGCGCGCTGAAAGTGGAGCATCCAGGCACGCAGAATCAGCGTTTTGAGTTCACCGAGTTCAATGACCAGTTCAAGCAGCAGTTTGGGTATGCGCTTTGACGCTGTGCTGATCAGCAGCGTCGAGCCCGCCTAGCCCTTCTCCCACCGGGAGAAAGTGCCCCGCAGGGGCGGGGTGAGCAACTGGGTTGGGCGTCAAGCCCGGTGAAGGGTCGCGTCGAAGGCTGTTTGATCGCGCACCATCGCGTTGAAGATAACCAGCAGCTTGCGCATGCACGCCACCAGCGCCACCTCGGCGACGTTTGGCCTGTTATGCCAGCGGACTGTGCTCCACCGCCTGGCGCTTGCACGCCTCCGAGGCGCGCAAGCGCTCCTCCGGCCATTGGATATGCAGCTTCATGTCGTGGTGTCCCTGCGTGTTTGGTGCTTGCTTGAGACGGGTCTTCTCCATGCTCAGCATCTCCACCCACTGGCGCCGCCGCGCCAATTAATCGGTTAAGGCCTGGGCAGCCTCATCTGGCAACGCGCGTTGGGTCCGTACTCTTCGCCCACTTGCGAGATGTGACGCTAGCCTTTCCACTGCACCAGCAGTTGCATGCAATCGTGCAACCGCCAATCGGCAAAACCAGGCCAAGGATCACCCGGTGTGTTGACCAATACAGTGCAGGCGCCAACCGCGCGGCCGCAGGCCAGGTCGTTGTGGTGGTCGCCGACCATCACCAACGCCGCGCCATCCACTGACCAGCGTCGTTCGAAATACTGCAAGCCATCGGGTGCGGGTTTGGGTGCGGCGTCCTCTCGGCCGACGATGTCGTCCCAGGCAAACGCATCGTCCAGACCAATCGCCTGCAACGTCACCTGCGCCAGTTCGCGCGCGTTGCGGGTGAGCATACCGAGCCGGCATCCTGCTGCCTGCAAAGCGCGCACCAATTTCGCTGCGCCAGGTGCGGGCCGCGCGGTCTGTGCGAGTTCACGCTCGTGCGCGAGCAACCAGGCATGTTTGGCTGCAGCCTGGTCGGTCGGTAGCGATGCCAGGTGACGCAGGATGTCGGCCTCAGGCGGGATCTCCAACGTGCGTCGGATCAATGCGAAATCATGCACAGCTTCGGTCAGCGTGCCGTCCATGTCGAAGACCCAGTGGCGGTAGTGAGACAACGCGGGAGATGTCTGTGCGATTTTCATGCCGTTCCTACGTGCGAAGACTTGAGAGTGGCTGGCGCAACACGCCGAACCGTCGTCAGGTGACGCAGACGGTGCGCAATCACCAAAGGAGTCGAGCGATACAGGCCGATGCCGTGCACTGACCGCGCGCCGGTTGGCCGCACAGTCGTCTGTTGCTCGCGTCTACTTCCAGTCCGGCATCTGCGTGTTATCCAGCCCGCCCACTTCGAACTCGGCCGTGCGCGTGCCGCCGGCTTTCACAGGGAACGCGATGCTGATGCGTTTGGCATTACGCACCAATTTCCACAACGCCTTGTCGTCGTCGATGAACATCGCGATCGCTTCGTCGGTGTCGGGGCGATGCGCAGCCATCGGGCGCGCTGCACCGCCATCGACCGAGACCTTCACCTTGCAGCCGCT
Organism: Xanthomonas populi; assembly: GCF_002940065.1. Taxonomy (GTDB): domain Bacteria; phylum Pseudomonadota; class Gammaproteobacteria; order Xanthomonadales; family Xanthomonadaceae; genus Xanthomonas; species Xanthomonas populi. The sequence continues at coordinate 15,203 of NZ_MDEJ01000019.1, forward strand.
GTAGCAATTGAAGTCGCCGGCCTTGAGCACGAGATAGCTGTGGCGCTTCCACTGCGGGTGATCGCGGAACACCAGGCTCACCGGCTTCGGGCCGCTGCCGTCCACATCCAGGCGTTCTTTGGCATCGATCATCGCCGAGCGCTGCGTGCCGCCCTTGGCCGGTACTTGCGAGTACTGCCACAATGCCTGCATGCGGCGCAGTTCGCGCGCCTGTTCGCCCTTGGCCTTGATGTCGGCGTAGCCGGGCTCGACGCGCGTGGCCGCAGCGGTGCCAGGGAAGCCTTCCAGCAAGGCGGCGCCGTGCGCGCGTGCCATGTCCCAGTTTTCGGCCTTCACCGCCGCGTCGTATTGCTTGGCGAGCGCATCGGCATCGTGTTCTTTAGCTTGCGCCTGGGCGGTTTCCTGCGCCTTACGTTGCGCCTCGCGGTCGGTACAGCCACTCACTACAGCGACGCACAAGGCCGCGCTCAGCAGATACTTCATCGTGGACTCCGGAAGCTGGAACATAAGCGCCCACGATACCAGCCGTCGCGGACATGGATCGGAAACGATAACGGCGGCCCTACGGCCGCCGTTGCGATGGACTACCCGCGCAATGTTACTTGGGCGCAGGTGCCGCCTTCGCCTTGGTCAGCATCTCGGCCACCGATGCGGTGGTGATCGGGTGGTAGCTGGGCTTGGCTTTTTCGAAGGCCTGTTCGGCGAAGGCGATGCCGTCCGGGGTCTTCAACAGTTCGGCGTAGATCGGCAGCACCAGCTTGCTGCGGCCGACGCGTTCGATGAACTCGCCTGCAGCGGCCTGTGCGTCGGTGTAGCCGCTGCGGATCGCCAGCGGATACCAGCGCATGGCGATTTCGCCATTCGGCGTGCCGGTGAAGTGGTAGGCGGTATCCAGTTGCTTGAGCTGTTCCGGCTTCAAGGTCGCCCCCATGCCGCTGAGGAAATGCACCCACTGCTGCGTGCCCCATTCGCTGGTGACCTGCGCGCTCGGCAAGCTGCCGCTGCCGCTCCAGGCGATACGCGCGGTGTCCACGATCGAGAAGCTGCGCGAGCGGGCTTTGGTTACCAATGCCGGGATACCTGGCTGCTTCAACCACGCATCCACTTCGGCCGCGCTCACGGTGTTGGGATGCTTGTCCAGCAGGTTCTTCTTGAGGTCATCGACGAACTGGTCGGTGGTGGCACTCTGGAACGCATGATCGTCGAACCAGCCGCGCAGGAACGGGTCGAATACCTCGCGCCCGAAGCGCTGCTCCAGAAACTGCAGAAACCACGCGCCCTTGACGTAGGCCACCTGGCTCAAGGCTTCGTCCGGGTCGCGCTCGGCCAGCGGCGGCAATGCCAATGCCTGGTCGGCCGGCGCCATATCCTTCAGTTCGGCCAGCAGATCGCCCTGGTCGATCTCGCGCTCCATCTCGGCCATCTCCGCGCCATACAGCGCCTCGGTAATGCGGGCCTGCACGTAGGTGGTGAAGCCTTCGTTGAGCCAGATGTCTTTCCAGCTGGCATTGGTCACCAGGTTGCCCGACCAGCTATGCGCCAGTTCGTGCGCGACCAACGACACCAGCGACTTGTCGCCGACAATCACGGTAGGCGTGGCGAAGGTCAGACGCGGATTTTCCATCCCGCCGAAGGGGAACGACGGCGGCAGCACCAGCATGTCGTAACGGCCCCAACGATACGGGGCATAGAGTTTTTCGGCGGCACCGATCATCTTCTCGGTGTCTTCGAATTCCTTGGCGGCCTTGTCGGCCATGGCCGGCTCGGCCCACACGCCCGAGCGCGCGGAAATCGGCTTGAACACCACATCGCCAGCAGCAATCGCCAGCAGATACGAAGGAATCGGCTCGGGCATCGTGAAGCTGTAATCGCCATCGCGCGCGGCCTTGGGGTCGTTGTCGGCGCTCATCAACACCATCACGTCCGGGCGCGAGGTCACATGCGCGCTATAGGTGAAGCGCACGCTCGGGGTGTCCTGCAACGGCACCCAGCTGCGCGCATGGATCGCCTGCGACTGGCTGAACATGAAGGGCAGTTGCTTGCCTTCGGTCATGGACGGCTCCAGCCACTGCAGGCCCGAGGCGGTCGGTGCGGTGTGATACGTGATCACGATCTTGGCTGGATGATTCGGCGTCTCGATGGTGAGCTTGCTGCCGAAGGTCTTGTGGGCCGGCGCCAGCGCGAACTGCAGCGGCGAGAGTGCGCCCTTGCCGTCGTCGGCCTGCACCTGCGCAATGCGCAGCTCGCGCGTGTCCAGCACCAGCTGTTTGGCGGCCTTGTCCTTCCACTCCAGCGTGTAGGTCGCGGTGCCGCCGATCTGCTTGGCATCGAAATCCAGCTTCAGATCCAGCGCCAGGTCCTTGATGACCACCAACTGCGGCTGGGCGTAGGAGCTTTCGTCGTGGTTGCGGGCGTCTGCTTTCACAAGAGCCTTGGCAGTGGCGGCAGGCGCCGCGTTGGTGGTGGCCGGCAGCGGGGAATCGTTGGAACAGCCGGCCAGCGCGATGGAGACGGCCAGGGACAGCGACAGGAACGGGAAGCGCATCGACGGCACCGCAGCGAGGAAATTGGGCATTTTAGCGCCATGGGCCGATGCCTGCCCGTGCGATCGCTGGTTGCTCAGGTCACCGGATGACTACGCGGGCTGTCGTGCCCATCGCGCACCAGGCGCCGGCCGCCTGAAAACTTGGCGTGGTACATCGCCGCGTCGGCACGCCGATACAACTCGGTGCCATCCAGGCCCTGCTCGCACACCGCGCTGCCGGCGCTCACATGCAGCGGCGCTTCGTCGGCATCTTCGCGTTCGAGCATCGAGAGCCATTGATTGAGCTTGAGCGTGGCCTCGTCTTCGCTTGCATGCACACCGATCAGGAATTCATCGCCGCCCCAGCGTCCGATCCAGTCCTGCGCGCCCAGCCAGCCGTAGGCCGACTCCACCAGCCGCACCAGCATGCGGTCGCCGGCCAGATGCCCGAAACGATCGTTGATCGTCTTGAGGTTATCCATGTCCAGCACGACCAACACGAACGGCCAGCCTTCGCGCTGCGCGGCGGTGACCGAATCGCGCATCGCCTGCTCGCAACCGCGCCGGTTCAACGCCTCGGTGAGCGAATCGAACAAGGCGTGCTTCTTCAGATCGCGCATGCCGGCGTCGATACCGCGCAGGCTGCGATTGATGCCGCGCAGCAGACGCCCCAACTCGTCGTCGCCATGTTCGGGCAGCGTGGGCAGGCGTTGATCGGCGTAGTACGCATCCAGCGCGTCGGCGGCGATGCGCAGCGGCGCGAGCAGGCGATATAGCGCAGATAGCGTCAACGCGGTGCCCGCCAGCGTGGCCAGCAATGCCACGATCACCACCGACCACAGCGGGCGTCCACCCAACTCGCTTTGCCATGCCAGCCAGACGGTCAGCAACAGTAGCGGCAAATAGATGCCGATAAAGGTCACCGCCAGCAGCTTGGCGCTGAAGGAGCGAGGAAACACGCGCGACAGACCTGCGTACAAGCGCATCCACGTCTCCAGCGAAAGATGGCCCAGTGTCGCCGACCATTCGTGGAGCCAACGCGACGGGAGTCTCAAAAGTTTGTCGGCAACCGCAGGCGCGCAAGTCCCGATGGCACCGCAAGCGGACACAAGCGCAGCTGGTTGGCGAGATATCCGGCGCGCGATGTACGCCGGACTGGACGCTCAGGTAACGACGCGTCGGATCACGCTCAGATCTTGTAGCCGGAGTGGATCGCCACAATGCCGCCGGTCAGATTCTTGAAATGGCAACGCGCAAATCCGGCCTCGCCCATCATGCCTTTGAGCGATTCCTGCGGCGGATGCTTGCGGATGCTTTCGGCCAGATACTGGTAGCTGGCGGCATCGCGTGCGAACAACTGGCCCAGCTTCGGCAGGATCTTGAACGAGTGGAAGTCGTAGATCGGCTTGAACCAGTCGGCGGTGACTTCGGAAAATTCCAGCACGCGCGCCTGCCCGCCCACCCGCAACACGCGGTACATCTCGCGCAGCGCGGCGTCTTTATCGGTGACGTTGCGCAGGCCGAACGAGATGGTCACCAGATCGAAACTCTGATCCGGGAACGGCAGCGCCTCGGCATTGCATTGCACGTAATCGAAGCCGGCCACCAGGCCACGGTTGGTCAGCCGGTCGCGGCCCACCGACAACATGCCGGCATTGATGTCGCCCAGCACCACCGCGCCCTCGTTGCCCACGCGCTCTTTGAGCAGCACTGCGATGTCGCCGGTGCCGCCCGCCAGATCCAGCACGCGGTCGCCCGGTTTCACCTGCGCAGTCGCCACAAAGTAACGTTTCCACGCGCGGTGCACGCCCAGACTCATCAGATCGTTCATCAGGTCGTAGTTGCGCGCGACCGAGCTGAAGACTTCGCCGACCAGCTTCTGCTTGTCCTTGGCAGCGACATCGCGAAAGCCGAAATGGGTGGTACCGGAGGTATAGGGAGATTCGCTCATGGGCGGATTATCGCACTGCTGACGCCGCCATGACCGCAACCGGACCACAATCGCGCTCTTACCTGCGACTGGCCCTGCGAGCATTCGGTGCGCGACACCTACGTCCGGCGCGACTGGCAGCCTCATGAGAAGCCTACCCTGCCGGGGTCGGCCTCCACGCCCTTGCACCCCACCCGGCGGCGCATCCAGTACGGGCTGGTGGGCGTGGTGGTGGCGCTGACCGGCGGGCTGAGCAATGCGCTGGTCACCGCCAACCTGACCTATCTGCAAGGCACGCTGGGCGCCTACGCCGCCGAAATGGCCTGGCTGCCGGCCGCCTACGTGATGACCAACATGTCGGCCAATCTGCTGCTGGTGAAGTTTCGCCAGCAGTTCGGGCTGCGCAGGTTCACGGAGATCTTTCTGGCGCTTTACGCGGCCATCGCCTGCGCGCATCTGTTCGTGCACAGCCTGAGCTCGGCCATCACCGTGCGTGCCGCACACGGGCTGGTGGGCGCGGCGCTCAGTTCGCTGGGGCTGTACTACGTGATCCAGGCGTTTCCGGCCAGGCACCGGCTCAAGGCAGTGGTGACCGGACTCGGCGTCACGCAGTTGGCATTGCCGTTGGCGCGGGTGTTTTCCACCGATTTGCTGGAATTCGCGCAGTGGCAGGGCCTGTATCTGTTCGAATTCGGCCTGGCGGTATTCGCGCTGGCCTGCGTGCTGGCGCTCAAGCTGCCGCCAAGCGATCGCTATCGCGTGTTCGAGCCATTGGATTTTCTCACCTTCAGCCTGTTCGCGGCCGGTTCGGCCGGTCTGGCTGCGGTGCTTTCGTTGGGGCGGCTGCTGTGGTGGACGAGCACGCCGTGGCTGGGCGTGGTGCTGGCCGCCTCCATCGTGCTGCTGTGCACGGCGGCGTGGATTGAGCACAACCGCCGCAACCCGATGGTCAATACGCGCTGGCTGGCCGGCGGCGACATGCTGCGGCTGGGTCTGGCGATTCTGCTGATCCGGCTGGTGCTGTCCGAACAAAGCACCGGCGCGATCGGCTTTTTTCAAACCCTGGGGTTGGCCAATACGCAACTGCAGACCTTGTTCGCGCTGATGCTGTTGGGTGCGGTGGTCGGCGTGGCTTCCAGCGCGTGGCTGATCAATCCGGCGCGGGTGGCAGAGCATCTGATCATCGCGGTGGCCGCCATCTGCATCGGTTGTTTCATGGATGCCCATGCCACCAGCCTCACCCGGCCGGAGCAGATGTACGTGAGCCAGTTTCTGCTGGCCTTCGGCAGCACGTTTTTCATCGGTCCGGCGATGGTGGCGGGGCTGGGCCGGGTGATCGCGCAGCCCGGTAATCTGATCAGTTTCGTGGTGCTGTTCGGCATGGCGCAGAACATGGGCGGCCTGCTAGGCAGCGCACTGCTCGGCACGGTGCAGGTGCTGCGCGAGAAATACCATTCCAGCCAGTTGGTCGAGCACCTGGTGTTAAGCGACCCGCAAGTGGCCGCGCGCGTGCAAGCCTATGCAAGCCTGTACGGCCGCAGCATCGGCGACACTGCCTTGCGTCAGGCGCAAGGGCTGCGTGCCTTGGGCAGCGTGGCAACGCGCGAAGCCAATGTGCTGGCCTATAACGACGTGTTTCTGCTGATCGGCTGCATCGCCATCGCCACCGGGCTATGGATCCTGTCCGTGCTGGTCTGGCGGCGGTATCTGCGCCCTCCCGTGTCGCCCCCCTCTCCTGTTTCCATAGCGCGCCCATGAATACACCTGCACAGACAACGCCTATCTCCGAAAAACAACGTCGCCGCCGCATCGCTGGCGTGATCGGCTTCGGCGGGCTGGCCCTGCTCGGCGTCGCCTTGGTGCTGTATGCATGGCGCTTGCCGCCGTTCGTCAGCGCCATCGAGCGCACCGAGAACGCGATGGTGCACGGTCAGATTACGGTGATCGCGCCACAGGTCAGCGGCTACGTCACCGACGTGCCGGTGCAGGACTTTGCCCACGTGAAGCATGGCCAGCTGCTGGCCAAAATCGACGACCGCATCTATGCCCAGCAGCTCGAACAGGCCAAGGCGCAGGTGCAGAACGCAGAAGCCAACCTGTCCAACTGGGACCAGCAGCGGCATAGCGCCGATGCCACCATTGCCGAACAATGTGCCGCACTGCGCAGCAATCAGGCCCAGCGCGATCGCACCCGCTCGGCCTACGCACGCACCCAGCAACTGGCCAGCCAGCAATTGGTGTCCGAACAGGATCGCGACACCGCATTTGCCGCACGCGCGCAGGCCGATGCCGGCGTGGCGCAGGCACGCGCCGCCTTGCAGGCCGCCGAAGAAAACGCGCGCAGCGTCAGCGTCAATCGCGCTGCACTGGAAGCTGCGGTTGCCAACGCGCAAGCGGCGGTGCAACTGGCGCAGATCAATCTGGACAACACGCGCATTGTTGCCCCGCGCGATGGCCAGCTCGGTCAGCTTGGTGTGCGCCAGGGCGCCTACGTCACCAATGGCACGCAGCTGATGTCGCTGGTGCCGGACACGTTGTGGCTCGTGGCCAATTTCAAGGAAACCAAGATGGCGAAGATCCGCATCGGGCAGCGCGCCAGCTTCACCGTGGATGCACTGAACAATGCGCGTCTACGCGGGCGCGTGCAGGAAATTTCCCCGGCCGCCGGTTCGGAATTCAGCGTGTTGCCGGCCGATAACGCCACCGGCAACTTCGTCAAGATTGCCCAGCGCATTCCACTGCGCATCAGCGTGGATCCTGACCTGCCGCTGGCACCGCGGTTGCGCCAGGGCATGTCGCTGGTGGTGGCGATCGACACCACCAGCGCCGTCGACTGAGCCGACGCAGCCGCTATCATGCGCGGATGTCTTCCCTGTCCCCAGCCTCGCTGCGCTGGCAGTGCCTGCAATTCGCGCAACTGAGCACCACGCAGCTGTATGCACTGCTGCGACTGCGCTCGGATGTGTTCGTGGTGGAGCAGCAGTGCGCGTATCCCGAGCTGGATGGCAAGGACGTGTAGTCGGGCGTGTTGCATCTGCTCGGAAGCACCGACACCGATGTTCCGGCCGCCTATTTGCGCGTATTGCCGCCCGCTATGAGTTATCCCGAACCCAGCATCGGCCGGGTCGTCATTGCCGCTTCGCAGCGTGGTCACGGCTTTGCCCATGCGCTGCTACGCGAAGGCTTGCGCGTGGTGCAGCACCACTGGCCGGCCAGCGCCGTGCAACTCGGCGCGCAAGCGCACTTGCAAGCGTTCTACGCCGCACACGGTTTTACGCCCTCGTCCGCACCGTATCTGGAAGACGGCATTCCCCATATCGACATGCTGCGTCGCGCCGACGCCGCCACTCAGGAGCTTGCATGATCACCACCCCCGACTACCGGGCCCTGCTCGGCACCGCCATCGCCCAAGCCCGCCAGGGGCTGGCCGAAGGCGGCATCCCGATCGGCGCGGCGCTGTATCACAACGAAGGCCGTCTGCTCGGTTGCGGGCACAACCGCCGCGTGCAGGAAAACGACCCATCCGTGCATGGCGAGACCGATGCGTTCCGCAAGGCCGGCCGCCAACGCCGCTACAAGGACACCATCATGGTCACCACGCTGGCGCCGTGCTGGTACTGCAGTGGCCTGGTGCGCCAGTTCAATATCGGCACGGTGGTGGTCGGCGAATCGGTCACGTTCCAGGGCGGTGTGTCCTGGCTGCGCGAACACGGGGTCAATGTCATCGACCTGCAGAGCCAGGAATGCATCGATCTGCTCGGCGGCTATATCTCGGCCAATCCCGAGGTGTGGAACGAAGATATCGGCGAAGACTGACCCCGGCTGAGCAGCCCGGACAGTGCCTGCCTGCGCGCAACGCCGTCATCGCGCACGCGCCGGGTTTGATATCAATCAAGGTCTGTTGACAGGACGGGCGCTAAGCTCGCGTTTTACCCGTTGGTTCATTGGTGGCAGCGTCCAACGAACAGGCGTCCAACACTCCCACTGCGCATTCCCTGCAACTGGACATCGTCAGCCTGAGCGGCGCGTTGTGGAGCGGCGAAGTGCGTCAGGTCATGCTTCCCGGGAGCGAGGGTCGCTTCGGCGTGATGGCGCGGCACACGCCGCTGCTGACCATCCTGGCAGAAGGCATGCTGCATATCCGCCCGGTCAGCGGAGAGCCATTGCAGATCTATGTCTGCGGTGGCTACGTGGAAGTGCAGCAGGACACGGTGTTCGTTCTCGCCGATCTGGCCGCACGCAGCGAAGATCTGGACAAGGCGCGCGCGGCAGCGGCGCGGGCTGCGGTCGGCTCGCCACTGGCTACCAGCCTGACCGACACCGCCTACGAGCAGATACACATGGAGTTATTGCACCGCTAAAGCGCCAATCTGCGTCATGGCACTGCTCGCTAGCGATGGCACGCAGCGGCCGCGCAGCCTTGTGCATGCGTGGCTGCAGCCATGCACGCGCTGCTGACCCCGATACGCGGTGACCCAGGCACGCAACGCAAAGGCCCGCCGATTCGGCGGGCCTTTGCGTTGCCAAAACCCTGCATCCCTAAAGGATGTAGCGGCTCAGATCCGGGTCCTGCACCAGCTCGCCAAGCTGCGCATCGACATACGCCGCGTCCACGGTGACGCTCTGCCCATCGCGATCGGGGGCTTCGTAGCTGAGCGTATCCAGCAACCGCTCCAACACCGTGTGCAGACGGCGCGCACCGATATTCTCCTGGCGCTCGTTGACCTGCGCGGCAATCTCGGCCAGCCGGTCCACCGCATCGGCGCCGAAGGTCAAACTCACGCCCTCGGTCTGCAACAAGGCCTCGTATTGCTTGATCAACGCCGCCTTGGGCTCGGTGAGAATGCGCACGAAATCGGCCTTGGTCAGCGCGGTCAACTCCACGCGGATCGGGAAACGGCCCTGTAATTCGGGAATCAAATCGCTCGGCTTGGCCAGATGAAATGCGCCTGAAGCGATGAACAAAATATGGTCGGTCTTGACCGTGCCGTACTTGGTCGACACGTTGGAGCCTTCCACCAGGGGCAGCAGATCGCGCTGCACACCCTCGCGGCTGACATCGCCACCGGTCGACCCGGCTTCGCCACGCTTGGCGACCTTGTCGATCTCATCGATAAACACAATGCCGTGCTGCTCGCAGGCTTCGATCGCCGCGACACGCACGTCGTCTTCGTTGACCAGCTTGCCGGCTTCTTCTTCGATCAACAGCAGGCGCGCGGCCTTGATGGTGAGCTTGCGCTTTTGCGACTTGCCGCTGCCCAGGTTGGAAAACATCTGCCGCAGTTGCTGGCCCATTTCTTCCATACCCGGCGGGGTCATGATGTCCATGCTCGCATTGACTGCGACTTCGAGCTCGATCTCGCGCTCGTCCAGCTCGCCACTGCGCAACATGCGGCGGAACTTGATGCGGGTGTCGTTGTCCTGTGCGGACGGCTCGTTGCGCGCGGCTTCCGGATCAAAACCAATACCGGTGGCACGCCGCGGCAACAGCGCATCCAGAATGCGGTCTTCCGCGCGTTCTTCGGCATGGTTGCGCACGCGCACCTTGGCCTGTTCGCGATACAGCTTGACCGAGGTATCGGCCAGATCGCGAATGATCTGCTCCACATCCTTGCCGACATAGCCTACTTCCGTAAAGCGCGTGGCTTCGACCTTGACGAACGGCGCGTTGGCCAGCGTGGCCAGACGCCGAGCGATCTCGGTCTTTCCAACGCCGGTCGGGCCGATCATCAGGATGTTCTTGGGCATCACCTCGTTGCGCAGTTCTTCAGGCAACTGCATGCGGCGCCAGCGATTGCGCAGCGCAATGGCGACCGCACGCTTGGCATCGTGCTGGCCGACGATATGACGGTCGAGCTCCTGCACGATTTCGCGCGGAGTCATGGTGGCGGTATCGATATTAGGCATTGGGGATTTGGGATTGGAGATTGGTAAAGGCGAGATAGGAAGAATCGAGGTGTCCGAGCGGCGATCAGGATCTGGAGCGCTTTTGCGAATCTCCAAACCCGACTGCCGAATCCCGATTCACAGCTCCTCAACCACCACATTGCGATTGGTATAGATACAGATATCGCCCGCGATGTGGATCGCTTCGGTGGCGATGGTCTTGGCATCCAGATCGGTATGCGCCAGCAACGCACGCGCAGCCGACAAGGCGTACGAGCCTCCCGAACCGATGGCGATGATGCCGTCTTCCGGTTCGATCACATCGCCGGTGCCGCTGATGATCAGCGAAGTTTCTTTATCGGCGACCGCAAGCAGGGCTTCGAGCTTGCCAAGGCGACGCTCGGTGCGCCAATCCTTGGCCAATTCCACCGCCGCACGGGTCAGCTGACCATGCTTGTCGAGCTTGGCTTCGAACAACTCGAACAGCGTGAATGCATCGGCAGCAGCGCCAGCGAAACCGGCCAGCACCTGACCCTCGCGGCCGAGCCGGCGCACCTTGCGCGCATTACCCTTCATGACGGTGTGGCCAAGGGTGACCTGACCATCGCCGGCGACGGCGACATGCCCACCACGCCGAACCGAAATGATGGTGGTGGCGTGAACGATGTTGGGATTCTGGCTGGGGTCCATGGGTCCTCCGGGGGGTTCCAATGAGGTGGGGACGCCCCTGCCGGGTTCAAGCGCGCTGCCACGATGCGCCGCATCAGCTGAGTCAAGCGCGCTCACGCGCCAGACAGCGTGCGCTGGTGAGCGCAGTTGGCAACGCTTGCTGCGGATCTGTGCTTTGCTGCGGATTGAAGCGTGCTGCGCGTTGGCGCTTGCTGCGGATCGGCGCTTGCAGGCATTCTTCGAGCAAGCGTGCTTCCCGTTTCTACATTAGGAGAGGAGCTCAACAGCGTCGATCTGCGTGCGGCAGCACTGCAGCGCAGTGCATCACCCACCCGCCACTACACACACTCACCCAACAGCTTTCTTACGCTTTGCACGCGGATGCGCCGCGTCGTACACCTTGGCAAGATGCTGGAAATCCAGATGCGTGTAGATCTGCGTGGTGGCGATATCCGAGTGCCCGAGCAACTCCTGCACGCCGCGCAGATCGCCGGACGATTCAAGAATGTGGCTGGCAAAACTGTGCCGCAGCATATGCGGATGCACGTCCTTGAACATGCCCTGGCGCACCGCCAGTTGCTTGATGCGGATCTGCACTGCGCGTTGCGAAATCGCGCCGCCCGCACGGCCGGGAAACACAGGTGTTTCGGCACGCCCGCCGCTCTCGCGCAGCCACTCGCGCAATGCAGTGATCGCATACGAACCTACCGGCACCAGGCGCTGCTTTTCGCCCTTACCCAGTACCATCACCAACCCGCTCTCCAGATCCAGATCGCGCCAGCGCAGGGCGCATAGCTCGCTCAAGCGCAGGCCGGACGAATAGAACAGCTCCAGCAAGGCACGATCGCGCAAGCCCAGCGGCGCATCGGTCGGCACTTGGACCAGGCGCACCGCTTCGTCGGCATCTAACACCTGCGGCAACTTGCGCGGCGCCTTGGGCGCACGCATCGCCGCGGCAGGGCTGGCCGCAATGCGGCCATGCTTCAACAGCCAGGCGTAATAGCTGCGGCATGCCGAGAGCCGGCGCTGCAGGCTCTTGGGCGACAGACCGCGTCGATGCTCGGCAGCGACGAACTGGCGCAATTGCGCGCTAGTGAGTTGCGCGCTGTCCAGCTGCGCAGCATCCACCTGCGCGCCATCTTCGCTCTTTTGCTCGGCCGCCCAACGCACCAGCGCAGCCAGATCACGTCGGTACGCATCCAGCGTATGCGCGGACACCTGCCGTTCGACCTGCAGATATGCCAGAAAATCTTCGACCGATGCCACCTTAAACTCCTCGCTGCCGCGTCATCGGCGCACCCATCCACTGCAGATCGCACGTATCGGCGCGCCCTGCAGTGCGCATCATGCGTCGAAACAGTGCAATGCGACGCTCAACGATTCGCCCATCATGCGCAGAAACAGCGTGCCCATGCCGGGATAGAAGCGATTGGCATCGCTGCTACCGACCGCGATCAGACCGATGCCGGGCAACGGCAGCAGCGCAGTCGACTGCACCTCGGCGGCCTGCTCGGCATACAGCAGGGCATGTTTTTCGGTCTGCAGGCGGCCGCAGATTGGCTCGCCGTCGCTCAGGCAATCGCGAAACGGGGCAAGACGCGCATCATCGACGGCGATGACCTGCAGCCAGTCGGCGTCCAGTCCGGCGACCGGCGTCAGCAACACCAGCCGCACCAGTTCGCCATTGAAATCTTCCGCCAGCGAGGCCGCCATCACCTTGAGCGTGTCGGCCGCACTGGTCTGACGCATCAGCGCCAGAGTCAGTTGATGCGTGCACACCGCAAGACGCTCGTTGTCCTGCGCATTGTTGCCAAGTTCGTGCAGACGCCGCGACAGTTCACGGTTCTTGTCGCGCAACACTTCCAGCTGATAGGTGGCCAGCGACGCGGTCGGGCCGTCGTCGCGCGGCACCAGCAAACTCACCGCCAGATCCGGGAACTGTTTGAGGAAGGTCGGGTGGCGTCGCAACCACATTGCCACTTCGTGCGCGCTGAATTTATCCACGCTCTCGCTCATCAGTTCCATTCTCCATCGAAGACAAACACGGCCGGGCCGGACATCACCACGTCCTGCTGATCGTCTGCCCAGCGGATGCGCAGTTCCCCACCGGGCAGGGACACCCGCACGTCGCGTTCCACACGGCCGCGCTGCATCAGCACAACGGCCGCCGCACAGGCGCCACTGCCGCAGGCCAGGGTTTCGCCGACACCGCGCTCGAACACGCGCAGGCGCACATGCGTCGGGTCGACGACCTGGACAAAGCCGACGTTGACCGAATCGGGGAACGCGGCGTTCTGCTGCAACAGCGCACCCACGCGCTCGACCGGCGCCGCATCCACGCGACCCACTTCGACCACAGCGTGCGGGTTGCCCATCGAGACCGCGCCAAAGCGCACGGTCTCCCCGTGCACCGGCAGCGCGTATTCCTCGCGCGCATGTGCAAAGCCGGCCAACGGGATCTGTGCGGGCTCGAAGTGCGGCACACCCATCGCCACCGCATAGGTGCCGGCGTCCAGACGCTGCACGCGGTGTGCGGTGAACGGACTGTCAATGACAAAATCATCGTCCTGCGCTGCGCCAGCGCGTACCAACCAGGCAGCGACACAGCGCGCACCGTTGCCGCATTGGCGCGCGGCCGACCCGTCGGAATTCCAGATGCCGTAGGCGGCCACTGCCTCGCTGCTGCGCGGGGCTTGGATGGTCAGGATCTGGTCGCAACCCACCCCGAAGTGGCGATCCGCCAGACGTGCGGCCAGCGCGGCATCCGGCGGCGGCATGCCGTCGCGCAGGTCCAGCACCACGAAATCGTTGCCGGCGCCATGCATTTTGGTGAAACGCAGACGCGCGCTGCGACCGTCAGCGCTCATTGCCGCTGCTAGCGGGCTGGTCGGTAGTGGAAGCGGGCTTAGCGTCGGTGTCGACCGGCGCAGGTGCCGGCGTCGACTTGTCCGGCGGCTGCGGCACGGGCTGGGCTTCCACAGGCACCGGCTTCTGCGGCATCACCAGCGGGCCCTTGTTGCCGCAGGCGGCAAGCAGGGCAAAGGTCGCACCAATCAGTGCGAGACGAACAGGCGATCGGGACATAAGGCTCATGCACCGAAGTATAGCCAGAACACCCTGACTGACGTGCGCTCAGTGCGCAGTGGGCAGCGCGCGCGGTGGCGGCTCGGGGCGCAGCCACAGCCAGATCGCCACCACCGCCATGATGCCGATCGACAGGTATTTGAGCCAGAATACCGGCACGCACCACAGCATGATGCCGGCGCAGACGGTCATGGTGAGGGTGGCCATCCATTTGGCCTTGCGGCTGACCGCGAGATACGTCTGCCATTCAACGATGGCCGGGCCGAAGCGCGCATGCGAGAGCAGCCAGTTGTGCAGACGCTCGGAGCCATGCGAGGCGGCCCAGGCGGAGATCAGGATGAAAACGGTGGTCGGCAAACCGGTCACAAAAATACCGACGATACCGGTGGCCAGGCTGGCGTACGCCAGCAACCACCAGGCCCAGCGGAATCGAGTCGGTCGCGTCATGGGGAAATGATACGGCCAGTCGGGGTTGAGGTGGTCAGGGCATCCTCTTCTCCCAGCGGGAAAAGGTGCCCAAATGGCGGATGAAGGTACGTCTGCACGCAGGGACGGGAGATTCTTGCTCTTACGAATCCCAAATCCCAAACCCCCAACCCCAGCCCCTCAACTACTTGACCCCAAGCTGATCCAGCACGAACGCATACGATTCGGCCGCCTCGCGATAGCGACGGAAACGGCCGGATTTGCCGCCGTGGCCGGCTTCCATGTTGGTGCGGAACACGATCGGCTGGGTACCGGTGTTGTCGTCGCGCAATTTGGCGACCCACTTGGCCGGTTCCCAGTACTGCACCTGCGAATCCCACAAACCGGTGCCGACGAACAACGCAGGATACGCCTGTTTCCGCACGTTGTCGTACGGGGAGTACGACAGCATGTAGTCGTAATAGTCCTTGTTCTGCGGGTTGCCCCACTCATCGTACTCGTTGGTGGTGAGCGGAATGCTGGCGTCGAGCATGGTAGTGACCACATCGACGAACGGCACCTGCGCGACCATCACGCGGTAATCCTGCGGGGCCATGTTCGCCACCGCGCCCATCAACAGGCCACCCGCACTACCGCCAGACGCGGCGACGCGATCCTTGGCTGCGTAGCCCTGCGCAACCAGCCCGCGGGTGACATCGATAAAGTCGGTGAACGTGTTCTTCTTGTGCAGCAATTTGCCGTCGTCGTACCACTGGCGGCCCATTTCCTGGCCGCCGCGGATGTGCGCGATGGCATACACCACGCCACGGTCCACCAGACTGATTGCCGGCAGGTTGAACGCCGGGTCCATCGAGGCACCGTAGCTACCATAGGCGTACTGGAACAACGCGGCAGTGCCGTCCTTCTTGAAGCCCTGCTTGTAGACCAGCGACACCGGCACCTTGACGCCATCGCGCGCGGTCACCCACACGCGCTCGGTAGCGTACCTGCTGGCGTTGTAGCCGATCACCGGCTGCTGCTTGAGCAACTTGCGCTCGCCGGTCTGCGTATTGAGTTCGTAGGTCGTTGCCGGTGTGGTCAGCGAGGTATAGCTGTAACGCAGCCACGCGGTGTCAGGCTCGGAATTGATCGCCAGGCCCATTGAATACGCCGGCTCATCTGCCTTGACGTATTGAGCCCCACCTGCAAGAGCCCGCACATCCATGTGCGGACTGTTGAATTTAAGTCGCACGCGTTCCAGCCCACCGGAGCGCTCTTCGATCGCGGTAAACCCATCGAACAACTGGAAATTTTCGATATAGACCGCGTCGTCGTGCGCCACCCAATCGGTCCACTGCTTGCGCGTGGCCGCGTCCGTGGGCGCGGTCACCAGCTTGAAGTTCTTGGCGCCATCGGCATTGGTGCGGATCACCCAACGACCATCGAAATGCTCGGGGTGATATTCGACATCGTGTTGGCGCTTGGCCAGCACCGTGAAGCGCTCGGGCTTGTCGGCCGGTGCGTAGCGCGATTCGGACGACACCGTGCTTTCCACGCCGATGACGATGTACTTGTCGTCACGGGTACGGCCGATGCCCATGTAAAAGCTGTCGTCCTTCTCTTCATAGACCAGCACGTCGTTCTTGGAGGGCGTGCCCAGCACGTGCTTCTTCACGCGCACCGTGAGCAGTGTTTCCGGGTCGTTTTCGATATAGAACAGGGTCTTGTTGTCGTCGGCCCAGACCACGTTCGCCGCGACGCCTTCCACGGTGTCGGGGTAGATCTCGCCGGTGTCCAGATTCTTGAAACGAATCGTGTACTGGCGACGACCCACGGCGTCGTCGGCCCAGGCCAGGATGCGATTGTCCTGACTGACTTCCGCATCGCCGACACTGAAATAGCCTTTGCCTTCGGCCAGCTGATTGACGTCCAGCAAAATTTGTTCGGGCGCCTCCATGCTGCCCTTGCGGCGCGCCTGGATTGGGTAATCCTTGCCGGCTTCGAAACGAGTGTAGTACCAGTAGCCACGTGCGCGATACGGCACGCTGGCGTCGTCCTGCTTGATGCGCCCGACAATTTCGGTATACAGCGTGTCTTCCAGCGGCTTCAGCGGCGCCATCAACGCGTCGGTGTAGGCGTTCTCGGCAGTGAGATAGGCGAGCATCGCCTTGTCTTGCCGCTTATCGTCGCGCAACCAGTAGTAGTCGTCGTTGCGGGTGGCACCGAACGGGGTCTTGACTACATGCGGATGCTTGGCCACGTCCGGCGGCGACGGGAGAGCTGCAAAGGCGGAAGGAGCAGAGGTGGTCATCAGGCTGGCGATCAACAAGAGTCAGGACAGGCTTCATCAGATTGGGGGCCATTGGATGAACGCAATGCCATCCCAGCGCCCGAGTGTAGAAGAGACCGGCGCGCAGCGTCATGTGCCAGGAGATTGGTACCGCGTGGAACGGAGAAGTGGCGATGTCTCATGGCCTATGGCCCAGGTCCGGATGATCGTGTGTGGCCGTGCGGCAGAGCGGGCAGCGACCGCCCGATGCCGATGCCGTGCGTGTCTGCGCGCAAGGACTGCGCGCATTCGACCAGCACGCACCTGGTCCCCACAGGCATCCATGGTTTCGCACGTGCACGAACACGCGGTGATCTTTGCCGCGCGGTAACAAAACCTGTGCACTGGCTGGTCTACCATCCTGCCGATGGATACCACGCCTCCGCACTCCTCCGGGTATAGCCGTCGCAGCCAGGACATCGCGCCGTTCCATGTGATGTCGCTCCTGGCGCGCGCCAACGCGCTCGAACAGGCCGGCCACGATGTGATCCACCTGGAAATCGGCGAGCCGGATTTCACCACCGCTGCACCGATCGTTGCCGCGGGACAGGCTGCATTGGCCGCCGGGCACACCCGCTACACCGCCGCACGCGGCCTTCCCGCACTGCGCATAGCCATCGCCGGTTTCTATGCGCAGCGCTACGGGTGCGATATCGATCCGGAACGGATCCTGGTTACGCCTGGCGGTTCCGGCGCGCTGCTGCTGGCCAGCAGCCTGCTGGTCGACCCGAACAAACACTGGCTGCTCGCCGACCCCGGCTATCCGTGCAACCGGCACTTTCTGCGTCTGGTCGAAGGCGCCGCGCAGCTGGTGCCGGTTGGCGCGGATACCGATTACCAACTGACGCCAGGCCTGGTCGACGCCTGCTGGAATGCCGACAGCGTCGGTGCACTGGTCGCCTCGCCGGCCAATCCCACCGGCAGTGTGCTGTCGCGCGCGCAACTGGCCGCGTTGTCGCAGGCGTTGCGGGCTCGTGGCGGTCATCTGGTGGTGGATGAGATCTACCACGGCCTGACCTATGGGCTGGACGCGCACAGCGTGCTGGAAGTGGACGATGGCGCCTTCGTGTTGAACAGTTTTTCCAAGTATTTCGGCATGACCGGTTGGCGGCTGGGCTGGCTGATCGCTCCACCCAAGGCGGTGCCTGAATTGGAGAAACTCGCGCAGAATCTTTACATCAGCGCCTCCACGATCGCCCAGCGCGCTGCACTGGCCTGTTTCACGCCAGAAAGCATGGTCATCTTCGAAGCCCGCCGTGCCGAGTTTCAACAACGTCGCGATTATTTACTGCCGGCCTTGCGCGCATTAGGCTTCAAAATCGACGTCGAACCGCAAGGCGCGTTTTATCTGTACGCCGATATCAGCGCATTCTCCGGCGATGCCAAGGCCTTCTGCGCCCACTTCCTGGAAACCGAACATGTCGCCTTCACCCCAGGCATCGACTTCGGCCACCACCGCGCCAACCAGCATGTCCGCATCGCGTATACGCAGAGCCTGCCGCGGCTGGGACAGGCGGTTGAGCGCATTGCGCGTGGGTTGCGGCACATCGGAACAGAGGTACCAGACGCGCTCACGCCATCCATCTGACAGTGCGGCCTGCGTGCCTACTTTACTGGCGTGCTTTGGCCCACGTCACTGTCTGCCGTAGCCGCCGACTCGATGCGCCCCTCGGACCGTTTGGCAAGCAGCACCTGCAATTGCGTCCAGTTTCCCTCCTGCGGCCAGCCTGAGAAATTGGCAACCACCTTTCCGTCATGTATCAGATAAAAGGTCGGCGTACCCCAACTGTCGATCATTGACCAATCCGCAGTGTGGCGTGCCAGTACGATGGATTGATCCGTATGCGTCTTATTCCAAGTTTCAAATAACTCGTAATCAAGACGCAGCCCAACAGGCGCCAACCATACAAGGGTGACGCCACGCAAGAGCGGATGATGCCTCAGATCGTCCATGGCTCTCACTGAAAACCTGCAGTGCGGAAGGACGACCACGACCAGTGTGTCTCCGCGCAACGGCACCTGGATTTCGCGCAGCCGCCTCTTGTCCTGATCGATGGCATAGGCATTCGGCCGAACAGCGGACGCCGCCCTTACTACATCGGGTACTGGCTCAAACGCCAAGTCGGGATGATGCAGTGCCAGTCGCTTTGCCTCAGCGAAGCGGCGGAACTGTAGAAGCGTCTGGTGGTAGCGCTTCACTGCATCGGGCCCTGCGGATGAGCCGTATGCGTCCATGACCTTGATCATGTCATGCAAATAGCGTTCGTCTTTGGTGTAGTAGGCAAGGCGCTGGCTCGCCTGCGAAAGTATCTCCAGGTCCTCCGCAGAGACGTCAATCAAGTGCGACGCGTTGACCGCAGGCGCAAAACCAGTGTCGTAAGCATCCGCCAGACGTTGCAGGCGTTCGTTACGGGGAAGGCTCAGAGTCGCATCATCGAGCTCAACCAAGCGGCGGTAAGCATCATTCAGCGGCTCCGCAGGACCCTGCGCCCGGCACACCCACGTAACCAGCAGAAACACCGGGGCGAGAACCCAGCGGAACCGGTACTGACCAATCGACATGACATCAGCCTCCAATGGCCTGAATCAGAAAGGGAAGCCGCCCTCACCTTTTGCATCTCTCCACATCGGCAAAAAACGCCATGCCCCAATCATAATGTATCGATGCGGCCTGGCGAACGCCAGCGCTAGAACTGACTAGCAGTTGGCGCCAACACAAATTTTCCCGAGAGCTTCCACACAGGTAGCCCTGGCTACGCAAGCATGGTCAGGGTAATCCGCTTTACTGCTCGCTTCCGGGCTGCATCTCCCATCGCCTGGACTTGCAAATGCACGGGAACCTGCAGAAGACATGATCGTCTTGCTAAACCCATCGGGCTGCCTCAATCCAGGAATGAGTGTGACTGTTGCCTGCTGACCAAACAGCGCCAGAACTTTATATGCCTCAAGCGCCGTCAACTCGATCGCCAAATCCTTGTACGAATAGCTCGCAAGGCCATTTCGCGAAAAGACTAGGCTGTTTAAAAACTTTTCTCTCGCCACAGGAGACAAAAATTTCAAAGGTGATCGAGCAGGCAGAACCCGTAAATATTCTTGTAATTCCGCTTGAGAGCGAATCGGAGCAACCTCCTGATCCATTAGTCGCTGGTCCAGCGCCGCCCTTATAGTCTCATTAGCCCCCCCCTCCATCTTGAGCGCTAACACCGGATACTACGCAATAAATCATACCCATCGCTGCAATTTTCATAATTTTCATAATATCTCCTATTATCAAAATGTATATCGCAACACTCCCTTTGGGAGTTTCCAGTTCGGGACGCCATACATCCGGACACCCGATATTTCTTGATACACCCATTGAAATTAAAATTCAACCCGTTTTGCGCCGCACTAAATTATTCAGTCGTTGCCGGACTGGGCATGGGCAAAGCCAAAGCCAGCCGGCTAACCGAAACTGAAGCAATCAATCGGTCAATCGCTCCCACAGGAAGCTGTAGGCCAACGCCGCCATGTGCGCCGCCTGCGCATTGTTGGCCGCACCGCCGTGGCCGCCTTCGATATTCTCGTAGTAGGTCACGTCCTTGCCGGCCTCGATCATCTTGGCGGCCATCTTGCGCGCGTGGCCCGGGTGCACGCGGTCGTCGCGCGTGGAGGTGAGGAAGATCACCGGTGGGTAGGTCTTCTTCGGGTCGAACAGATGATACGGCGAGAAGGTCTGGATGAACTTCCAGTCGTCGGTATCCGGGTTGCCGTATTCGGCCATCCACGAGGCGCCAGCCAGCAGGTGGCTGTAGCGCTTCATGTCCAGCAGCGGCACCTGCACCACCACCGCACCGAACAGTTCCGGATACTGGGTCAGCATGTTGCCGGTCATCAGGCCGCCGTTGCTGCCGCCCTGCACGCCAAGATGCTTGGTCGAGGTGATCTTGCGCGCGACCAGATCCTTGGCCACTGCAGCCATGTCTTCGTAGGCCTTGTGGCGATTCTGCTTGAGCGCGGCCTGGTGCCAGCGCGGGCCGTATTCGCCGCCGCCGCGGATGTTGGCCACCACGTAGACGCCACCCTTTTCCAGCCAGGCGCGGCCCATCGAGCCGGAATAATTCGGCGTCATCGAAATCTCGAAGCCGCCATAGCCATACAGCAACGTCGGCGCACTGCCATCGAGTTTCAACGCCTTCGGGCGCACCAGGAAATACGGCACGCGGGTGCCGTCCTTGCTGGTAGCGAAGTGCTGCTCGATGCTGTCCTTGCCGGCATCGAAGAACGCCGGCATGGTCTTGAGCGGCTGCGGCGCGGTGCCCACCTCCCCCCACGACAACGTGGTGGGGGTTCAGATAATCGGTGACGGTCAACCACAGCGCGTCGCTGTCATCGCTGTCCACCGCGCTGACATCCACGGTGCCGAATGCCGGCGCACCGACGAAGGCGCTCTTCTTCCAGCCATCCTGCGAGGGGGTGATCACGCTCAGACGGTTCTTGACGTCTTCCAGCACATTCAACACCAGGTGCGACTTGGTCCAGGCGATGCCGGCCAGCGAGGTGGTGTCGGTGGGCTCGAACAGCACATCGAAGTTGCGCTTGCCCGCCATGAAGTCGTCAAAGCGCGTCGCCAGCAGCGAGCCGGCCTTGTAGGTCTTGCCGCCCACCGTCCACGGTTCGCGCAGTTCCAGGGTCAGCCATTGCCGCTTGACCGACTTGCTGGCCGAATTTGGCGCATCCACCTTGACCAGCTTGCCGTCGGCGCCCTTGAGATACATCTCGTCGTTGTAGAAGGCCAGCGCGCGGCTGACGAAATCGCGCTCGAATCCGGGCGTGTCATCGTGCATGGCGGCGATGTACATATCGGTCGGCTTGCCTTCGTACACCACCGTGGCGGCGCTCAGCGCGGTGCCGCGCTTCCACTGCTTGGCGATGCGCGGGTAGCCGGAGCTGGTCAGTGCGCCGGGGCCGAAATCGGTAAAGACGTAAACGGTGTCCTTGTCGATCCAGCCCAGGCCACCCTTGGCTTCCGGACGGAAGAAACCGTCCTTGACCCACTGCTTGCCGGCCAGATCGAATTCGCGCGTGACATCGGCATCTGCGCCGCCGCGCGACAGCGAGATCAGGCAGCGTTGGTAATCCGGGCGCAGGCAATCGGCGCCGTGCCAGACCCAGTTCTCGCCTTCGGCCTTGTTGAGCGCATCCAGGTCCAGCACGGTTTCCCACTGGGGCGCCGGCTTGCGGTACTCGTCCAGCGTGGTGCGCCGCCACAGCCCGCGCTCGTGCTGCTTGTCCTTCCAGAAGTTGTAGTAATACGGGCCGATCTTCTGGACGCCGGGAATCTTCGCGTCCGAATCCAGCACCTCACGGATGCTGGTTTCCATCTGCGTGAACGCCGGGGTGGCGGCCAGCCGCACTTCGGTCTTGGCGTTTTGCGCCTTCACCCACTCCAGCGACTTGGCGCCGGTGACATCTTCCAGCCAGGTGTAGGGATCGTTGGGCACGGCGGTTTCCTCTGCAGAGACGGCGCCAGCGGTGATCAGGCCGGCAACCAGGCAGATCGAGGCGAACTTGGACATGAATTTTCCGAGAGAACGAGCGGACGGCCGGACCGTAGCACAGCCCTCCGCCCGCCCGGCCCTGCCGAAGGTCAGGCCGCGCGCACCTGTGTCGCCACACGTGAAGTACTGCGCCGGCGTTGCGCCTGCGGCCCGCGCCGACGTGGCGCAGCGCGTCGCGCACCGGGCCGCACCAGAGTCGGCAACGCGAACCGGTGCAGGCTCCACCACGCCAGCATCGGCATACCGACCAGCCACAGCGGCAGCCAGCCGATCCACTCGCTGTGGCCGCGCGCGGCCGGCCACACCAGCACCAGGGCCAGCCCGGCCAGGGCGATCTGCCGGACTGGGCGCAGCACGGCCGGGTCGGGACGTTCGGAACGAAGGGGATAACGATGCGACATGGCGGCACTCCGTGGCAGGAAGGATCACAATAAGCCGGCAGGATTGCCTGCGCCCATCTCACCGACTGCGACCTGGCCGTGGCGCGGTCGATGCGGATGCGATCGCCGCCAACATGTCCAGGCAGCTGCGGCCACCGCATCCCCCCACAAGCCAGTGCCCGCACAGGCCTCTTCTGCGCTGCCCCTCCCGGCTGGTCATGCCGAGGCCAGACTCCGCTCGATCACCCTTCAAGCCACCCACATTGCTGGCACAGCAGACGTTAGCTGCGCCAAGCGCACACCGGTACCCTGATCGCAATGCCCATCGGCCCTGCGAGCAAAATGCGGCCACCGACGCCAGAACCGATCATTGACGCGAACTTTGCCCCCTTCATGCGATAGTGCACTGCTTCAACCGCCCTTTTTGTGATGTTGCGATGCGCCTGACCGTTACGATCGCCCTCGCTTTTCTGTTCATCCTCGGCTTGCCCGTGGCATCCGCCAAGGACACGTCTGCCGATGAACCGGCGGTCGATCTGTCCAAGATCATGGGCACTTGGTACGTGATTGCGCGCATGCCCAATCCGGTGGAACGCGGCCATGTCACCAGCCGCGACGAGTACACCCTGGTCGAAGACGGTAAGGTGGTGGTGCGCTATCTGTATCGCGATGGTTTTGGCGAGCCGGAAAAAGAAGTCAGCGCACGCGCGTCGGTGGATGCGGAGAGCGGCAACCGCGATTGGCGGGTGTGGTTCTACAGGGTCATCCCAGCCAAGCAGCGCATTCTGGAAATCGCACCGGATGGTTCCTGGATGCTGATCTCCTACCCCGGGCGCGATCTGGCCTGGATCTTCGCGCGCAAGCCGGACATGAGCCGCGATCAGTACCGCAAGCTGGTCGACAAGATGCGCGACGATTATTCGATCTATACCGACAAACTCAAGCGCGTGCCGCAGCTTCGCGATCAAGTTGACCGCTTGGGCTTTGAAGTACCGAACAAGCGCTGACGTTGGCGTGTCGATCGGTTGCCTGGCAAGATTCGGCTGTTAAGACGTCAGCTAATCAGATGCGCCGGTCGAAGGAAGATCAGATGCAATGCGTCGTCGTCAGCGTTGTGATTTCTAGAGCATCAGCCCGCGCCTGGCGCGGTTGCATAAGGCGGTGCGCAGCCAACAGCCGATACAGGCTCTGGCCGCAGTGCCAAGCGCTGCGCAAGAGAGGCGCGTGGCACTGCGCGCACGCGCTTGTTGCACGCCGGCTCGCTACAAGTTAGCCACCGCCCAGCCACGCTCAGTCGTAATTGCTCAGCGCCAGCGACAACAACGCCTTGGCCTGCTCGCGCAGCGACACCGGTTCGACAATTTCTGCATCCGAGCCGTAATGCAGCACGTCCATCAGCAATTCGCGTGAGTTGCTGTACGGCAGTTTGAGCTCGTACCGGCCGTCGGGCAGAAAGCGCCCCTGCTGCTTGGAATGCCAGTGCTCGTCGGCGACCCAGCGCGCGGCCTTGGCACTGAAGGCGATCGTGGCCCAGCCCTTGGGCGCACCCGAAAAAATGCCGTAGCTGGCCGCCAATTGCGCGTCCAATTCGCTGTCTGGCACATCGCGCGGCACGGTTTCGAGCAGGCGCGCGTGATTGATGCGGTCCACTGCAAAACTGCGCACGCCATCGCGGCCGTGATCCCAAGCGTCCAGATACCAGTTGTCGCGGTAATGGGTGATGCGCTGCGGGGAGACGATGCGCTTGGTCGATTCGTCGGTTGAACGCGCCCGGTAATCGAAGCTCAATTGCTTGCGCTCCAACACGCCCGAAGCCACGGTGCGGAAGCTGGCTTCGTCCAGCTTGCGGCCGCGATGCGGAATCACCCGCACCCGGTCCACCGGCCATTGCGACACACCGGCCTGGGCGGCCAGCAACCCTTCGATCCGTTGCTGCAGCGGCGCCAGCATCGACGACAACACCCCGCCGCCGGTGCGCGCGAGCAATTGCTGCGAGGCCAGCAGGGCGTGCAACTCTTCCGAGCTCAACCACAGGCCGGGCAACTCGAAGCGGTCGCTTTCGCCGGACAGATACCGAAAGCCCGACTCGCCGTCGCCTTCCACCGGCGCCATCAGCGCATCGCGCAGAAACGCCAGATCACGATACACGGTTGCGCGGGAACAGCTCAGCTCATCCTGCAGCCGCGCCACCGTGACCGGGTAGCGTGCCGACTTGAGCAAGCGATGCAGGGAGTTGATGCGTTCGTAGCGGTCCATGCGTCGATTATGTCCGAGTCTTTGCGCGGCAGGGTGAGCGTGGATGGGCGGAACCCACGATGGCAGGCCGTCCGCATGCGCAGACCCGCGCCTGGCCTGCCCCGCTGCGGTGCCGTATCGCTCTTAAGTGACACTGGCGGAAGTGTCACGCTTGATCATGGCGCGCCCGATCAGCCCGATCAGCCCAATCGACCGCCATCTAAGGCCATCGACCGAACCGCCAATGAAGCGCGGCGCTCACCCGGCCATGACGCAGACGCCCAGTCCGTTATCATGAAACCGCTTACACCCATAAACCCTACTCCTCCAGAACGAGCTGCCCATGCCCCGCCGTGCCCTGTTGTCTGCCCTGCTGCCGCTGTTGTTGATCACGCCCATCGTCTGGGCCCAGGCAGTCGCACCGGTGCCGGTGGATCCGGCTGCGGCGCTGATGCCCTCACCTTGGAGCGGTAGCAGCGGCGAGCTCGGCTATGCCGCCGCCCACGGCAACAGCACCACCGACAGCCTCAACGGCCGTGTCCGGTTGCGCTATACCGATGGCGACTGGATCCACAGCCTGGATGCCACCGCGCTGCGGTCGAGCTCGGAGTACACCAATACCAATGACGACGGCAGCACAGAACGCGAACGCCAGACCACCGCCGAGCGTTACACCGGCAGCGTGGGCAGTGCGTTGCAGCTGGGCGAACACCGCCAGCTGACCGCCACCGGTCGCTACGAAATGGATGACTTCGCCACCTATGACCGCCTAGCCACCTTCGGTATCGGTTACGGCACGCGCCTGATCAACGCCAACCGTTTCTATCTGGATGCGCAGGTGGGGCCAGGTATCCGCCGCGCGCACAACAGCGACGAAGATCGCAATGAGACCGGCCTGATCGGGCGCGGCCTGTTCGACCTCAAATACACCGTCACCGACAACACCGACCTGATCAACACGCTGCTGGTGGAATCGGGCGAATACAACACCTATGCGCAGAACGATTTCGGCGTGCAGGTCAGCATGAACTCGCACTTCGCGCTCAAGGCCGCGTGGCAGATGCGCCACAACAGCGAGGTCAGCGAAGGCGACAAGAAGACCGACACGCTGACCACGGTCAACCTGGTCTATACGTTCAAATAAGCGCGACTGCAAAAGAAACGCGCAGCCGGCGCTGGCTACCGGATCGATACGCACCTGCAGGATACTGCGGCGCGGTGAGGCTTGATCAAAGCGCTTCATCGCGCCGCACGCGCGCATTCCAATCATGCATGCGCGTGCAGCTCACTTAGGCCTTTGCGCCGTTCGCACGCTTGACGCGCTGTGGTTACAGCTCTGCCAACAACTGCCCGGCGCCCTTGTCGAACAGACCTTGCGCGACCAAGCGGCCGAGTGCTTCGGTGTCCTCGGCGCTGCCGTGCGCCTCGGCGTGGATCAGGCGTCCGTCGCTGGCGCTGCCGACCATGCCCTGCAGGAACAATCCT
Source organism: Xanthomonas populi (assembly GCF_002940065.1). GTDB lineage: Bacteria > Pseudomonadota > Gammaproteobacteria > Xanthomonadales > Xanthomonadaceae > Xanthomonas > Xanthomonas populi. Next base: position 41,670 of record NZ_MDEJ01000019.1, read on the forward strand.
TCGCCTTCCCAGCGCGCGAAGGCAGCCACCGGCACATGGCAGCTGCCGTGCAGAGCGCGATTCATCGCCCGCTCGGCTTCCACGCAGGCGCGTGTGCGGCCGGCATCCAGCACCGCCAGCAGGTCATGAATGTGCGCATCGTCGCCACGGCATTCCACCGCCACTGCGCCTTGTGCAGGTGCAGGCAACCACTCCGGTACGTCCAGTCGCTCGGTGATGCGCGCAGCGAAACCCAGCCGCTGCAAACCGGCGCAGGCCAGCACGATGGCGTCATAGCCACCATTGTCGAGCTTGGCCAGGCGGGTGTTGACGTTGCCGCGCAGGTCGATCAGTTCCAGATCAGGGCGCGCGGCGCGTAACTGCGCCTGGCGACGCAGCGAAGAGGTGCCCACGCGTGCGCCCAGCGGCAGCGCCTGCAAGGTGGCGTAGAGATTGGAGACCAGCGCATCGGCCGCATCGCCGCGCTCCAGAATCGCCGGCAGCACGAATGGGGGGTCCAGTTCCATCGGCACGTCCTTGAGCGAATGCACTGCGCAATCGGCCTCGCCGCGCAGCATCGCCAGCTCCAGTTCCTTGAGGAACAGGCCCTTGCCGCCGATCGCGGCCAGCGAGCGGTCCAGCACCTCGTCGCCACGGGTGCTCATCGGCACCAGCACGACCTCCAGCCCGGGATGGTGCTGGCGCAGCGCGGCGGCGACGTGTTCGCTCTGCCAAAGGGCGAGCGGGCTCTTGCGGGTGGCGATGCGGAGCGTGGTCATCCGGCCATTATCACGGACCGGACGCATAACGCCTACCTAGCGCAGTTGCTCGCGCAGGCTGGCCACGCAGCGGCGGCTCACTTCCAGGGTTTGCAGCACGTTGCGCAGCACCGCGTGCACCTGTCCATCGCCGCTACGGCGCAGTTCCACCAGCTCGGCGCGCGCGACCAAGCAGTTGCGGTGGATGCGCACCAGACGGTCGGCGAATTCATCTTCCAGCGATTTGAGCGACTCTTCGATCAGGTCCTCGCCACGGGTGTGGTGGACGATGACGTACTTTTCTTCGGCCTGCAGGTAACGGATGTCCTGGATGGCGATCAGCCGCAGGCTGCCGCGCAGACGTGCGCACAGATGCGTGCGCAATGGCGGCGGCGTGGCGCTGGGCGCACGCCCGGCCAGAAAGGTGGCCACCTTGTCTAGTGCGGCGGCCAGCCGTTCCGGGCGCACCGGTTTCATCAGGTAATCCAGTGCGGCCGCGTCGAAGGCCGAGAGCGCGTGCTGGTCGTAGGCGGTGCAGAACACCACCGCCGGTCGGGGCTGGCTTTGGCGCAGCAGCCGTGCGGTTTCCAGGCCGTCGACGCCGGGCATGGCGATGTCCAGCAGCACCAGGTCCGGATGCAGGTGTTGGCATTGCTGCAGCACCTGCTGGCCGTTTTCGGCCTCGCCAATCACGTCGACGTGCGGATGTTCGCCCAGCAACAGGCGCAGGCGCGCGCGCGCCAGTGGCTCGTCATCGGCGATCAGCACCCGCACTTGCGTGGCCGTCATGGACTCCCCCTCGCTGCAGTGACGTTCCCCTTCACGGCAGCGGCAATGTGATCTCACAGGCATAGTAGCCTTCAGCCCAGCTGGCCGCCATCCGGGCCCCGGCACCGAACTGAAATGCCAAGCGGTGCGAGATGCTGGCTTGGGCGTGTCCGGCGCCGGCGAGCAGCGGCAATTGAGTACCCGGCTGCGGGGCCGGATTGACGATGCGGATCTGCAACTGGCTGCCGCGCTGACGCAGCGACAGGTACAGCGTGCCGCCTTCGGGCAGGCGCGAAATCCCATGCAGCACCTGAGGTTTCCCCACGTTTTCCCGAGATAGATCAGCTGGTTGCACCCGGATCGTGTAGAAACAAGTGCGCGCATCGTG
>NZ_MDEJ01000020.1 GCF_002940065.1 Xanthomonas populi
ATCGCTGATTTTTTGAAGGTATGGTCATCATCCAGTGCGTGTCACCACGGCTACGACTTGGTTGTTCGAGGTGCCCTTATTTCATTCCCGAGCCCTGCAGCGCTGCACAGATTGGCAGCGGTCCTCGCCCGGGCGTGCGTGCGCGCAACTGCCAGGCCTTCTTCGATTACTACACTGATTCCGATCCTGCCTCGTTCGAGGAGGCACCGAGCAGCCAGCTCGGCTCAGTGAGCGGCAACGCACGTCTGCAGAACGAGCAAGCAGAATCGTGGACCGCCGGCATCGTGCTGCAGCCGGAGTGGGTCAAGGGTCTGCGGATCGCGGCAGACTGGTACGACATCCAGATCACCAACTCGATCACCACCCTGTCAGCAGAAGACATCACCTCAGGCTGCTTCGACAGCGACACCTTCAATGTCAATGACGTGCCCAACGCGAACAACTTCTGCAGCCTGATCACCCGCAATCCGCAGACCGGTGTCGCCAACAGTATCCGGACCGAGTACACCAATGGCCCCTATACCAATTTCCGCGGCTGGACCGCCGAGGTGAACTATCGCTTCGATCTGGCCGACGTGAACTGGGGTAAGGGAATCGTCGATTTGAGTTTCTACGGCTATTCCCCCAAGACACTGAACAGTGCTGCAGCGCCCGGGATCCCGCCGGACGAATCGGTTGGCGAGATCAATACCTCCAAGCGTCAGTTCCAATGGAACGCGCGTTATATCAGTACGCACTGGAATCTCGGCCTCAGTGCCAATTACACCAGCAGCGCGGTGTATGACCTCAACGATACCGTCGAAACCCGTGCCCCCCTGGGCATCCCCAGCTATACGTCCTACGACGCCAACGTGGGCTACGCCTTCGATGCGCACACCAGCATCAATCTGGCGGCGCTGAATGTGACCGACAAGCTGGTCGCCTTCCCCAACGTTTATGACGGCCTGGGCCGGCGCTACATGTTCACCATGAATCATCGCTTCTAGCAGCCGGAAGGACCAGCGCCCCAGGCATGTCGCCTGGGGCGCTGGTGGTCGGGACTGCCGCTTAGGCGCATGAGGCGCCGGCATGGCCCCGTGCGCAGCCGTGCGATACTCACGTGTCTCCCGCATTACGTCTGCCATGACCCGCACCGCACTCGTCACCACCGCCCTGCCCTACGCCAACGGCCCGCTGCATCTCGGCCATCTGGTCGGCTATATCCAGGCCGACATCTGGGTGCGCGCGCGCCGCTTGCGCGGCGACAAGACCTGGTTCGTCTGCGCCGACGACACCCATGGCACGCCAATCATGCTCGCCGCCGAAAAGGCCGGCGTGACCCCGGAAGCCTTCATCGCCAACATCCAGGCCAGCCATGAGCGCGATTTCGCCGCGTTCGGGGTGACCTTCAATCATTACGATTCGACCAATTCGCCGGTCAATCGCGCGCTCACCGAAGCCTTCTACACCAAGCTCGAAGCCGCCGGTCACATCAGCCGTCGCTCGGTAGCGCAGTTCTACGACCCGGCCAAGGGCATGTTCCTGCCGGATCGCTACATCAAGGGCATCTGCCCCAATTGCGGTAGCGCCGACCAATACGGCGACAACTGCGAAGTCTGCGGCGCCACCTATGCGCCAACCGAGCTGAAAGAGCCCAAATCGGTGATCTCCGGCGCCACGCCCGAACTACGCGATTCGGAGCATTTCTTCTTCGAAGTGGGCCATTTCGACGGCTTTCTGCGCGAGTGGCTGGCCGGCGATGTGGCACTGCCCGGCGTCAAGGCCAAGCTCAAGGAATGGCTGGACACCGAAGGCGGCCTGCGCGCGTGGGACATCTCGCGCGATGCGCCGTATTTCGGCTTCCAGATCCCCGGCCAGCCGGGCAAGTATTTCTACGTGTGGCTGGACGCGCCGATCGGCTACCTGTGCAGCTTCAAGACGCTGTGCGCGCAGATGGGCGAGGATTTCGAAGCGCATCTGGTCGCCGGCGCCCAGACCGAGCTGCATCACTTCATCGGCAAGGACATCGTCAATTTCCACGGCCTGTTCTGGCCGGCGGTGCTGCACGGCACCGGCCATCGCGCGCCGACCCGTCTGCACGTCAACGGCTATCTGATGGTGGACGGCGCCAAGATGTCCAAGTCGCGCGGCACCTTCGTGATGGCGCGGACCTTCCTGGACGTGGGCCTGGAGCCGGAAGCGCTGCGCTATTACTTCGCGGCCAAGTCCTCCGGCGGCGTGGACGATCTGGACCTCAACCTGGGCGACTTCGTCACGCGGGTGAACGCGGATCTGGTCGGCAAGTTCGTCAATTTGGCCAGCCGCTGCGCCGGCATAGCCAACAAAGCTTTCCACGGCCGGCTTCGGACTTCTCAATTACAACAGGATCGAATCGCCACATTTGTGAGCGCTTCCAGTCCTGACTGGCAATCGAAGGTCGAACCAGCCGATATCGAATCTGACGCAATTTTTACGTTCGTCTCTGTTTCGAATCAGGCAAAGAGGGCCACCGAACACTACGAACGCAATGACTTTGGCCGCGTATGCCGGGAATTGATGGCTGCTGCAGACAGTGCAAACGAATTTATCGCCAGAGCAGCGCCTTGGAACCTGGCTAAAGATCCAAGCCGCTCGGAAGAATTAGGCATTGTTCTGTATGCAGCCTTGACGATGTTTAGAGATATCACAATCGCACTCCAACCCATCCTTCCCGAGACAGCGGCACTCGCTCTTCGATTTCTCACAATGGGTGACGAAGCCATCCCATTTGAAAGAATCGGTGACTACCCACGCTTCCAGAGCATAGAGATCGAGACCTACACCGCCCTGTTCACTCGTATCGACCCCAAACTGATCGACGCCATGACCGACGCTTCAAAAGACACTCTCTCCGCGCCCGCAGCACCGGCTGCGGCCACCGTCAGCGCTGCAAAGGTGACCAAAACCGATGCAAAAGCGGCTACGCCGGCCAATCCCCCCGCCTCCGTCTCGAATCCAGGTCTTATTGGCATCGACGATTTCGCCAAGCTCGATCTGCGCATCGGCAAGGTGCTGGTGTGCGAGTGCGTGGAAGGCTCGGACAAGCTGCTGCGCTTCGAACTGGACGCCGGCGAACTGGGCAAGCGCCAGATCTTCTCGGGCATCCGCGCCAGCTACGGCGAACCGGAAACCCTGGTCGGCCGCAGCGTGGTATTCATCGCCAATCTGGCCCCGCGCAAGATGCGCTTCGGCATCAGCGAAGGCATGATCCTGTCGGCGGGCTTTGACGGCGGCGCGTTGGCGCTGCTGGATGCAGATGGCGGTGCGCAGCCGGGGATGCCGGTTCGGTGAAGCGGGATTAAGCGGCTGGGATTTGGACTTCGTAGAAACCAGATCTGATTGGTAAGCGAGGTTTGACTATCGCGAACTTTCAAAAATGCTTCTCCGGTGACTTCATCCGCCCCTTCGAGGCACCTTCACGCCATAAAGGGACCAATCTCCAGGTGCGGTGGGAAAAGGAAAAAACACCGCGCCTTTAACGAATCCCCAATCCCAACTCCCCCAATCTCCGCCCCATGCACCTCGCCCTGTTCGATTTCGATCACTCCATCACGACCTGCGACACCTACACGCGCTTCCTGCGCAAGGTGGCAACGCCGGCGCAGCTGGCTGCGGCGAAATGGTGGGCGGGTCCGTGGGTGTTGGGCTATCGGGTCAGCTTGGTCTCCGCGCAGGCCTTGCGCGCACGCGTCACGCGCCTAGTCTTCAGCACTCGCTCGCTGGAAGAAATGACTATGCACGGCGCGGCGTATGCACGCAACGATCTGCCCAGCATGTTGCGCACAGGGATGATGCAGCGCATTGACTGGCACCAGGCGCAAGGGCATGAAGTGGTGCTGGTGTCAGCGTCGCTGGATCTGTATCTGCAGCCGTGGTGCACGCAACATGGTCTGTCGCTGATCTGCAATCGGCTGGAGCACACTGCCGGCGTGTTGAGCGGCCGCTATGCCGATGGCGATTGCGGGCCGCACAAGGCAGCGCAGATCCGCATGCGCTACGACCTGTCGCAGTACGACTGCGTGCATGCCTATAGCGATAGTCGCGAAGACAAACCGCTGCTGGCGCTGGCGCAGCAGCGCTGGTATCGCGGCAAGCTGTTGCACTGACATGCACAGTGCAACCCCCGCTGCCACGCCCGAATTGGTCGAACGCCTCGACCGCCTGCTGCCGCAGACCCAATGCGGCCAGTGCGGTTACGACGGCTGTCGCCCATATGCGCAAGCGATGGCAGAGGGACACGCCGACGTCGATCATTGCCCACCCGGTGGCGACGCCGGTGCACGTGCGCTGGCGCATGCACTGCAGCTTCCTGCACGCCCCTACGACCGCACCCGCGGTACGCACACACTGCCGCAAGTGGCCTGGATCGTGGAAGCCGACTGCATCGGTTGCACCAAATGCATCCAGGCCTGCCCGGTGGATGCCATCGTTGGCGGCGCCAAGCACATGCACACGGTGATCGCACCGCTGTGCACCGGCTGCGAGCTCTGCCTGCCGGCCTGCCCGGTGGATTGCATCGCGCTGCGCGCAAGCAGCTAAACGGCTGGCGGCCTGCACGCCCCCGCTTTCTGAGCCTCAGCAGCGTTCGGTGCCCCCAACATCATCGGCGCAGGCCTCCACCTCCTACATTCGATCAGGAACGCCCTGACGCATCCTGCGCATCCGTGCTGCGGACGCGCTCGTACTTGTGTTTACTCCCATCGAGGAATCGGCCGATGCGCCCATTCGCCGCCCCCTTTGTCGCGCTCGCCACCCGCTACCGGCCGATCCCGTCGTTGTTGCTGCTGGTGCTTGGCTGCTCGCCGCTCAGCGCAGCAACCGTCACCCGTGTGGATGGCGATGCCTTCGATGGCGACAGCGGTGCGTTGCGTTACCGCGAGTCGCACTGGCTGCTCGACGATGGCGGCAGGGTGGTGCTGTATCGCTGCACGGACGGGCGCCCGTTCGCGCGCAAACAGGTCGATGGCGGCGGCACCGCACCCAACTTCAGCCTGCTCGATGGGCGCGACGGCTATCGCGAAGGCGTGCGCAAACGCGATGGGGTGCGCGAAATGTTTCAGCAGGAACCCGGCAAGGCCGAACGCCACACCGCACTTCCCGCCAGCGGGGGCGTGCGCGTGATCGATGCAGGTTTCGATGCCTATCTGCGCACCCAGTGGGACGCACTCGCTAGCGCAACGCAGCGCGTCGAGTTCGTGCTGCCGAGTCTGCAACGCCAGCTGGCCTTCAAGGTCGAACGGGTCGGCGACAGCGCCGGCCAACGGCGCTATCGGCTCAGCCTGGATGCCTGGTACGGCGCGGCCGCGCCATCGCTGGAAGTACGTTATTCCATCGCCGACAAGCGCCTGCTTGAATTCCGCGGCGTCGGCAATCTGCGCGATGCGCGCGGCCGCTATCCGCGCGTGCGCATCGTCTTCCCAGACACCGCTGCGCGTGCCGCCAGTGCGGACGCGCTGCGCCAGGCGCGCGAGCAGCCGCTGGCCAAAAGCTGCAGCGCCCCGTGAACCCGGCACGGGCCATCTTCACGTTCGACCACGCGCCGTTGCGTACAACGGCCCGGGCACCCTTCCCCCACGCAGGAACATCCTCATGGCCAAGGCCTATCTTTGGATCAACGCAGTGCTCTATGTCGTCCTGGCGATCTGGTGCACGCTCTCGCCGGCCAAGACCGCACATGCAGTCGGTTACACACAGCTCTCTCCGGCCGGGCAGTCGGAATACCTGGTCATCTACGGTGGCCTGCAGTTGGGCATGGCGTTCTTGTTCGGCTACTTTGCCTGGATCGATCAGCCCCGCACCGGGTTGCTGGTCGCACTCGCGTTCTATGTCCCGATCGCGCTGTTCCGCACTGTCGCGCTCTCTCGGCTGTGGCCGGTCTCGGCACCGACTGTTGCGCTGGCAGGCGTGGAAATCCTGCTACTGCTCGCCGCAGTGCTGCTGTGGTTCCAGCGCAAGTGAAAGACACGTTGTAGCCAGTCGGGTAGGATCTGCGCCACCTTCGCCAACGCCCGACCGCATGAGTGCCATTCCTGGCCACGACCACGATGAAGCCGGACGCCTGCTCACAGCAACTGCGGGCGGCGACCGGCATGCTTTCGAAGCGCTGTACCGGCAGACCTCGGCCAAGCTGTTCGGGGTGTGCCTGCGCATGATCCCGCAACGTGCCGAAGCCGAAGAAGTGCTGCAGGACGTGTTCACGCTGATCTGGCACAAGGCCGGGCAGTTCGATCCCGCCCGTGCCCGCGGGCTCACGTGGCTTGCGATGATCGCGCGCAACAAGGCGATCGACCATCTGCGCGCCACCGCACCGCAGCGTCGCAACGTGACCCTGGACGATGCCGGCGACCTGCGTTCCAGCGATGCTTCACCGCTGGAACGCACCGAGCGCGCCAGCACGCGCCAACGCATCGACCATTGCTTGGCCGAACTCGAATCGCCGCGCAGCGAGTTGATCCGCACCGCGTTTTTCGATGGCATCACCTACGAAGAACTGGCGGCGCGTACCGACACGCCGATCGGTACGGTCAAGAGCTGGATCCGTCGTGGACTGGCCAAACTCAAGGCATGTCTGGAACGATGAGCACGCCATTTCCCATCGCCCAGGAACCGCCGCGCGACGTTCTTTCCGGCGAGTACGTGGTGGGCCTGCTGAGCGCCGACGAGCGCCTGGCGGCCGAACAACGCATCGCCACCGACAGCCAGTTCGATCAGGCAGTTCTGCAATGGCAGGAACACTTGATGCCGCTGCTGGACGAAATCACTGCGGTGCCCCCTTCCGATCAGCTCTGGCCGCACATTCGCCAGACGCTGGGCTTCGACACGCCACTGCCCGCAGTGCCATCCGCACACACCGCCACCACCAAACCGGCCACGCCGCTGTGGAACAGCGTGTGCTTCTGGCGCTGGGCCAGTGCCGGCGGGTTAGCGACTGCTGCAGTGTGCGTGCTTGCCTTGTTGAACGTGGGCACGCCGCACGCACCGGTGCAGACAGCAGGCGCAGGTGCGGTGGTGCAGACGCCGGCGGTCACGCCGCCTGCGCCTTCGACCACACCGGCCGCAACCGGCATCGCGATGACCGCCACGTTGGCCACCGAAGACGGCCGGCCGGGCTATGTGGCTTTGATGGATGCCGACAAGCACACCATCACGGTCACGCCGCTGGATCGCACCGCCACCGCCAGCAAGGTGCCCGAGGTGTGGTTGATCACTCCAGACGGCACGCCGCATTCGATGGGCACGTTCGACGATCAACGCGCACGTCGCGCGCAGATTCCCGATCAGTTGATGCCTATGCTCAGCAACGAGGCCTTGTTGGCCGTCACCCTGGAGCCGTTGGGCGGTGCACCGGGTGGCATCCCCACAGGCACCGTGGTGGCGAAGGGCGGCATTAGCACGCTGGCGATGGCGCCCTGAGTAAGCGCGCTGACGTTGCCTGTGAGATCTTCGCAGGGCACGTTCTTTCACGAACAGCCTCATCCGCGCCAACGATACTGTGCGCGGTTATTTGTGTGCGCGAATGCGCGATTTATACGTAGGATCGCGTCAAGCGTAGACGCGCATGCGACGATCAAGCGACCTAGTGCATCTGTTTGCAGGCTGCGTTCGTAAAGTGTAACGACCAACGACGGAGAACCACGCGTGCCTAGTACCGGAATCGACCCCAACGCTGCGGCGCCTCAGCCCGCTACCACGCATCGCGGTGGCTGGCTGGCCGCGCGCATCGGCAGCCTGCGTCGCTGGGTGGATTCGCAAACCGACGAACCGCTGGACGCAGTGCGCGCCGACCGCATCGACTGGCTGCGCGCCCTGCCCTTCATCGCGCTGCACGTGGCGTTTCTGTCGGTGTTCTGGGTGGGCGCATCCTGGTTTGCGGTGGGCATGGCGGTGGCGTTGTATGCGCTGCGCATGTTCGCGTTGACCGGCTTTTATCACCGCTACTTCTCGCACCGCGCTTTCAAGACTTCGCGTGTGCTGCAGTTCGTGTTCGCCGCGATTGGCTCTACCTGCGTGCAACGCGGGCCGCTGTGGTGGGCCGCGCATCATCGCAATCATCATCGGCATACCGACACCGGCCGCGACCCGCATTCGCCAGCGCAGCACGGCTTCTGGTGGAGCCACACCGGCTGGTTCCTGACCCCGCGTCATTTCCGCACCGATTGGGAAGTCATCCCCGATCTGCGCCGCTTTGCCGAGCTGCGCTTTCTGGACCGCTTCGACATCGTGATGCCAGTGCTGCTGGCGTTGGGCCTGTACCTGCTCGGCGACTGGTTGGCCGCTGCGGCCCCCGCCTTGAAGACCAGTGGCGCGCAATTGCTGGTGTGGGGCTTTGTGATCTCCACCGTGGCCTTGTTCCATGCCACCTTCACCATCAACTCGCTGGCGCATCGCTTCGGCAGCCGGCGCTTCGATACACGCGACGACAGTCGCAACAACTGGCTGCTGGCACTGTTCACCTTTGGCGAAGGCTGGCACAACAACCATCATTTCTTCCCCGGCTCGGCGCGCCAAGGCCTGCGCTGGTGGGAGTACGACATGACCTGGTACGGACTCACCGCGATGTCGTGGGTGGGCCTGGTGTGGGACCTCAAGCCGATGCCGAAGCTTCTCACGCAACGTGCAGAGCGGGTGCGCCGATGAGTGAGGGCATGATTGCCGTGGTCGGCAGTGGCATCGCCGGCCTGGGCGCGGCGTGGCTGTTGTCGCGTCGTTATGAAGTCACCCTGTTCGAGGCCGCTGACTATCTCGGCGGGCACACGCACACCCACGACATCCAGCTGGAAGACCAGCGCTATGCGGTGGACAGCGGCTTCATCGTGTTCAATCCGCAGCATTACCCACTGCTCACGCGCATGTTCGCCGAGCTCGACGTGGCCGCGCAGCCAACCACGATGAGCTTTTCCGTGCATGATGCGCGCAGCGGGCTCCAATACAACGCCGGCAGCCTGGGTGGGCTGTTCTGCCAACGCGGCAATCTGCTCAGCCCGCGCTTCTGGGGCATGCTGGCCGACCTGCGCCGCTTCTACCGGCAGGCACCGGCCGTGCTGGGGACCGACGAGCAATTCAGCACGCTAGGCGAGTATCTTCAGCGGCATGGCTACTCTGCGGCCTTTCGCGACCAGCACCTGGTACCGATGGCCTCGGCGCTGTGGTCTTCGCCCTCGCAACGCATTCTCGAATTTCCCATGGGGCAGCTGATCGGATTCATGGCCAATCACCACATGCTGCAACTCAGCGGGCGACCGCAGTGGCAGGTGGTGCGTGGCGGCTCGTCCAGTTATGTGCGTGCGCTGCGCCGGCGCTGGCAGGTGCTCGAGCGGCTGTCCAACCCGGTGCATGCGATCCGGCGCGTCGGCAATGGCGTCGTACTCAGCTCGCTGCGGGGGGAAGAGCATTTCGACGAAGTGGTGTTGGCCTGTCACGCAGACGATGCCCTGGCGCTGCTCAGCGACTCCACACCGGCCGAGCAGCAGGTCCTGGGCGGCATCACCTATCAGAACAACGACACCGTGCTGCACACCGATGCGCGCATGCTGCCGCGCAATCGCCGCGCCTGGGCCGCATGGAACGCGCATGTGCCGGCCGACCCGCAGGCGCCGTGCACGGTGAGTTACTGGATGAACGCGCTGCAGTCGATCGATGCGCCGCAGCCGTTCATCGTCAGCCTCAATCGCGACCGCGATATCGACCCGGACAAGGTACTGCGGCGCATGCGCTATCGCCACCCGGTGCAGAACGCGGCGGCACTCGCTGCACAGACGCGCAAGGCCGACATCCAAGGTGTGCAGCACACCTGGTTCGCTGGCGCCGCATGGGGCTTCGGCTTCCACGAAGACGGCCTGCGCAGCGGCGTGGACGTGGCCCACGGCCTGGGAGTGCCCTGGTGATGCAGCGGCTGCGCGAAGCCAGCACCGATGCGGTGTCATTGCCCCCGATCCAGGGCAGTGGCGCCGGCAGCGGGGCGGCCCCGTTGCGCAGCGCGATCTATACCGGTTGGATGCGGCACCGCCGGTTTGCGCCAAAACCCCTGGATTTTCGCTACCGGCTGTTTTTGATGTATCTGGATCTGTCAGAGCTGGACCGGGTCTTCGCACAGCGTTGGCTGTGGTCGGTAGGGCGCGCGAATCTGGCGCAGTTCCGTCGCAGCGATTATCTCGGCGATCCAACGATTCCACTGGATGAGGCGGTGCGCGATTGCGTGCAGAGCCATACCGGCGAGCGTCCCGACGGGGCGATCCGCCTGCTCACGCATCTGCGTTACTTCGGCCACGTCTTCAATCCGGTCAGCTTTTACTACTGCTTCGACCGTCATGACGGCTTGCGCTGGATCGTTGCGGAGATCACCAACACGCCCTGGCAGCAGCGCCATACGTATGTGCTGCCGGTCGCGCAGGCGCGCACGCATCGCGACATACATGCCTGGCGCTTCGACAAGCGCTTCCACGTCTCGCCCTTCATGGGCATGCAGCAGCGCTACGACTGGCGTTTCAGCGTGCCGGATGCGCAATTGCGGGTGCATATGGACGTACTGGATGCACCTGTCGCCGACACCGACACGGCAAGCAACGACGTCGGCGCACGCCGCTTTGACGCCACCGTGGTGCTGCAGCGCCAGCCGCTGACTGCGCGCACCCTAGCGCGCGCGCTGTTGGCCTACCCCATGATGACCGTGCAGGTCGTGGTCGCCATCCACTGGCAGGCCTTGCGTCTGTGGCTGCGCGGCAACCCTGTGCACGACAACCCCCATCTGCCTGTGCGAGAACGCCGATGAACGCCACGTCCCTGCCCGACACCACCGCGCCGCGCGCGGCTTCCTGGACGGATCGCCTGTTGCGCAAGCGCCTGCTGGCCACGCTCGGCGACTTGCGCGATGGGCAATTGCAAGTGCACGAGGCCGATGGCATCACCACCCTCGGCAACGCCAGGGGCGCAGATGCCTTGCAACTGCATGTGCGCGTCACAGATCCCGGGTTCTATCGGCAAGCCGCACTCAATGGCAGCGTCGGTGCCGGCGAGTCGTACATGGATGGGCAGTGGCAGTGCGACGACCTGGTCGGCCTGATGCGACTGCTGTTGCGCAATCGCGACCGGTTGGACGCGATGGAGACCGGCACCGCGCGTTTGGGTGGCTGGGCGATGCGCAGCCTGCACCGCTTGGCGCGCAATACCCGAAGCGGCAGCCGCCGCAATATCGCCGCGCATTACGACCTGGGCAACCCGTTGTTCAGCCTGTTTCTCGACGAAAACCTGATGTATTCGTCGGCCATCTTCGTCGATGGCGAAGAGGCGCAAGGCGACGCGGCACTGGAACGCGCGGCCACGCGCAAGCTTGAACGCATCTGCCAAAAACTGCGGCTAGGCCCGCAGCACCAAGTGGTGGAAATCGGCACCGGCTGGGGCGGCTTTGCCCTGCATGCCGCACGCGAGCACGGCTGCCGCGTCACCACCACCACCATCTCGCGCGAACAGTTCGAGCTGACGACACAACGCATCGCTGCGGCCGGTTTGAGCGATCGTGTGACAGTGTTGTTGCGCGACTATCGCGATCTGGAAGGCTGCTACGACCGAGTGGTGTCGATCGAGATGATCGAGGCGATCGGCCACCAGTATCTGGAGACCTATTTCGCCAAGGTCGGCAGCTTGCTGACTGACGATGGCGAGGCGCTGATCCAGGCCATTACCATCGAAGACCATCGCTATGCGCAGGCATTGCACTCGGTGGACTTCATCAAGCGGCATATCTTCCCCGGCAGTTTCATTCCGTCGGTGGCGGCGATCACTGGTGCGATCGCACGGGCCAGCGATCTGCGTCTGTTCAATCTCGAAGATATCGGGCCGAGTTATGCGTTGACACTGCGCGCCTGGCGGCAGCGCTTCATGGCGCAGCTGCCGCAGGTACGTGCGCTGGGTTACGACGAGCGCTTCATCCGCATGTGGGAGTTCTATCTGGCCTATTGCGAAGCCGGTTTTCTGGAGCGCTCGATCGGCGATGTGCATCTGTGGCTGAGCAAGCCAGGCGCGCGTCCGCCGCAATTCGTGCCAGGCCTTGCTGCCGACGCATGAAGCAGCTAGGCAATTATCTCGGCTTGCAGGTGCTTTGGCTGGTAGCAGTCAGCGCTGCGTCACATGCGCGCATCTGGCCGACGCTGCTGGCGTTAGGGCTATTGGCGCTGTATCAGCTGTGGCCGTCGCGGCGTGCGCCAGGCGATCTCCAGTTGCTGATCGCTGCGTTGTCGTTGGGCTTGCTGCTGGACACCACGCTCGCTGCAGGCGGGTGGGTGCGTTATGCCGCGCCGTGGCCGGGCACCTTGTTGGCGCCGCCATGGATTCTGGCGTTGTGGCTGGGCTTTGCGCTCACGCTCAATCATTCGTTAGCCACGGTGATGCAACGGCCGTGGCTGGCGGTGCTGCTGGGCGCCATTTTCGGGCCGTTTTCGTATTGGTTGGCGCAGCGCAGCTGGAATGCGGTGGAATTTCAGCCGCCTCAGCTGCACGCGGTGGTGGCGGTTGGCATCGGTTGGGGTCTGGCCTGCGGCGTGTTGTCGCTGTATGCACGCCGCCTGGCGCGACCATTGCCTGAGCACATCACCGGAGAACTGCAATGACTGCCTGGCCGCTACTGCATGTAGGCGTGTTTACAATTTTGGTGATGCTGCTCGGTTGGCTATGGCAACGCCGTAGCGGCAATGCTGGCCCGGTCGATGTGCTGTGGGCTGCATGCCTTGCCATCGCTGCGCCGTATTGCGCGTGGATGTCCGATGGCGCGCTGCTACCGCGCGCGCTGGTGGCCGTGCTCGGCGGCGCGTGGGGCGCGCGCCTGGCGCTGCATCTGGGCGTGCGCGTGTTCGGCGATCCGCATGAAGATGGGCGTTATCGCGCCCTGCGCGAGCATTGGAATGGCAACCAGCGCAAATTCCTGGGTTTCTTCCTGGCTCAAGCGGTGGTGGTGGTGCTGTTTTCGGTGCCGTTTCTGGCCGCTGCCAGCAATCCGAGTCCGGCCTGGAGCGTGTGGAGCAGCCTGGCGATCGTGGTGTGGTTACTCGCGGTCGGTGGCGAAGCGCTGGCGGATCGGCAGCTGTCTGCGCACAAGGCCAGCCCGGCCAATCGCGGCATCACCTGCCGCAGCGGGCTGTGGCGGTATTCGCGCCATCCCAATTATTTCTTCGAGTTCGTGCATTGGTTCGCCTATCTAGCATTGGCCGTCGGCGCCGGGCCGTGGCCGGTGGCGGTGTGTGCACTGGGGCCGGTGCTGATGTTCGTATTTTTGTATCGCTTCACCGGCATTCCCTACACCGAGCAGCAGGCGCTGCGCTCGCGTGGTGAGGACTACGCCCGCTACCAGCGCGCCACCAGCGCATTTTTCCCGTTCCCCCCTTCGTCCTGAGTCGCCTGGAGAGTCGTATGTCCACCCTCACCATTCCGCCCTCCTCGCTGCCCGAAGAATCCTTCGCCACCCGGCTTGCCGAATCCGGCGTGCTGCCCGATGCCGCGCTGCGCTACGGCATCCGCCGGCTATGCGCGCAGCGCCTGCGCGATGAGCGTGGCGACGGTGCCGATGCCAGCGGCGAACGTCAGCGCGCGTTTATCGACAGCCTGCGTGCCAGCGCGATCGCGATCGAAACCGATGCCGCCAATCGCCAGCACTACGAATTGCCGCCGCAGTTCTTCACCCTGTGCCTGGGTCGCCGGCTCAAGTACAGCAGTTGCTATTGGGACGCAACCACGCCGGACCTGGACGCGGCCGAAGAACGCATGCTGGCGCTATACGGGCAGCGCGCCGAACTGGCGGACGGTCAACGCATTCTGGAGCTGGGCTGCGGTTGGGGCTCGTTGACCTTGTGGATGGCCGAACGCTATCCCGGCGCCACCATCACGGCGGTGTCCAATTCGCGCCCGCAGCGCGCGCATATTCTGGAACAGTGCCGCATGCGCGGCTTGAGCAACGTGCAGGTCATCACCGCCGACGTCAACGCGCTGGCGCTGCCGCCGGGCAATTTCGACCGCGTGGTGTCGGTGGAAATGTTCGAACACATGCGCAATTACCGCGAGCTGCTGGCGCGCGTTGGCAGCTGGCTGGCGCCGGGTGGCAAATTGTTCGTGCACGTGTTCTGTCATCACGATCTGGCCTATCCATTCGAAGTGGCTGGCGAAGACAATTGGATGGGGCGGCACTTTTTCACCGGCGGGCTGATGCCGGCGGCCGACACCCTGCTGCATTTTCAGCAGGACGTGCTCATCGAACAGCGTTGGGTGCTGTCGGGGCAGCATTACGAAAAGACCGCCAATGCCTGGCTGGAAAATCAGGACCGCCACCGCGAGCAGATCATGCCGCTGCTGAAACAGACCTACGGCGACGATGCGCAGCGCTGGTGGCAGCGCTGGCGGATGTTCTGGCTGGCCTGCACGGAGCTGTTCGGTTACGACCAGGGCCGTGCATGGGGCGTGGCGCACTATCGCTTCGTCAAGCGTTGATCAAGCCAAGGCTGATCGACGCAGGAGCGAGCGTCAAAACGACTGCGCGGCCAGCAGATGGCCGCGATGTGTCAGCTTCAACTCAGCTCTTCAACAACGCTGGCATACAGATCAGCGCATTGGCTGGCAATGCCATCCCGGCGCGCAACCAGCTTTTGGCAACTGGCTGCTAGCAGAGCTGCAATGGTTTGCTGATCGTAGGGCAACGCGTGGTCGACCAGATCCGCGCGCCGCCTTGCGATCAGCTCGTTGCAGCGGTGATCACGATCTCCACCTTCCACTCCGGCCGCGCCAATTTGGCTTCGACGGTGGCGCGCGCGGGGGTAAAGCCGTGCGGCACCCACTCGTCCCAGGCCTTGTTCATGCCTTCGAAATCGGCGATGTCGGCCAGGAAGATTTCCGCACGCAGGATCTTGGTCTTGTCGCTGGCCGCATGCGCCAGCAACTTGTCGATTTCGCCCAGCACCTGGCGGGTCTGCCCGGTGATGTCTTCGCTGGTGTCCTCGCTGGTGTCCTCGGCAATCTGGCCGGCCAGATAGCAAACGCCGCCATGCACGGCCATTTCGGACATCCGCGGACCTGTATCGAATCGCTGCACCATTTCAGACTTCCTACGGTTGATTGACCCGAGCATTGTCACGCGAATGCGGCAAACGTGCAGCCTGCGCACGTACGTAACGCGCCAGCCACACCCCAACCAGCACCATCCAGGCCACGATCGACACGATGGCACTCTTCTGGCTGATGCCGGGCGGCGCGCTGGTCACCGTGACGTGGAACAACAACAGCGCAAATGCGGTCAGTCCCAAACCGAACAATAGCGCGAAGTGCTGTCGCCATAAACGATCACACCGGAAATACCACGATTGCAGCAATACCGCTGCGATCACGCATAGAAATGCGGTATCCGCCGATAGAACGTGCACCATCTTCGCCGCGTCGGGTGCGAGCACCGGCACCCAGCTGTCGCCGATCGCCACAGCGCTCAAGCCCAGTGCGGCCATCCAGAACAAGCCCACCACCGTGCGGCTGCAAGCCACCGGCGCGAACGCCGCGTACAGGCCCAGCGCAAGCCACGCCATGGCTGCGGCCAGCAGGCAATAGGCCGTGCGCAGCAGCAGACCGTAGCCACCGTGCAGGTATGCGCTCAGTTGTGCGTCGATCCAGTCCAGATCGCCGCGCAACCATTGCAGCAACACCACCAGCCCCATGAAGGCCACGCCTGCACCTGCGGCGATCGCGCCAGCGTGCCCGCTCCAGCGTGGCGGGCATGGCTGCAGGGTTCGCACAGCAGCGCGGTGATCGCATGCATTCCCCATCAACAGCCTGTCTCCCTTCCAACTGTCATCTGACCCATAGCGCTCCTCTGCGGCACGTCCGCCTGGCTCTGCCCTATGATGCGCGCGGCCGTCAAGAGCCGACACCGGTCGGCGCAACGAACCACGTGTTCACCTCGCTTCGGCATTGATGCGGTCACGCTGCATGCACTTCAACTCGACCAGCCCATGCAGACCATCCGCGCGCGCAGCACATTCCGTGCATGCATCCTCCTTCCCTTCAAGCAGATCCCGTTGCCCTCATGACGGATACCCCCGTGTCTTCCGAAGCGCCACCCCGCGGTTGGCGCCGCGCGCTGCCGGTCATCATCAGCCTGGCGATCCTGGCGATGGCGCTGCACGCGCTGTCGGCGCAGTTCACCGACCACGGCTATCGGCAGATCCGCCAGGCGTTCCGTGCGCTTGGCGCCGGCCAGATCGCGCTCACTCTGTTGCTGGGCTTGACCAGCTACGCCTGCCTGGTGGGCTTCGACTGGGTGGGGCTCAAGCGCACCGGCAAGCGGCTGCACCCGGCACGGGTAGGCATCACAGCCTTCATGGCACACGCGGTCGGGCAGACGCTTGGCTTTGCTGCACTTACCGGCGGTGCAGTGCGCCTGCGCGGCTACGGCAGCGTGGGGCTGACCCTGGCCGAGATCGGCCAAGTGGTGCTGATGAGCACGCTTGGCTTTATCTTCGGTGCCTGGGTGTTGCTTGGCCTGGCCCTGATGCTGGAACCGGAAGCTGCCGCACGCGCCTTGCCGATCGCCGCTGAAGGCATCCGCATCGCCGGTATCGCCTTGCTGGTCGGCTATGTCGCGATGCTGGTCTTGATCGGCAAACAAGGCCGCGAATTTGGCATCCGCAGTCATCGCTTCTGGTTGCCCGACCGCACCACAGTGCTCGGTGTGACCGCGCTGAGCGTGGTCGAACTGGGGCTGGCCGCCGCCGCGCTCTACGTGCTGCTGCCGTCGGATCCGGGCACCGGCTACTTCGGCTTTATCGGCATCTGGTTGGTGGCGGTGGTCGCCGGCCTGATCTCCACCGTGCCAGCCGGCCTGGGCGTGTTCGAGTGGAGCCTGCTCAAGCTGCTGCCGCATGTCACCCCCGCCGCGGTGCTGGCTGCGGCGCTGGCCTACCGGGTCACCTACTACATCGTGCCGCTGCTGATCTCGGTGGCGATGGCGGCGGCCTCGGGCCTGGGCGCGCCGGTGCGCGCCAGTGCCAGCACCGCACGCACGGTGTGGAAAGCACTGCGCCCATGGCTACCACAGATTCTGGCGTTGGCGGTGTTTGCGGTGGGTGCGGCGCTGATGATCGACGGCACCTTGCCGACCCCACGCGCGCGTCAGGACGTGGCGCCGCTGCCGCTGATCGAAACCTCGCATCTACTTGTCAGCCTGGGCGGCATGGTGTTGCTGCTGATCGGCCAGGGTCTGCAGCGCCGCAGCCATGCGGCCTGGATGCTGGCACTGGGCGTGTGCATCCTGCTGCCGCCGCTGTCGCTGCTGCGCGGCAGCCACATTTCGGTGTCGCTGTCGGCCGCATTGGCGGCGATTGCGCTGTGGGCCGCACGCCGCGAGTTCTATCGTCAGGGCGCGTTGCTGGACGAAGCCTGGTCATGGCGCTGGCTGAGCAATCTGGGCCTGGTGCTGGTGGCTACCTTCTGGTTGCTGTTCTTCGTCTACAGCCATGTCGAATACAGCAACGACCTGTGGTGGGAGTTCGCCACCTCGGCCAATGCGCCGCGTGCATTGCGCGCCGCGTTGATCCTGTGCGTGGGCCTGATCGTGTTCGGCATGGCGCGCCTGCTGCGTGGCGGGCGCCGCCCGATGCCGGCCGCCGATGCGCAGACGCTGCAGACGCTGGCGCCGATTCTGTCCATCAGCACCGACACCCAGGCCTGCCTGGCGTTGACGGGCGACAAGGCGTTTTTGCTTGATGAGCAGGGGCGTGGTTTTGTGATGATGCAGCGCTACGGGGGCTCGCTGATCTCGATGGGCGACCCGGTCGGCCCGCCGGAGGTTGCGCGCGCGTTGATGTGGCGTTTCCGCGAAGAGGCCGACCACATGGGCCTGCGCCCGGTGTTCTACCAGGTCGGCGAAAAATACTGGCAGACCTACCTCGACATGGGCCTGACCCTGGTCAAGCTGGGGGAAGAAGCGGTGGTGCCGCTGGAAGGCTTCACCCTGGAAGGCCGCGACCGCGCCGACCTGCGCCAGGCCTGGAACCGCGGCAAGCGCGGCGGCCTGACCTTCCGCATGCTGCAGCCCGAACAAGTGGAGGCAGTGCTGCCGCAGCTGGCCGAGGTCTCCGAACAGTGGCTGGAAGAAAAAGCCGGCGAAGAAAAAGGCTTTTCGCTGGGCAGCTTTGATGCGGATTACCTGCGCCGGTTTCCGGTAGCGGTGGCCGAGGCGGAAGGACAGATCATGGCCTTCGCCAATGTGTGGTGGGCGCCGGCCGGCGGCGAGTTGTCGGTGGATCTGATGCGGCATCGCGCGCAGGCTCCCAAGGGCACCATGGACTTCCTGTTCATCGAGCTGTTCCTGTGGGGCCAGGCCAACGGCTACACGCGCTTCTCGCTGGGCATGGCGCCACTGTCGGGCATGGCCGAGCATCGGCTGGCCGGCCGCTGGAACCGCTTCGCCAGCCTGGTCGCACGGCATGGCGAACGCTTCTATGGATTCAGCGGCTTGCGTCGCTTCAAATCGAAGTTCTCGCCGACCTGGCGCCCGCGCTATCTGGTCGCGCCGGGCGGCATGCACTTGCCGGCGGCATTGCTGGATGTGACCCGGTTGATCTCGGTGGATCCTGGCCGGCAGGAGTGAGGCCGCGTAGACCTGCCCGGGTCTGGCGGGCGTTAA
Source organism: Xanthomonas populi (assembly GCF_002940065.1). Lineage (GTDB taxonomy): Bacteria > Pseudomonadota > Gammaproteobacteria > Xanthomonadales > Xanthomonadaceae > Xanthomonas > Xanthomonas populi. Next base: position 18,668 of record NZ_MDEJ01000020.1, read on the forward strand.
CTAGGGCTCACCAGATCGAATGCGGAACTCCAGGAGCACTCCTCGTCGCTGAGACCACTGCTTGCCGATCAGCGTCGGCGCAGAGTGGAAGTGCGGTGTCGTGCCCGGGAACGTGACCATGTGGCGGCATGGATGCCGCCACTGAGCCTCCTGGGTGGATTTACGACGTGTCCCGCTCCCTGATGCGGCGCTGCGCATCGACCAACCCCCACTGCTCATGACGTCTGCCGGTCTTGTCCGAACGCTTCGGTCACTGGGGGTCGCGTGCACGCGTACCAGCGTGGGACACGCCGCAAGTCCATCTCTGTAGGCGCTGATACGGCATCCATGCGGCATCAGGTTCCACGCCGGCACGTGCGCAAGAAACACCGGTCCTAGTCGGCGGCTGAAGCAAAAAGCGACGACTGGCTTGCTGACGTGCGTCGGCCGAGAGTCAGGCCGAATCAGCTCAAAAGATGCAGCGCTCGCTCATGGCTTCGACAGCCCGTGCAACTGCTCCATGATCACCTTGGCCAAGGTGGCGTAATCGCCCTTGAAGTGGTGATCGCCCGGCAGAGCGACCTGCTTGGCGGCCTGCGCCGGCAGGCTCGGGCAGAGCGCGTCCTGATCGTCCTGGCCATAGATGCACACCGTAGTGCCGGCCGGCAGACGCTGCACTTCCGGCGCGATCGGTAGGCCATCATCGTCAGAGCCAAGCCAGTTGCTGACGTGAAATTCGTAATCGGCCAGCTTGCCCACCGACAACAGCACGATCATGCGCAGGTTCTGCTTGGTCTGCGCCGGCAGTTTGTTGATCGCTGCCGGCAACACGTCCGCGCCCTGCGAAAAGCCGATCAACACCACCCGCCGACGCTGCCAGCGCTGCGCATAAAAGCGCGCGATGCGGTCCAGATCGGTGGCGAAGCCTTCGGGCGTGCGCTCGGTCCAGAAGTAGCGCAGCGAATCCAGGCCGACCACCGGAATGCCCTGCGCGGCCAGCGCATCGGCCACTTCTTCGTCCAGCCCTGCCCAGCCACCGTCGCCGGAGACAAAGATCGCGAAGGTGTCGTCGTCGCCGTCGCCATCGCGGTTGGCTGCCACTTCCACCACCGGCAGATCTTCCAGACCGCCTGGCGGCGGCGGCAGGGCCACGCCCTTCTGCTCGCCCAACGAGCGGGCGGCTGCGCGCAGGCCCGGCAGAATGTCACCCTTCGCAGAACGGGTGAAGATGCGCGCCTGCGGCACCTGCTTCAGGAAAGCGTCTTCGGCAGCGGCCGGGCAACGCTTGTCCTGGCTACCGGCTAGCACCCACGGAATCTGCAACTGCACCGGCAGCAGCGTATTGCCGCCCGCACGCACGCCCGGCTGGCAGATCGCCTGGTCGGAGACAGCTGCCGGGCACAGCCCATCTGTGAGCACGCCGGCCAGCACATGCGGCTTGGCTTGCGCGCCGATGGCATAGGCCAATGCGGCGCCCTCGCCGTCGCCGACCAGCAGCGGCAGGCGGTAGGTGGGGATGTGATAGAAGGCCTGCAGATAGCGGGAAAAGTTCTCCACATCGCCGACAGAGAACGTGCAGGTGCCGCCAGCCTTGCGCAGCACAGCGTGCAGATGCGCGGTGTCCACCATCGCCACTAGCGCGCCATCGGCACGCAAGCGTTCCGCCTGCGCCTGGCGCTTGGCAGCGTTGCCGGCGCCGGTCAGCCAGATCACCACGCGCTGCGGTTCGTCCTGAGGCATCAGCACCGGCACCTGTTCGAAGCGGCCGTGGCTCACCGGTTGCGGTGCCTGTGCGGCGACCACGCCCGATAGCGTCACCACCACCGCGCCGCAGAGAGCGCTCCACATCTCAAGTCGTCGCATGTCGCACCGTCGGGAAAAAAAGTGGTTCAAAGATAATCGTTCCAGGCTGCAGCGCGAACCGCGACGCTTCGCTTATGGCGCACCCGCTTGATGACACGCTTCCCAGGCTGCCAGTGCCTCCCGGTAGCGCGCCAGTTCCTCGGCGTACAGATCATGCGCGCATAAGGGGCAACCGCTTTCGCAGCACTCGTTGGGTGCAGGCGCCTGAGGCGCCTGCGGGCGTGGGTCGGGGATGGAAACGGCGCTGTCGTACATACTCCATTGTAGCGTGTGCTGTTGCTGCGCCTGAATGAAACGCTCAGATCAACTGCGCCGGATCAGCGACCCAGCCACCGACGTAAATTGGCCCGCGCCGCCGCATCACAGCGCGCATGGAAGTAGTCGCTCAAGAAAATGCGCGGGCGCTTGAGCAGGCCGGCCAGGAAACGCCTGCGGTTGAGCCGAAACAACAGGCTGGGCACGTGTCTGCGGTATTCAGCGGCAATGGCATCGTCATAGGCATCGAACACCGCTGCCGGTGCGGCCAGAATCGCCATGTCGCAATCCAGGAACAATGCTGCTTCGGCATCCACATCCTGCGGCTGCAGTTGCCCGTGACGTGCGGTCAGCAGAATCAATGTCTGTACGCGCTGCAGATCTACCTGCGCATGCGGCCACCAGCGCGCAATGCACTGCGCCGCCAACTTGGCCGATTCTGCCTCGTTGTCGCTGCGTCCGGGCTGATACACCGCATCGTGAAACAGCACCGCCAACCAGATCTCGACCGGCTGCTGCCAGCCCGGTCCAACAGCGACCTCGGCGTAATGCTCCAGCAGCGCGCGCACGTGACCGAAGTGATGGTACGCGCGTGGCGGCGTGGCATAGGCCTGTTCGAGCGCGGCCAGCTAATCGGCCTGCAGCAATAGCAATGATGCGGTGGCGTCCATGCACCCAGGCTACCGCGTGCGCCCCCGCCTGCACATCAGCGCAGCGACCAGCGCCCCTCGATCTGGTAACGCGATTGACCGAGAAAGCTGCGCACCAGCGCGAACTCGCGCACCGTCCAGGCAAGCGCATCGCAGCGCCGTTGCGGCAACGACTGATTGCAATACAGCAGCGTCATATGCGGCGTGTACTGCGCATCGCCGGCAATGCCCACGTGCGCCAGTTGCCGACCCAGTGCGCCTTGCAACGCATACAACCCGCGCACCTGCTCTTCGCCGCGCAAGACGCACGGCAACTGCGAGCGTCGTCCACCAAAGGTGCCGACCCGATCAAACTCCACATCGAAAGCATCCAGCACCACGCGCTCGGCCGCCTGACTGGCACGGCTCACCAACGACGGTGGCAAACCGCCGGCGTAATCGCCCAGATGATGCAAGGTCACATGCAAACGTTCGCGCGCAAGCGGCTTGCCATCGACCTGACCGCTACCAAGCAAACCTTCGGCGATGGTTGCAGCATGCTCGGCAATGCGCGCATCGACCATCACCGCAAAAAACAGACGCTCGATGGTTTTCTCTTCACCAAGGCCCAATGACAACTGCGCCTCGGCCGATGACAGGTACAGGAACTGCTGTTTCATGCGGTGATTCCACGACCGCGCACGCGGGCCTGCCTGGGGAAAGGCGGCGGATACTAGCAGACCGGACGGGGTCCTGCACACGCAAAAATACAGATCGCAAGGTGGAACGCGCATGGTTGCTTGGAACAGCAATCGTGCGCCATGTCTGCATGCGCGACACAAAAGGAAACGGGCAGCTCGCGCTACCCGTTTCCGCCTTTATCGGTTTAGAGCGGCTAACAAAACGTAGCGAGCAGTCGTCAGGTGGGTGCGGACGGCGCGCAGGAACCGGAGTGTACGAGTGATACATGAGGATTCCGAGCACCGGCCGCGCCCGCCTGGCGGCTGCGCAGTATTTTTGTTAGCCGCTCTTACTCCGCAAGCTGCATCACGCGGATGCACTTGGGTCACGCACACAACTTATGCAGCGCTCTTCATCGCGTGCTTGCGGCTACGCATCACGTCGTGACATGCGCGCACTCCCGGCAGCAGACGCAGTGCAGCGTCGCGTGCGGCAGCCGGGGTGTCCTGGTCGGCGATGGTTTCGTCGAAGGCCTTCAACAGACGGTCTTCGGACTCTTCCAGCTCTGCCACATAGCCGTATTTGGCGTCGCCCAGCGTCGCACGCACCTTGCAGTAGAACTGCTGCATGGTGCCGACCATGGTGCCGCTGGTTTCAGGCGTGCCACCAGCTGCGGCGACCACGTTGCTCAGATTGCTGACGATGTCGGACTTGACGCCGGCGATGCGGCGGAACAGCGTTGCAAGTTCTGCATCACCTACCTTGGTAGCGGCTTCGTCGTAGAACTCTTTGCCGTCGCGGGAAATGGCGATGAGGTCGTTGAGGCTATGCTCGGTTTTTCTTTGAATGCTCATGTGTCGCTCCTTGTTGCGATGAGCCGGCGCTGCGCGTTAGTGCATTGCGGTCGCGCTAGCTTCGGGGGATGAGGCAATCGATGGAGTGATTGCGCTGCCTTGGCGTTGTGTGCGGCTCCATAGTGGTGGCGCGACCATAATCCGCATGTGAGCGATGTGGGAAGTGTCCTCACGCGATCATGCAGGCGATGAATAGGGATTTATCGATGCCAACGCCAAGTCAACACTCACTTGGGTTGCCGGCTTGCCCACATGTTGTCGACCAGGTTGGGGTATGGCCGCCCGGCGTCTTGCGCGCGCTGTTTCGCTGCAGCTTTCTGCGCATCGGTCAGTGGTGTGGATGCGGATTTACGCCTGGGATTGGGGCGCTTCCACGGCGGTGGAGTGAACTCGGTCATGGCGCTGTTCGGTCCGCTTATGTCCAAGCGTGCAGTCTCGATGCCACGCCGTGAGTTGGCTGTGGATACGCAGCGCGTCTGTGCTGCGACTTGTTACCGATTGACGTTGATGATGTACAGACAAACGAGATAGCGAACGCAGCAACGCTTGTCAGCTGGCCACCGACACACGCTGCCGACGCTCCTGCCATACCGCCAGTGCGTACACCAACAAACCGCCCAGCGCAGTTGCCGCGCCCACATACCCGGTGGATGTCCAGCCCCAGCCTGCGGTGATCGCCATCCCGCCCAGCAAGGGGCCCAAGGCATTGGCGGTATTGAATGCCGCATGGTTGGAAGCGGCTGCCAGGGTCTGCGCTTCGGCCGCCACATCCATCAAACGTGTCTGTAATGCAGGCGCCAGTGCACCCATGGTGCCGACCGCCACGATGGAAACGAACACCCACAAACCCGAGTGCGCGGCCAACGGAAAGGTCAGCATCACCACTACCGACCACACCAACAACACTGGCACCGCGCGGAACTGCATGCGATCGAACAACCAGCCGCCCAGGATGCTGCCGAGCACGCCACCGATACCGAACGCCACCATGGCAAACTGAATCCGCGCCGGCTCCACACCGGTGACCGCAGTCAAAGTCGGTGCCAGATAACTGAAGACGCAGAACATGCCGGAAAAACCCACCGCACCGATCGCCAACGCCAGCCATACCTGCGGCTGATTGAACGCGCGCAGCTCACGCAGCGGCTGTTGACGCGGCTCGTCCGGCGCAGGCGGCAATCGGGCGGCCACTGCAGCGACAGTGCACAGCGCAAGCACCGACACCGCAGCGTAGGCCCACCGCCAACTCACACTCTGGCCCAGCCAGGTCGCCAGCGGGTTGCCCAGCAGCAAGGCAATGCTCAAGCCCATCAACACGCGGCCCACCGCAGTGGCGCGTTGATTGGGCGGGCTGATCGACGCGGCTACCAATGACGCCACGCCGAAGTACGCACCATGCGGCAAACCCGCAATAAAACGGCACAGCAACATGGCGTGATAGCTAGGCGCCAACGCACTGGCGAGGTTGCCAAGCGCATAAAACACCATCAACAGCAGCAACAAGGTGCGCCGCGGCCAGCGTGCGCCAAGAATCGCAAGCAGCGGCGCGCCAACCACCACACCCAACGCATAGGCACTGATGATGTGACCAACCTGCGGCTCGCTGATCTGCAGCCCCTGCGCGATCTGCGTCATCAGCCCCATGGTCGAGAATTCGCTGATGCCGATCGCAAAGCCGCCCATCGCCAACGCAAACAGGATCAGCACGTAATCGCGCCGCGAAACACGCGGCGGTGAGAGGTCGGTATCGGACATGCCCGACTCCAGAATGACGTTGCAGCCCATTATTGTGCAATGCAGCAACGAGCGAAAGGACGGCGTTTGCAGCGGTTCAGCGCCATGCCCCAGCACGTCACAGTTCGGCGCCTTCTATGCAATGCAAAGACGCTGTGTCCTACACGCGCAGGGAATGTATGGGCTCGCCTGCATCGGCAACACACCCTCTGCACCACTTTATTGGCGCGCATGGTCGCCAGTCTTTATCTATTGCTTCGTCACCTTGAAGACGGCGCCATGCGCGCACTCGTTTCATCGGTTCATGACGCAAGGTCCTGATTCGTAAACCGAAACGTGGGGATACCTCAGATCCTGAGATGCAGCCATACTGTGTTGCCAATGATGTGCGTGATGCGTTTGCTCACTGCGGTACTGCTCGGCAGCACACTGTTAGATTGCGCGTTATCCACTGCATCGGCCGAGACGGTGCGCCCGGCCGCGCCAAGCCGTGCCAACGATTCGCTTCGTGTCCGGCATGGGCTTGGATGCGATCTGCGGTAATCCTGCCGACAAGGTCGACGTGCTCGACGAGATGGCGCTTGCCGGTGCTATTGCCGTGTCCGCCCAGCAAAGCGACGCGCCATCGGCATAGGTGTTTTCCAGGCCGCATTGCGGACAGGCGGGAACGGTGGACATGCCATTCCTAAGCTCAAAACTGGCATGGATTGTAGCCTTACGGCCGCGCGATCACGTCTCCGGCACGGCGGCGGCGCGATAGTGCGTCGCTTGTCGAATGCATGGCAGGTCGCGCGTGCCTAATCAATCGTTCTCCAATATACCCAACGAAGCGCCCGAATCCACAGAGCCAGGGACCGCAAAGAGAAGTCCCGCAAAGAAGACCGGCTCGCACCTGGTCGTCTACGTCGCGCTGGCCGGCAATCTGGTCATTGCGGTCGCCAAATTCATTGCCGCCGGCATTTCCGGCAGCTCGGCGATGCTCAGCGAAGGCGTGCATTCGATGGTAGACACCATCAACGAAGTGCTGCTGCTATACGGCCTGCGGCGCGCAGCGCAGGCGCCCACGCCCACGCATCCGTTTGGCTACGGACGCGAGTTGTATTTCTGGAGCTTCATTGTCGCACTCCTGGTCTTTGCGATGGGCGCAGGCGTGTCGCTGTACGAAGGCATCGTGTATCTACGCAATCCCGAGCCGGCCAAGAGCCATTTGATCGCCTACATCGTGCTCAGCGTATCGATCGTGTTCGAAGGCATTTCATGGGTGGTGGCCTTGCGCGAATTCAGCGCCAAAAAGGGCCGCATGGACTATTTTCAGGCGTTTCGGCAGAGCAATGACCCCAGCACGTTCACCGTGCTGCTGGAGGACAGCGCCGCATTGATCGGCTTGTCGATGGCCTTGCTTGGCCTTGCCGGCGCGCAGCTGTTCGACATGCCCGAACTCGATGGCATCGCCTCGATCGGCATCGCCGGCGTGCTCGCGGTCACCGCGTTCCTGCTGGCGCGCGAAACCAAGAGCTTGCTGATCGGCGAGCCCGCACATGCGCACGTCAACGAATCGCTGCTGCGCATTGCCGCCAGCGACCCGGACGTGCGCGCCGCCAACGGCGTATTGACCATGCAGATGGGCCCGAATCAAGTGGTCGCTGCGCTGAGCGCCGAGTTCGAAGACAGCCGCACCACGCCGCAGATCGAAGCCTGCGTCGGGCGCATCGAGGCCGCCGCCAAACGCCAGCATCCCGAGCTCAACGCGCTGTTCATCAAGCCGCAAACGCCGGAAACATGGCATGCACGTCGCACCGAGATCGAACGCGGCGCGCAGCGCGACTAGCACGCCGCGTGTGCGTTGAGGTGCGCGTTGAGGCGTGCGAAACGACTGCTGAGGTAACAACGCAACACATGCGCCACGTCGCGTTGCTATCGCCACCCGTCAACGCATTGAACCTGCGACTGCATGCGCGCTTCAACATGACGCCACCACCACCAAGCTGATCATCGCCATAACCGCAAGCCCGGCTGCGGTTGCATGATCGCAGTCGATTGCCTACGGTGGGCGTGCAGCATCTCTTCGCATCGTGACGCAGCCGATGCATTCCACTCGATCACCGTCATGGAGGTTTCCAATGGAAATCAGCCAGGGTCGCGTTGCGACCATTCAGTACACTCTTTCCGACGACACCGGCCAGGTGCTAGACCGCTCCACACCAGACACGCCGCTGAGCTATCTGCACGGCGCCGGGAACATCGTGCCGTGCCTGGAACAAGCGCTGGATGGCAAACGTCTGGGCGAAACGCTCACCGCCGATGTGGCGCCCGAGCAAGGCTATGGCCCGCGCCATGCGCAGTTGATCCAGCAGGTGCCGCGCGATGCCTTCCCCACCGATATCGAGGTGGTGCCGGGCGTGCAGTTCGAGGCCCGCACCCAGCAGGTGCTGGTGACGGTCACCGACGTCGGTGCAGACCATGTCACTGTGGACGGCAACCATCCGCTGGCCGGGCAGACCCTGCATTTCGCGGTCGAAGTCATCGAAGTGCGCGAAGCCACCACCGAAGAACTGAACGAAGGACACGTCGCCAACCTTGCGGCATGACCCATCGTGCCGTGCGCCTGCGGGTGCGCGGCGCTTCGGCTGCTGCGACCTCTACGCGGCCCCTTGCCTACGCCGCAAACGGCAGAAGTAGTAAAGTGCGCCGCCCGCTCATAGGCCCGCCTGCATGAAACTCGGCATCGACTTCGGTACCAGCAATTCCGCCGCTGCGGCGATCGTCGATGGGCAGGTGGTGCCAGTGCGGTTCGGGCATGAGCTGCAGTTCCGCACCACGGTGTACTTCCCCGAAACCATGCACGACCCGGACGACTTCAGCCTCACCCCGGCGCTGGAGTACGAGGTGGAACGGCTGATCGATTCGGGCCGCCGCGATGCTGCCGCCGCTGGCCGCACCTCCAGCAACGACAGCCTGCGCCGCGATGCGATCCGCATCGTGCGGCGCCAATGGATGGAAGAACAGGTACGCGAGCCGCGCAGCTCTGCCGCCCTGCTGCAGAACGCGGTGTACGGCGACGAAGCGCTGGATGCGTATTTCCTCGAAGGCGAAGGCAGCCTGGTGCAAAGCCCCAAGTCGATGCTCGGCTATAACCTGCATCCGCGTGCGCGCCAGACCATCACCGGCATCGCCACGCATGTGCTGGAACACATCCGGCTCACTGCATCGCGCCAGTTCGACATCAACATCCGCAGCGCTACGCTGGGCCGCCCAGTGCAGTTCCGCAGCTCGATCGGTGACGCCGGCAACGCGCAAGCGCTGGAGATCCTGCAAACCGCCGCCATCGCCGCCGGCTTCGACAGCGTGGATTTTCTCGAAGAACCCGCCGCCGCCGCCATGCACTACCACGTCAGCCACGACACCCGGCACGACACCGTGGTGGTGGATATGGGCGGCGGCACCACCGACATCGCGCATGCCAGCGTCGGCGGCAACGCCGCGCCGCAGGTGCATCGTGCATGGGGCATCGCACGCGGCGGTACCGATATCGATCTTGCACTAAGCCTGGCCGCCTACATGCCGCTGTTCGGCCGCGGCATCACCCGCGTGCCGACCCATCACTACGTGGAAGCGGCGATGGTGCAGGACATGACCCGTCAGCGCGAATTCCGCCTGCACAAGTATCAGGACGTGCCCGCCCCGTTCGACAAGCGCCTGCAGGCGCTGCAGGAGACCGGCAACACCGCGCGCCTGTATCGCGGCGTGGAAGCCTGCAAGATCGCGCTCAGCGAGCGCGACAAGCACCAGGTGGCGCTGGACTTCATCGAACGCGGGCTCGGTGTGGAGGTGCAGGCCAGCGCGCTGGTCGCGTCCGCTTCCAACTATCTGAGCGAACTGGAAGGCCTGCTCGCCCACGTGCGTACCGACCTGGCGGCGCCGCCGGCCACGTTGTTCCTCACCGGCGGCATGTCGCGCGCCGGCTATCTCCGCGACACGGTCGCGGCAGCCTTTCCGGAAGCGCGGCTGGTGCAGGGCGACCCGTCTTTCGGTGTGGTCCAGGGCCTGGCATGGGCTGCCGCGCGGTAAGCGGCAGCCACGTGGTCGGTTAGCTGTGTACAGGACGCATCGCCTTGCACAGCAAGCGTTAACGCAATTTCGCGCAACTTCCCATAAAATGCAAGGTTGCTGCCAGACGCCCAGCCGTCTTGTCTGCAAGGCACGCTCTCTGTGCCGCCGCGATTGCGCACCGAACGCGATCGCACCTCTCGACATCGCTTCTGCGCGCGCCACCCTAACCGCACGCGATGTCCTTGCACTTCACCGCTACAGGAGGCCACATGGCACGTCCCGCGACCAAGCAGAAATCCCAGCCCAGCATCGCTCGCAGCGAAGGCAAGTCGCAACCGCTCAGTCGTGAGCGTATCGCTGCCGACATTGCGGCGTTCCGCAAGACCGGCGGCAGGATTGAAGTGCTCACCACCAACTTCGGCCCCGCACGCAACGATGGCGACAAGATCGCCTAAGCATTGCCGGAAGTGTTTGTAAACGTGCCACCGCGAGGTGGCACGCTTGTTTCAGGCGTCAGGTTTCAGACATCAATTGGTGTAATCGACGCGCACCGAACCTGAGTGCGATTCCAGCCTGACGTTGCCTTTACCAGCTCCCAGCCTCGCCTTGAGGTGCTTACCGGGGCCATACTCGGGCCGCTTCACCTGCCCGGCCACCGAGCGGATTTCGCCGCTGAAGACATCCACCTGCAGCGCTGCCGACACAGTGCGCGGCACATCCAAGGTGATCGAGCCACTGACACTCTCCGCAGCGATGCTGCCGCGAGACGCCAGACCGGTCACCGTCAGCACCGTCCCCCCGGACACGCTCTCAGCGCGCAGCTGCGACACCTGCCCCGCGCCAACCCGGATCTGGCCGGAGACGGACTCGACCGATACCACCCCGCTGGCACCCGATGGCACATCGATCTGTCCGCTCACCGTGCCCAGGGTCAGCCGCCCACTGGACAGGGTGCTGCGCAGCGAGCCGCTGACGGTTTACAGTTGCGCCTCTTCGGCGCGTCCACCTGCGACCACATCGCCGCTGACCGACTTGAGCTGCAACCGCGCCAGATCGACCTGATCGACATCCACCGAGGCACTCACCGCCTCCACGTCCAGCAACGCAGCACGCGGGACACGCAACTCCAGTTGAGCGCCGTTGCTGTTGCGGCTGTTTCGCGGGTAGATCACCTGCAACTGCAAGAGGTCCGGGCTTTCATCCACGTCCAGACGCTGCCCTTCGCCCAAGCTGCCGGTCAGCGCCACGTCGTCGCGATCCCAGCCGCGCACGCGAATCTGCCCGGCAATGTTTTCCACCTCCACGCGCCCGCCGCGCGCGAGTAGATGGGTCTGCTTCAACGTGGTCTGTGCCTCTGCTGGCGCGGCGCACACCGCAGCCAGCAGCAACAGGGAAAGATGGGCGTAACGCATGGGCATGCTCCTCAGCTAGGGAAGGACGCCTCGCCCTGTGAGGCAAGACGGGTCAATTGCAGCCGCTTCGCATAGGTGCGCTGCAGTTGCGACAACAAAAACGCCGAGCGCGGGCTCTGCGCGATCGCAGCTTGGATGGCCTGCGCGCTCTGATCCAGCTCATCCAGCGCAGGACGCAGATCGGCCGGCACCTGCTGTATGGGAAACGCAGCAATGGCCTGCTGGTACTGCCCGGCCATTGCGTGCGCCTGCGCCACCAATGGGGGCTGCGCGGGCACTGGCGTCTGTGCCTGCCGATTGAACCCAGGCACGACGGCCACCAACGCCAGCGCAGCTGCAAGCGCCACACCCAGTGCAGGCCAGGCCCATGGGCGATGGCGCCGCGGCGTCAATGCGACCACGCTGGAGTGCGCCGTCAATGCGGGTGCAATGCGTTCCCATACCTGTGCCGGCGGCTGGCGTTGTTGCGGCAATGCCCGCAAACGCGCGGACAACGCAGTGTCATCGGCATTGTGCGGATCATGCGGATCGCGATTCATACGGTTTCTCCAAGCCGCGCACGCAGCAGACCGCGCGCGCGATGTAGTTGTGCCTTGGAACTGCCGACTGCCATGCGCAGTTCGTCGGCAATTTCCTGATGTTTCCAGCCCTCGATATCGTGCAACACCACCACTGCGCGCGCACGTAGCGGCAGTGTTTCCAGCGCGCGCTCCAGATCCATCTGCGTCGATTGGCAATGCGCTGCGCCGGGAATCGCCGCAAGCATCTCGCCATCGGCATCGTCCACCAGGTGATCGCTCGCAACAGCGCGCGCGCAGCTCCATCAAGGCGGTATTGACCGCCAGGCGATGCAGCCAGGTGCCCAGCGCGCTTTGAAAACGGAATTGCGGCAACGCCTTCCACGCCGCGATGAAGGTTTCCTGCAACACATCGTCGGCGCGCGCCGCGTCGCCACCGCACAGCCGCCAGACCACCGCATACAACCGCGGCGAATGGCGGCGATAGATGGCCTCGTATGCCACGCGATCTCCGCGTGCAGCAGCGCGCGCCAACCCTGCGTCATCGCCGTCGGCGGGGCTGTCGCAAGCTGAGGCATCGATGGGCATGGCGGTGCCGAACATATCCAATAATGTGATTTACACCACGCTGGAAGAAACCGGCGATCACGCAGACAGCGTGCTGCAGGTACCCAATAGTTTGTTCTTCCAGCGCACCACGCGTCGCTGGCGCGAGACCAGTCGCTTCAAGGCCAACTAGGACGCCCGCCACGGCCGTCAACGCAACTGGCTATCCTTGCTGCCGCGGCGGTTGTAACCGCCTTGCGCCGCCTGCTCAAGGTCTTGCGTTTCCTGGCAATTCACGCACAGGTGCACACCAGGCACCGCGTTGCGGCGCGCTTCGGGAATCGCTGCCTCGCACTGTTCGCAGTGGCTCAGGCTCGGGCCCTGATGCAACTGGCTCCGCGCACGCTTGATCGCATCCTCGACGGTTGCATCGATCTTGTCCTGCACCGCCCCATCACCCGCCCATCCGGTCGCCATGATCGCCTCGGCTTGTTGGCTTAGGAGTGGACTATGGGCATGCGCGCAGGCAAATCCAAGCCTGACGTGCACAGTGCGCTCAAATCAGGTGCTCTAGCATCTGCTCATTCGCACTCTTTGAGGAATTCGCAATGGAACAACCCGTCCACCCGTTCTCCGAATTGTTCGCCCAGTTGGGTCTGCCATCGGACGAAGTCAGCATTCGCGACTTTATCGATGAGCACTCTTCGTTGCCGGGCGATGTGCGTCTGGAAGAAGCACCATTCTGGACACCAGCACAGGCACAGTTGTTGCGTGAAGAACGCCTCGACGATGCCGACTGGATCGTGACCATCGATCAACTCAACATCGCCTTGCACACCACTGCCGAAGACACCGGCGTCTGATCTGCGCGAGAGCGCATCGAATGCCTTGCGGTATTACTCGCCTGCAGTCTTTGGCTTGTCGTTCTTGCTTTATGAGATTGCAAAAAAGAGCGGCCAGTGACCGCTCCTTTGCATTCCGGCTGACGCGGCTGGCGTGCGCATCGCGCGCCAAAGCCACGCACTCGGACGTCAGGTCACTTTCTTGGCGATCGTCACACCCAGCAAAAACAGCACGATGGCGATGATGATGCCGGCCCAGAACAGGAACTTGGCAATGCCCATCGCGGCGCCTGCCATGCCGCCAAACCCGAGCGCACCGGCAATCAGTCCGATGATGGCGAAAATAATGGCCCACTTCATCATGTTGTTGTCTCCTCATCCGGCACAGTGCAGTATTTCAGTCGTGTGTCTGCGGCAAAGCACCGCGAAACATGCGCTGCACGCTACGCATCCGGATGTGCCGCATTCGTGAACACGCCTGACATATAACGCCACATTGCGCATGCAGATTCGCCACCGGCCTCCGCATCGGCGATCATGTGCACTTCGCAACACTCGATCGGCATGGACACTCTTCGCTACCTTACCGGTTCCCCGCCCGCAGTCCTGGATCAGGTGCGCGAGCTGATCGCGCAAGACAAGCTCGCAACGGTGATGGCGCGACGCTACCCGGACCGCCATGAGATCCGCACCGACCGCCATTTGTACGAGTACGTCAAAGCAATGAAGGAGCGCTACATGCGCGCGTCGCCCACCTTGCACAAGGCGATGTATGACAACCATCTCCAAGTGGTGAAGCATGCGCTGGGCACGCACACGGCGATCTCGCGCGTGCACGGCAGCCGGCTCAAGGCCAGCCGCGAAATACGCATTGCTGGGTTGTTTCGCGACGCCCCCGAGCCGTTTCTGCAGATGATCGTCGCCCACGAACTGGCGCATCTGAAGGAGGCCGATCACAACAAGGCCTTCTACCAGCTGTGCAACCACATAACACGCGACTACCACCAACTGGAGTTCGATCTGCGCCTGTATCTGACCCAGTTGGCGCTGTCAGCGAACAGCTGATCGCACATCGCCCGGGCAGGGATTAGGATGCCACGACGGAACCGCACGCACTCGCAAACCTGACCCAGGCTGCCAATGGGCAACAACCGGCCGCAATGCAATGCCTTGGCGCAGGCGCTGGTGCGCGCCAGCTTGGTGCGCTTCGACAACCTGCATGCCGATGGCCGCCCAGATCCGGATTCGCTGCACGCCGGCCTGCCAGTCACCACGGGGCGCAAATGACTGGGAACCTTGTGGTTTCGGCAACAGCGCTATCAGCATTAGTGAACAGATTCATACACAAGCCCCTGCCGACGTGGGTTAAAATATTGCAGCGCGAGGTGATCGGACAGGGTCTGCAGACGTCGCGTTTTTTATTTCCCTTTGCACGGGTCCAGACCCGGCTTCAGGGAAGGCACATCACGCAGCCCCGCGGAGCCTTCGATGCTTTTCGAAACCCTCAATACCACCGGCCACGAGCAGGTGATTTTCTGTCACAACCGCGACGCCGGCCTCAAGGCGATCATCGCGTTGCACAGCACCCGCCTCGGACCCGCGTTGGGTGGCGTGCGCATGCGCCCGTACCCCAATAGCGAAGCCGCGCTCGACGACGCGCTGCGGCTCAGCCGCACCATGACCTACAAGAACGCACTGGCCGGCTTGAATGTCGGCGGTGGCAAGGCGGTGATCATCGGCGACCCCAAGACCGACAAGACCGAGACGCTGTTCCGCGCGTTCGGCCGTTTTGTCGACACCCTGGGCGGGCGCTACATCACCTCCGAGGACGTAGGCACCGACGTCAACGACATGGAACAGATCTACCTGGAGAGCGAGTACGTCACCGGCGTGCATCAGGTGCATCGCGGCTCCGGTGACCCGGCGCCGTTCACTGCCTACGGCGCGCTACAGGCGCTGATGGCCTCGCTCAATCGCAAGCTCGGCCACGAAGAAGTCGGCAAGTCAAGCATCGCGATCCAGGGCCTGGGCCATATCGGCATAGAGCTGGTGAAGCTGCTCAAGGAACGCGGCGCGAAACTCTACGTGACCGACCTGAACCCGGCGCTGGTGGACCGCGCAGTGGCCGAGTACGGCGCCGAAGCGGTGGGTGTGGACGAAATCTACGAAGTGCCGGCCGACGTGTTCGCGCCGTGCGCGCCTGAAGGCGCGATCAACGAGCAGACGCTGTCGCGGCTCAAGGCCAAGATCATTTGCGGCACTGCCAACAACCAGCTTGCCAGCGCCGCCATCGGCGACGAGCTGCACCAGCGCGGCATCCTGTATGCACCCGATTACGTGGTGAATGCCGGCGGCGTGATGAATGTGTCGCTGGAGATCGACGGCTACAACCGCGAACGCGCGATGCGGCTGATCCGCAGCATCTATCACAATCTGGAAAAGGTGTTCGACCTGTCCACACAGCTGGGCGTGGCGCCGCAGCAGGCGGCCGATCGGATTGCCGAAGCGCGCATCGAGACCATCAGCAAACTCAAACTGCCGCTGGGCCGCACCGCACCGCGCTTTCTGCACAAACTGCGAGGCGAGTGATCCGCATGCACAGGCGACAGTGCCTGGGCATGCAAGACGCACATCAGAAATCGGCGCTGTAACGCAGGCTCAGTGCGCGGTCGCCGCCGCGCTCGCCCACCCGCTGGTCGTAGCCGAAACGCAGCTGGCTCTGGTTGCCGAACGGTGCAGAGGCCGCGATGCCGAACAGACCCCCCGAGCGCGCCGGCTGCATACCGCGCAACGGCGCCCATGCATCCACACCGATGAAGCTGGCATCGAGCATCAAGCCTTCGCTGCTCAATGCCTGTTGCCATTCGGCATAACCACCAAAACTGGATGCCGCGCCAGCGATACGCTGAACGCACACCGGCCAGCACCTGCGTGCGTGAGGACGTGCTGGCATCGGCACGCAATCCGAAGCCGTCGCCATCGCTTTCGCTTTCGCTTTCGCTTTCGCGGAAGCCTTCGCTGCGCAACCGCACATAATCCAGCCCCATGTACGGTGTCAGCGATGCGCGTGCACCTCCCCAGCGATACCCGGTTTCCAGAGTGCCGCTAAGGTAACTGCCGCTGTAATCGCTGAACGCGCTGCTGCGGTCTTCGCCGAACTGGAGGCTGCGCTCGATCTGCCGATCGACATTGCCGAAACCCAACTGACCCAGCGTGTACGCCGAGCCCAGCGTGGTGCCCAGGTACAGCTGCCACTGCACCTGACGGTCGCGTCCACGCGCACCGTCCAGATCGCCCAGACTGTTGGAGCGGGTCTCGCCCAAGGCAAAACCGGTCACTGCACCGGACGCCAAACGCAGATCGTTGCCGATCATCCAGCCAGAGGTGGCGAATCCGGCCGTGCTCACCCCACCCTCGCACGGCCCACCGAGCGCACGTTGCCAGACGCCCAGCCTGCGCGGCTGCTGCGACAGACCATCTAAATGCGCCGCCAACCCAACACACGCCGGCCCAGATCGATGGTGTCGAAGGTCATCGCTGCCGACGCCGCATGCGCACGACCGGACAGACTGCGCAACGAATCGGCTGTCGCCTTGGCAGTGGGCGATTGCTGCAAGGCCGCGGCGGCACGAACGAAGCCGCTGCTGATTGCGCCATCACCCTGCAGTTGCTGCGCATCTACTTTCTGGAACGCTTGCTCGATACGGATTGCCGAATCCATCGATGCAGTGCCGATCACGCCCAGCGCTGCAGCAATAGTAGTGACATCCATGCGCCGCAACGTCAGATACGCGCTATTGCTGTCATACGTCAGATTGGCATCGAGGAAGGTCACTGCGGGCCCGCCGGTGAGCGAATCGAACCGGCCCTGTCGCCCGTTGGTGGCTTGCAGCAATGTGTAGGTGTTGTTGTCGATCACGTCATCGCGCCGGCCGAGCACCTGCAGATCGCCCGCAATCGTCGCGGTCCCCGCAACGTTCAAACGATCGCCGACGTTCAAGGCCAGACGGCGATCACCAGCTTGGGTGTAATTGCCAGTGACAGACAGCGCCGCACTGCTGATCTGCAGCGTGCCTGCGATGTCCACCGTTCCACCGATCCTGCCGGCAGCGATCAGCCTCGCGCCATTGGCGATGCCCACGCGCGCACTCTGCAGACTGGCCGTCTGCAAGGTGCCGCCGAGCACCTGGGTGTCGCCGACAAAGGTATTGGCATCGCTGCTCAATACCAAGGTACCGGTCCCGCGCTTGGTCAGGCCACCTGTGCCGCTGATGTCGTTGGCCCAGGTGGAACGCAAGGTGTTGACGGTGACATCCACCGTGCCCCAATCGAAGCGTGCCGGCCCCAGCACCGCTTTGCCGACATTGAGCAAGCCGTAGCCGAACGTCGGATCGACACCCGCTGCACCCAGATCGGTGGCGGTTCCCAACAAGGTCTGGCGCACCAGATCGCTGTTGAAATACGCAAACGCCTGCCAGACCAGTGCGGCCGCGACGGACACTAGCTGCGCAGCAAACGAAGTTCCGCTGCCGTAGAAATAACGGATCGTGCTGGCGGTAGCATCGGGGTCGAGCAACATCGAGGTACCCGGCACCACCAGACAGTAACGCATCGCAACGCCACAGGCATTGGAGTACGGCGCCAGCTGCGTGGGATTGGCAGTATCCAGCGCGGCGACAACCAACCAGCCGCGCTCCAGATCGGCGGCTGGCAGCGTTCCACTCGGGGCCCAATCGGCTGGGCAGCGCTGCAGTATCGGAGGGTTGCGACCTGGATTCATTCCCCTAAGCGAATACCACCAAGCCATCATTATCGATAACGAACGGCCGGTATTCCTGCGCGATCTGATTGGTGACAGTTGGATTGGTCCAATACAGACCGCCCCAGGAATTGTTCATGATGCGCACGCCTGAGCTGATGAGGTTGGCATGCACACCGGCAAGGCCAAGCGGGCCATCAACCTCGTTACCTTCGCCGCTACCGTCATCGTCCGGCGCTTCGTCGCTGATGATGCGGGCAGACACCAGGCCTGCACTACTGGCGATGCCACCCGGCCACTGGCCCACTGCACACCCGGCCGCCAGCTGCGCCACAACGGTGCCATGCCACACCACATCGCCCGCACCGACATTGTTGGTGCGCGGGTCAACGTAGATGAAGCTGTCGCTGACCCGCCCCTGCAAAGCCGGATGGTTGGTATTGATGCCGGTATCGATCACGCCGATGCGATAGCCGGCACCGGTGAACCCCAGCGTCTGCGCAGCGCGTGCATTGGTCAGCGTCAGATGCGCGTCGAAAGCGGGTTCCGGCGGCGGCGGCGGCGCAACCATCAGCGGCGGCGGTGGCGGTGGTGGCGGTGTGGTTGGTGGCGGTGTGGTTGGCGGCGGTGTGGTTGGCGACGGTGTGGTTGGCGACGGTGTGGTCGATGTGGTCGGACGAATGCCGCCACCACCACCTTCACTGCCACACGCGGTCAACGCCACGGCCAACGCCGAGGCCAGGACAGTCCTGGCGACGTCTCTCTTCTTCATCTGAGTTGTTCTCCCCGAACCCATTCCATGGATAGGGCCCAATCCGGGCCCGAACGCCGTCTTTTAGAACGCATCGTCGCGCCACTGTCGCAGCTAATTGCGTAACGAATATCGTGGCAATGTCATGCGCTGGCGCGAACTGAGCATGAGGCAGATAATCGTTTCACTTTAAACGGTATATCCTGATATGTCCGACATCGTCATCGTTGCTGCCAAACGCACTGCCATCGGCTCGTTCCTTGGCCAATTCAACGGTGTGCCGGCGCCCACGCTCGCTGCCGCTGCGATCGAGGGCGCACTGACGCAATCCGGGATCGCAGCAGCCGACATTTCAGAAGTGATCGTCGGCTGCGTATTGCCTGCCAATCTCGGCCAGGCGCCCGCACGTCAAGCGGCGATTGCCGCAGGCATTCCCAACTCGACCGGCGCCACCACTATCAACAAGGTGTGCGGCTCGGGCATGAAGGCGATCATGTTCGGAAACGATCTGATCAAGGCCGGTTCGGCCAGCATCGTCGTCGCCGGCGGCATGGAGTCGATGAGCAACGCGCCGCATCTGCTGCCCAACTCGCGCACCGGCAATCGCTACGGCACCTTCCAGGCAGTCGACCACATGGTCTGGGATGGTCTGACCAATCCGTACGACGGCCAGGCGATGGGCGTGTTCGGCGAAGCCACTGCTGAGAAGTTCGGTTTCAGCCGCGCCGATCAGGATGCCTTTGCGATTGCCTCGGTCGAGCGTGCGCAGGCTGCGCAGCGCAGCGGCGCGTTCGTCGATGAAATCGTTCCGGTCACCGTGGCAACGCGCAGGGGCGAGGTCGTCGTGGATAGCGACGAGCAGCCAAACAAATCCGATGTCGCCAAGATTCCGACCTTGAAGCCGGCTTTCAAGAAAGACGGCACCGTCACTGCCGCCAGTTCGTCGAGCATTTCCGACGGCGCGGCGATCACCATCCTGATGAGCGCTGACGATGCGCAGCGTCGTGGTATCACACCGTTGGCGCGCATCGTCGGGCATGTCACCCACTCGCAGGAACCTGAGTGGTTCACCACCGCGCCGGTGGCCGCGATCCAGACCTTGGTCGGCAAGATCGGCTGGCACTTGGACGAGGTGGATCTGTTCGAAATCAACGAAGCGTTTGCGGTGGTGGCGATGGCACCGATCAAGGCATTGGGCATTGCGCACGACAAGGTAAATGTGAATGGCGGCGCCTGCGCACTCGGTCATCCGATCGGCGCATCCGGTGCGCGCCTTGTGGTGACATTGGTGAACGCGTTGCGCACGCGCGGCGGCAAGCGCGGAATCGCGACGCTGTGCATTGGCGGCGGCGAAGCGACTTCCATCGCTATTGAATTGATTTAATTGTTTTTAACGGAGATTTTGCAAAACTGAATGCGCGCACGCTTGACACTATTCTTGTGGCCGTCATCATGTCGGGGGGCACGCAATAGCGCGTTGCCTAATCTAACGACGAGGATTGAAACAATGACCATTAATAAGCTGCTGATCGCAATGGCTCTGGGCCTGGCCCTGACCGCGTGCTCGAAGCCGGAGCAGGCTCAGGACGCTGCTGCTTCTGCTAACGAAGCTGCTGCCGACGCTCAGACCGCTGCTGACCAGGCTGCTGCCTCGGGCTCGCAGTCGGCTGGCGCCGCTCAGGCTGCTGCCAACACCGCTGCTGCTTCGGCTGACACCGCTGCTGACGCTGCCCAGGCTGCTTCCGGCGCCGCGACCGACGCTGCTGCTGATCAGGCTGCCGACGCTGCAAAGACGGCTGAAAACACCGCCGAAGCTGCTAAGGACACCGCCGAAAAAGCCAAAAAGTAATTACTTTTTAGCTACAAGCGAGTTCGGAGAAAGCCGCTGGTTTCCAGTGGCTTTTTCTTTGCCTGCGATTTGTTCGGCCGATTTTCCTTGCGGATTTGTGCTGCGCTCTGCCTGGAGAGTTCTCCTGCAGCTGCCCGACGCGTTGCCTGCATCGCTTTCCATTGCCAAATCAATGCCGGCTCATGGCACAGCGGGCCGCATGCCCGCCCGGCGGCTGAATGGCCATGACTGCATTGACGCGCACTGCATCGGCTCCTGCATAAGCTCCGTCTTCCAACACCGGAACAGGAGCAGGAACACCCATGAAAACGATCCGCATGCTGTCGTTGAGCGCCATTACCGCCCTCACGCTTGCCGCCTGCCAAGGCCCTGATGCAGAGCAGGCGCGCCGCGATGCCGCGTCCGCTGCCAAGCACGCAGCCGCCGCTACCGTGCAGGCCGCCGATCGCGCTGCCGTGCAGGCCAAAGCAGCCACCGCCGATGCACGCGTTGCCGCACGCGAACTGGCAGCCGACGCCAGCCGCGCAACCGCCAATGCCGCCGATGCCACCGCCGACAAGACCCGCGAGATGGCCAACAAGGCCGAGCAGAGCGCCGACAAGCACGACGCCCAGCATCCACAGCACTGAAACACTATGTGATTCCGTTTTTCACTTTGCGTGTGCGCCGGCCGTATTGCGCCGGCGCGTGCGTCTGCCGTTAGCACACACCTCGTGTTGTCGAGCCCGGCAGGCTGGCATCCGCGCATGCCCCCCTTCTCTTACCTCGCGCCGCAGCAATCAGCTTGCGCTGGTGTTTTCTGCACTCATCTTCGTTGCCATCGGCATCGGCATCTTTGTTAGTGCACGCCGCTCGCTGGCCGACGCCGCGTGGGTGGCCCACACGCATGAAGTCATCGGCCGGATCGACGAGATCAGGCGCGCATGCTGGACACCGAGTCGGCGCAGCGCGGCTTTCTGCTGACCGGTAACGATGGGTATTTGCTCCACTATCAGACCAGCGTCGAGCGCCTGCCGATTCTGCTTGGCAATTTGCGCCGACTGATGACCGACAACACCCCCAGGAACGACACCTGGACAGGTTGCAGCAGTTGGTGGAAACGCGCCTGCAGCAGATCCAGCATGTGCTCGATCTGTCTACGCGAAGTGGCCTGGAGCCGGCACGCAAGCATCCGGCAGAACGCCTTGCTCACCACCAGTGCGATCCGCGAGCAGTCGCCGACCATGGTGCAGCGCGAATCAGGAACTGCTGGTGCAGCGCACCGAAAGCAGCCGTCAAAGTACGGCCTTGCTCGCTGGCCGGCATTCCGTTCGGGCTGGAAGGTGGTGGGCACCGTCTACGGTTTGTTGATGCGTGAATTGCGCCATCGCGCGCAGGCAGAGCGGCTGGCCGCGCAAGCTAATCGCGAACTGGACGAGCGTGTGGGCGCGCTACAACGCAGCACCGCTGATCTCAATCTGCTCAGCCGTTAGACCAGCCTGCTGCAGCGTTGCATCAGCGCCGAAGAGGCGTTGGTGGTGACCAGCCGCACGCTGGCCAGACTGCTGCCAGGCGTGGCCGGAAGCGTGTATCTGCTGCGCGCTTCGCAGGATCGCGCCGAAGCGATCAGCCAATGGGGCGAGCCCTTGATGCAGAGCGCGCCGCATCTGCTACCGGAAGATTGCTGTCGTCAGCCGCACAGCATCGAAGACCTGCAGCCGGATGCGCTGTGCCCGACACCGCTGCGCCGATCACCACCGCATGCCTGCCGATGTCGGCGCAAGGCACCCAGCTCGGTTTTCTGTTTCTGTCCTCGCCCGGCCCAAGCCCAATGCCGCGGGCCTGGAAATCGCCGAAGCCGCCGCCGCGCAATCGACGTTGGCGCTGAGCAATTGGCGCTTGCTCGAATCGCTGCGGCGGCAATTCATTCGCGATGCGCTGACCGGCCTCTACAACCGGCGCGCTCTGGAAGAATCGCTCAGTCACGAACTGGACGCAATCGGGTCGAGCAACACGGCGGCGCCGCGCCCACATTGGACTGAGCAAGCACGCCGTCGATGTTGGATTGCGCAACTCATCACACAAAAGATCCATCCACGCAGCGATAGTCGGCTTTGACCCCCAAGCGAGGCAATCCGATGTCGATGTGGCGCGATCAAGGTCCCAACAAAAAAGACGGCGTTCCGGCCGCACCCGACGTTCCTCCCGCCGCCGATGGGCGGCTGTTCACTGCCGAGGCCGGCCCCGCTCCGCCGGTGCCTGTCGCCGCCCCGCCCAGCGTGACGCCGGTCACGCCGGCCGCCACTGCTGCGGCCTCGCCGCGCCAGAGTGACGCGAAAGAGTCGCTGATCGCTGCCGACATCAGCATCGAAGGCAAGATCGAAGGCGCCGGTCACGTGCGTCTGGCTGGCCGCTTTAAGGGCGACGTCAACGTCAAAGGTGATCTCACCGTCGAACGCGGCGCCAAGCTCAACGGCGGTGTGCGCGCTAACAAGGTCATCATCGCCGGCGAACTGGAGGGCAATATCGAATCCGCTGCGCAAGTGGAATTGCAGACATCCGGCGTGCTGGTCGGCGACGTCAAGGCCGGCAGCCTCACCGTGGCCTCGGGTGCACGCATGCGCGGCCAGGCCGATTTCGGCTGGGGCGAGGACACCGGCAAACCGGCAGGCACCACCAAGGCCAGTGTCAGCGGAGACAGCGACGCTACATGAGTGCACCACGCCCGGGCACGCCCGGTGCCACGCGCAGCTGCCCGCATTGCAAGGCGACGATTCTGGAAAGCGCCAACGTCTGCCCTGCATGCAAGCACCACCTGCGCTTCGACTCGGCGGCTGTGCAACATGCGCAGCCGGCTCCGATCGTACCGCTCAAAGTCGAAGGCACCATCCGCCATCCTGCCGATGGCGATCCATGGGAGTACACCGTGGTGGTGTCGGTGCGTAATGGCAAGGGCGAAGAGATTGGACGCCAGGTCGTGGATGTCGGCGCGATGCAGGGTGGCGAGGAGCGCGGTTTCACGTTAGCGGTGGAAGCAACTGCGGTGCGCTCGCCGGGGCGGCGTACGCGGCATTAGGGTGTAGGTAGCAGGTAGAACGACTGCCGGCGGTTGTCTTGCCTGCGCCGCATTTGGCATTTGGCATTTGGCATTTGGAATGCTGGATCGGGATCGGGATCGGGATCGGGATCGGGATCGGGATCGGGATCGGGATCGGGATCGGGATCGGGATCGGGATCGGGATCGGCGAGGATTATGCGAGCCAACGCCTGCGTTGATGTTGGCTTGCCGAGTCTTACTGGCGGCTCTCCATGAGCAACCAGGCAAGGCGTCGATGTCCCCGCTGGATTGAAGGCGCAGCTCGCGCCACGCGAGGCGTTTGATCGCGTCAGTCGGCACGCCTGCTTAAAGGAGCCTCTAAAAACCCCATCAATCTGCCATCATTGACTTGACGCCCTGCCAGCGGAGAACGACAGACATGATC
>NZ_MDEJ01000021.1 GCF_002940065.1 Xanthomonas populi
TCATGTCTGTCGTTCTCCGCTGGCAGGGCGTCAAGTCAATGATGGCAGATTGCTGGGGTTTTTAGAGGCTCCTAGTAGTCGTCTCTCGCCTGCACGGTGGATATGGAAGCCTAGTTCTGCAATTTCTGATCTTGGGTCTAACTTTGTGCCCTTCGAATTGCAATTGGAAAGACAATCCTATGGTGCTGATGAGGATGCCCCCGGGGAACTGCCTCTCGGCTCAATTGCATCGATGCTTTATTGCTATGGTCAAGCACTTGGAACGAATTACTTCAAGCGCAATCGCGCACTTGTGCAAAGTAAGTACGGGGATCAAAAGGGTTGGCCGGAGGTCTGGCGATTTGCGGTAGTTGTCCGAAATCCAATGGCTCATGGCGGAGCGGTATACTTCAATAGATCAAACGCTCTGCCAGTTCGATGGAAGAGCGTCATGTACTCACCGACTGATAATGGGAGGTGATTGCTTCACCACGATCTCTGGCCGGGATATCTGATGGATCTAATTCTCGAAATGGATCAGTCTATCTCAGACAGTGATTGAATGCTGGCACCCTACGGGATGCCAGCACCAGCAAACCTACTTACGCCAGATCGAAACGATCCAGCTGCATCACCTTGGTCCAGGCGGCGACGAAGTCGTGCACGAACTTCTCCTGTGCATCGGCGCTGGCGTAGACCTCGGCCACCGCACGCAGGATGGAGTTGGAGCCGAACACCAGATCCACACGCGTGCCGGTCCATTTGTGTTCGCCGGTGCTGCGGTCGCGGCCTTCGTAGACCTCCTTCGCCTCGGAGGTGGCTTTCCACTCGGTGCGCATGTCGAGCAGATTGGCGAAAAAGTCGTTGCTCAGCACGCCCGGGCGATGGGTGAACACGCCATTGCTCGACTCGCCGACATTGGCGCCGAGTACGCGCAGGCCGCCGACCAGCACGGTCAACTCTGGAGCGGTGAGCGTTAGCAACTGCGCCTTGTCGATCAGTAACGCTTCGGCTGGCACCGCGTAGCTGCGCTTGGCGAAGTTGCGGAAGCCATCGACTGCCGGTTCCAGCACGGCAAACGATTCGACGTCGGTCTGCTCCTGCGAGGCATCGGTGCGGCCGGGTGCGAACGGCACGGTGACGCTGTGGCCAGCCGCGTGTGCGGCGCGTTCGACGGCGGCGTTACCGGCCAGCACGATCAGGTCGGCCAGCGAGATCTGCTTGCCGCCGGAATGCGCGCCGTTGAACTCGGCCTGGATGCGCTCCAGCGTGCCCAACACCTGTGCAAGCTGCTCGGGTTGATTGGCCTGCCAATCCTTCTGCGGTGCCAGACGGAGACGCGCACCGTTGGCGCCGCCACGTTTGTCCGAGCCGCGGAAGGTCGACGCCGACGCCCATGCGGTGGAGACCAACTGCGCCACGCTCAGGCCGGAGTCCAGAACGGTCTGCTTGAGGGCGGCGGCGTCCTGCGCATCGACCAGCGGGTGGTCGGCTGCCAGCAACGGGTCCTGCCACAGCAATTCTTCGCTGGGGACGTCCGCACCCAGGTAGCGTGCGCGCGGGCCCATGTCGCGGTGAGTGAGCTTGAACCAGGCGCGGGCGAAGGCATCGGCGAACTGGTCCGGATGCTCGTGGAAGCGACGTGAGATCGCTTCGTAGGCCGGGTCGAAACGCAGCGCCAGATCGGTGGTCAGCATCGTCGGCCTGTGCTTCTTCGAAGCATCGTGTGCATCTGGAATGATGGCGTCGGCATTCTTGGCCACCCATTGGTGCGCGCCGGCCGGGCTCTTGCTCAGCTCCCACTCGAACTTGAACAGGTGATCGAAGAAGTCGTTGCTCCACTGTGCAGGCGTGGTGGTCCAGGTGACTTCCAGGCCGCTGGTGATGGTGTCGCCGCCCTTGCCGGTGCCGTAGCTGTTGTGCCAGCCCAGGCCCTGGCTTTCCAGATCGCTGGCTTCCGGCTCGGCGGCCACATTGTCGGCCGGGCCGGCGCCGTGGGTCTTTCCGAAGGTATGGCCGCCGGCGATCAGCGCCACGGTCTCTTCGTCGTTCATGGCCATGCGCGCGAACGTGTCGCGGATGTCGCGTGCCGCGGCGATCGGGTCGGGCTTGCCGTTCGGGCCTTCCGGATTGACGTAGATCAGGCCCATCTGCACGGCGGCCAGCGGGTTTTCCAGATCGCGGGTGTGCGGCACTTGGCTGTCGTCGTCTTTGACCAGTACGCCGTGCGCCTCGTCCACGCCGGGCGAGCCCTGCGCATAGCGTTCGTCGCCACCCAGCCACTTGGTTTCGCGGCCCCAGTACAGATCCTGATCCGGCTCCCAGGTGTCTTCTCGGCCGCCGGCAAAACCGAAGGTCTTGAAGCCCATGCTTTCCAGCGCAACGTTGCCGGTGAGGATCATCAGGTCTGCCCAGGAAATCGCCTGGCCATACTTCTGTTTGATCGGCCACAGCAGGCGGCGCGCCTTGTCCAGGCTGACGTTGTCCGGCCAGCTGTTGAGCGGTGCGAAGCGCTGCTGCCCGCGACCGCTGCCGCCACGGCCATCACCGATGCGGTAGGTGCCGGCGCTATGCCAGGCCATCCGCACGAACAGCGGGCCGTAATGGCCGAAGTCGGCCGGCCACCAGTCCTGCGAATCGGTCATCAGTGCACGCAAGTCCTGCTTGAGCGCTGACAGATCGATGCGCTCGAACGCCTCGGCGTAGTTGAAGGTCTGGCCCAGCGGGTTGGATTTGCTCGAATGCTGGCTGAGCAGATCCACGCGCAGCTGCTTGGGCCACCAATCGCGGTTGGTGGTTCCGGTACCGACGACGGCGTGGTTGAACGGGCACTTTGCTTCGGTTGTCATGGCGATACCTGTGTGCGTGAGCACTTGGGGAGCTGTGTGCCGAGCGTGCGACACGTGCTGTTGGAGTCGAAATGCTTGCAGTGCTTAAGCTGTGGTCATCGATAAAGGCGCGAATGCGGCCAGGGCTCCTCGAGAATTGTCGCCGCGTTTGCCGATGCTAGCGCTTGCCCGGCTTGCCCGGAATAGGTCGGCGAGCAGGGGGCCGCACAAGCGGACTTGCGCATCGAGTGGACTCATCTAGGGCGGCGTTCGCACACCATAAACAGCATCGATTATTCATGGAATTCGAATTATCAGAACATATCGATTAGGACGTGACTATGGCGGCTGCGACGATGCCCAGGCGACGCGCCATCGGCCCGTCAGCGCTTGCCGAACAGACTGCCGCCGAGTTTCATGACATCGCCCAAGCCAAGTTTTCCGTCGCCATCCTGATCCAGCACGCTGGTCAGCAGGCCGCTGATGCCGCTATTGCTGCCGACTTGCTGGCGTTCCTGCGCCAAGGCCGGGCCGAGCTGATTGCCGGACGTCGTACTGCCACCGAGGAAACGTTTGGCCAGGTACGCCATCACGATGGGCGCCAACAGTTGTAGCAGTTGGCTAGCCTTGCTGGTTTCCAGCCCGGCGGCCTTGCCCAGGCCAGCAACGGCCTGCGCTGCCTTGTCGCCGAACAGATGACCGACGATGCCGGCGCCATTGCCTTGCGCACCACTGGCCGAGCCGCCCAGCAGCGAGCCGAGCAGGCTGCCGATGTCCGGGCTGCCGGCATGGTCGCGTTGCAAGGCACTCAACAATGCATCGGTGCCGCCGGCCTGCTGGCTGTTACGCCCCAGGGCGCCCATCAACAGCGGCAGCGCGGTCTGCACCGCCGATTGCGCCTGCTCCGGCGCGATGCCGAGCCGGCTGGCGAGTTGCTGCAACTGCGGGCCTTGCAGCTGGGCAGCCAGTTGATCGGTCAACGAGTCGGACGCGGTCATCGGTGTCTCCGATTGGACAAAACGTTGCGGCAGCTTGCGCCCGTCGCGTCAGCAGAGCAATCCGAGCGGTGCGCATCACTGCGCAGCGCGTGATGCAGCGCGAGCCGGCGCCTTCGCAGGGCAGCATTCAGGCAAACACGCAAACCTGCAACTGCAATGAATGAGCAGGGCCGCAAGCGTCAGTCATACAGCTATGCCGTTACGAATCCCCAATCCCAGCACTCATAGCAGCGCCTTCAGTCGATACAGCGCTTCCAGCGCCTGCTTGGGCGTGAGCTCGTCCGGGTCCAGCGCCTGCAGTGCTTCCTGCGCGGCAGAGCAGGGCGCGGTGAACAGGCCGAACTGCTGCGGTGCGTCCAACGCGGCGAGCGCCATTTGCGCGCTGTGACTTTCGCCGCCGCGTTGTTCCAGTTCGGCCAGTCGGCGCCGTGCCTGGGTGACTGCTGCCTTCGGCAACCCGGCGAGCGCGGCCACCTGCAGACCGAAGCTGCGATTGGCCGGGCCGTCCTTGACGGCATGCATGAACACCAGGCGCTCACCGTGTTCGACCGCATCCAGATGCACGTTGGCGATGCCGCTGGCATACGACTCGTCGGCCAGTGCGGTGAGCTCGAAATAATGCGTGGCAAACAGCGTGTAGCAGCGATTGGTATGCGCCAGATGGCGTGCGACCGCATCGGCCAGTGCCAGACCATCGTAGGTGGAGGTGCCGCGACCGATTTCGTCCATCAGCACCAGCGACTGCGGCGTGGCATGATGCAGGATGTAGCTGGTTTCGGCCATTTCCACCATGAAAGTGGATTGCCCGCGCGCCAGATCGTCGCCCGCACCGATGCGGGTGAGAATGCGGTCGATCGGCCCGATCACCGCGCGGCTGGCCGGCACATAGCTGCCGATATGCGCCAGCAACACGATCAACGCGTTCTGGCGCATGTAGGTCGATTTGCCGCCCATGTTCGGGCCGGTGATGACCAGCATGCGGCGGTCGGTGTGCAGGTCCAGATCGTTGGGTTCGAACGGTTGATCGCGCACCGCTTCCACTACCGGGTGGCGGCCGCGTTCGATGCGCAGGCACGGCGCGCTGGCCAGCTCCGGCTGCGACCAATCCAGCGCCTGCGCCCGTTCGGCGAATCCGGCCAGCACGTCCAGTTCGCTCAGTGCACCTGCGCAGCGCTTCAGGCCTTCCAGCTCGTGGCCGAGTGCATCCAGCAGGCCTTCGTACAACAATTTTTCGCGCGACAACGAGCGCTCGCGTGCCGACAGCACCTTGTCTTCGAAACTCTTGAGTTCTTCGGTGATGTAGCGCTCGGCGTTGGCCAGCGTCTGCCGGCGGCTGTAGTGCAGCGGGGCTTTTTCGGCCTGGCCCTTGCTGATCTCGATGTAGTAGCCGTGCACGCGGTTGTAGCCGACCTTGAGCGTGGCGATGCCGCTGCTGGCGCGTTCGCGTTGTTCCAGGTCGATCAGGAATTGATCGGCGTTGGTGGACAGGCGGCGCAACTCATCCAGATCGGCGTCGTAACCGGTGGCGATGACGCCGCCGTCGCTGAGTTTGAGTGGCGGTTGCTCGGCCACTGCGCTGATCAACAGATGCGCGGTGGCATCGTGTTCGCCGAGTTCGGCATACAGCGTCTGCAGGCGCGGCGAATCCAGCGGCGCGAGGATTGTGCGCACGGTCGGCAGCAGCGCCAGGCCATCGCGCAAGGTGGAAAAATCGCGCGGGCGCGCCGAGCGCAGCGCCACGCGGGTGAGGATGCGTTCCAGATCGCCAAGCGCACGGAAGGCCTCGCGCACGTCGGCATCGGCGCCGGTGTCGATCAAGCTGCCGACCGCGTGGTGGCGCTGCACCAGCACCTCGCGCAGCCGCAGCGGGCGGTGTAGCCAGCGTCGCAGCAAGCGCCCGCCCATTGGTGTGACCGTGCTGTCCAATACGCCCAGCATAGTGTTGCTGGTGTCGCCATCGACGCGGGTGTCCAGCTCCAGATGCCGGCGTGTAGCCGCGTTCATCGAGATCGCCTCGCTGGCCACTTCCATCGCGATGGAAGTCAGATGCGGCAAGCGCTGCTTCTGGGTTTCTTCGACATAACCGAGCAGCGCGCCGGCTGCCGCAGTGGCGCAGGGCTTGTTGTCGATGCCGAAGCCGGACAGATCGTGCAATTTGAAGAACGCCAACAGCTGGCGACGGCCGCTATCGGCGTCGAACAGCCACGGTGGCCGGCGCCGCACGCCGACGCGTCCACGCAGAAATTCCGGCCAGTTGTCTTCGTCGGGCACCAATAGCTCGGCCGGTTCCAGACGCGCGATTTCCGCTTCCAGCGCATCCACGCTGTCCACTTCATTGACCAGGAAACGCCCGCCGGCCAGGTCGGCCCAGGCCAGGCCGTAGCCTTGCTTGCTACGCGAGATCGCCATCAACAGCGTGTCGCGGCGCTCGTCCAGCAACGCCTCGTCGGTGACCGTGCCCGGCGTGACGATGCGCACCACCTTGCGCTCGACCAAGCCCTTGGCCAGCGCCGGGTCGCCGATCTGCTCGCAGATCGCCACCGACTCGCCCAGCGCCACCAAGCGCGCCAGATAGCCATCGTAGGCATGCACCGGCACGCCGGCCATCGGAATCGGCGCGCCACCGGAGCTGCCGCGCTGGGTCAGCGTGATATCGAGCAGACGCGCGGCCTTGCGCGCATCGTCGTAGAACAGCTCGTAGAAATCGCCCATGCGGAAGAACAGCAACAGGTCGGGGTAGTCCGACTTGGCGGCGAAGAATTGCTTCATCAGCGGGGTGTGTTCGGCGGCGCCCGTGCTGAGTTTGATGGTGTCTTTGGTGTTGGTGGTTTGCAAGTACATCTTCCGGAATGCGAATCAGGGACGCGCCGGGTATGCCACGGAGAGCTGCGGGCGTGAGTGTCACCGTCTCCGCCGGTGGCACGATGCAACATGCGCCTCGTCACCGGCCGGCGAGGGCACAAGTTTAAGCCCTGCGACCACCAATCCTGGACTTGCGTGAACGCCGAGGCTGCGTGCGGCCAGACTGTGCCGATGCTGGGCCCCCAGGCCTCCAGCATCGGTAATGCGGGTTTTGCGCCGCCTCGACGTCCAAGATATGCCCGAATCGCCCGCCCGCGGGCCGCGACATCGTGGAGGCGTATCGCCTGCACCGCGCTGATGATGTCTCCACATGGCCGTTCCAGCGGACGCGCTACCGTTTGGGGCACATCAAGCAGGCGATCCGGTCGGGTATGGAACAGAAACAGCAAGAGTGGATGCAGACCGTGACCGAGGCGCTCAGCGACCTGCTGGCTGCACGCGTGGCCCAGGCCACGCTGCTGGAGGCGATGATGGTCTCGCATCCTGACCCGATGATGCTGAGAAAGGCGTGGGACGAGTTGTCTTCCCAGCGCATCGCGTATGTCGCGCAGAAAAAAGCAGTCGCGGACGATCCACGGCCGATGGATGCCTACGCGCTTGAGCAGTTCCAGGCGTGGGAAGAAAAGCTCAGCCGTTACTTTCCGCGTGCGCCTGATGGAGGGAGCCCGGATGCTTGAAACCGCTGGCCAGCGCCCCAGTCGCGCGGCCTGGCGGCGATCAGCCAGGTGGTTGATCGCCACTGTGTGTCGCTTGCGCACACTGGCGCCGGCGACTGTGCTGGGAGCCGGTCATGGCTCCCAGCATTGCAGTGCGGTCAGGCGGTGCTTACGTGGTTCTTGGTGATCAATGCAGCCGCTGGTACGTTTTGAGTCAGGCCACTGATGCGCGTGGTTTGGCCTTGTCGGCATCCACGCGCAGGGCCGCAGAGGCAAGGCCTGGTGCAGTGGCCTGCAAGACGATGCTGCCGGCGTTTCGCGTGGTCTGGAAGAGGGCCGCACAGAGTCTATTGAAGGCCTTGCGTTGCGGCGCCTTGTCGTCTTCATGGCTGGCGGGGTCGCCGTTGCCCGCGCCGATCAACCGCGCGGGGCCGCGCAATGCGAACTGCACCTGGTTGTCTGCGGTCGGCACCAGGCGGCCCTGTGCGTCGACGATCTCCACCTTCACCACCGCCACGTCTTCGGAGTCCGCGC
This sequence comes from Xanthomonas populi, assembly GCF_002940065.1. Taxonomy (GTDB): domain Bacteria; phylum Pseudomonadota; class Gammaproteobacteria; order Xanthomonadales; family Xanthomonadaceae; genus Xanthomonas; species Xanthomonas populi. The sequence goes on from NZ_MDEJ01000021.1 coordinate 7,858, forward strand.
GCAATGCGTTGCGGTCGCAGCTCAGGCGGATGGCTGCCGGCTTGCCGACGGTCTTGCGGCGTTCGGTGAGCACGCGTTTGCCGCCGCGATAGCCGCGTGCTTCGATCACTCCCGGTGCGTAAGCCACACGCCATTCGACATGGCCATAGGCCGGCACCTGCTGCAGGCCTTGGCTGACGCCGTTGACCAATAGGTCCACCGCTTCGAAATTGCTGTGGCACCAGACCTCGACGCGGCCTTTGTCGTCGGGCTGCAGCAGGCCGTCCCAGTTCCAGTGCGGGAACAGATGCAGCACCGGTTCGCTGGTCCACTGCGCGCGGTAGTACCAGGAGTTGTCTTTGGGGAAGCCACAGCTGTCGAGCACGCCGAACTGCGAGCCGACATTCGGCCAGCGGTTGTAGGGCGTGGGTTCGCCACGGTAATCGAAGCCGGTCCAGATGAAGCCGCCAGCGATATAGGGGCGCTGCGCGACGTAGCTCCACCAGGCTTCGGCGGTGCTGGCCCACCAAGGGTGGTCGGTGTCTTAGGCGCGGGTGTAGCCGCGCGCGTCGTCGCGCTGGTAGTTGCCGCGCACCGAGACGGTGCTGCCGGTTTCGCTGGCATAGATCGGAATACTCGGATAGTGCGCGTGGAAGCCGTCCATCTGGCTGGTGCGGTAGTTGAAGCCCACCACATCGACCACTTGACCGACGCCATCGCCAAAGCCCTTGTCCATCGCGAACGTGTTGGGGCGCGTGGGATCGAGTTGACGCACGTGTTGTTGCATGCGGCCGACGCTGCGTGCGCCGCGCTCGGTGACCTGCTGCGGTTCTTCGTTGCCGAGCGACCACAGGATCACGCTGGGGTGATTGCGCCCGCGCCGCACCATCGTCTCCAGTTCGCCCACGGCTTCGGGGTCGGTGGACATGCGGCGGGTTTCTTCGATCACCAACATGCCCAGGCGATCGCACCATGCCAGCAGTTCGGGCGTGGCCGGATTGTGCGCACTGCGATACGCGTTGCAGCCCATCGACTTGAGCTGGCGCAGGCGCCATTCGTGCAGGCTGTCCGGGATGGCGGTGCCGACGCCGGCATGATCCTGGTGGTTATTGGTGCCGTGCAGTTTGAGCGGTGCGCCATTCAACAAAAAGCCACGCTGCGCATCGAAGGCAATGCTGCGTACGCCGAACGCTATGAGCACCGTATCGATGGCGGCGCCGTCGCTGTGCACGCTGGTGGTGAGGCTGTAGAGCTGCTGGGTGTCGATCGACCATAGCGCGGCCTGGCCGAGCGGCACTGTCTGTTCCACAACATGCACCTGGCCCGGCGCAACTGTGACCGCTGCACTGACAGCTTGCGCGACAACACGTCCATCCGGAACACGTCCATCCGGTGCGGTCACGCGCGCTTGCACGTTGTAGTGGCGCGGGGCGCTGCCATCGTTGCGCACTTCGGTGGTCAACTGCGCGGTGGCGTTGCTGCCTTGCAGCGTGCTGCGCACGAACACGCCATCTTGCGGCAGATGCAGCCGGTCGGTCTTGTGCAGCCACATATGCCGATAGATGCCGGCGCCTTCGTAGAACCAGCCTTCGCCCAATGCGGCATCCACGCGAACGGCGATGAGGTTGGGCTTGCCGTCGTCGAGCACTTCGCTGAGGTCGAACTCGAAACCGCAATAGCCGCTGGCGTTGCGCCCGACCACGTGACCATTGCAGAACACAATGCAGTCGCGGAACACGCCGTCGAACAGCAGGCTGATGCGCTTGCCCAGATCGCTTGCGGGAATCTGCCGCGTGCGGCGATACCAGCCCACGCTGTGTTCCGGAAAGCTCTTACCCAGCGGTTTGTAGCCATGCGCAGCGGCGGGGGCGTCTTCGGTGATCGTGGCCGAGATCGGTTCCTGGCGGAAGGGCAGGGTAACGGCCCGGTCGTGCGGCAGATCCAGCAGTTCCCAGGCGCTGTCGTCGAAAGCGAGTTGCGCAGCGGTGGCGGTGTCCTTGCCGGCCTTGGCGGAGGTGCGCTGGAACGTGCCGAACGCGAAGTCGCGCGATGGGTCGCTGGCATGGCCAAGATGGAAACGCCAGCCGAAGTCGAACAGCAGGCGCTCGCGCGGTGCCAAGGTTGCGTCGCCGAGCGGTGCAAACGCACCGGCCGCACCGACGGTGAGTGCGGCGCTCACGCCGCTTGCCAACATGCCTCGCAGCAATTCGCGGCGATTGATACCGGTCATGGCTGCGTCCTCTTGCTGCTGTCGACCCTTGGTCGCAGCGGCAAACCACGGTTCCACATTTTCCGGCTGGGCGATATGCAGCATCACCCGCGGCTTGATGGCCGAGCGTGCGCTGATATCGTGCACCGCCTTGATGCCGGCATTGAACAGCTTGGCGTTGCGTTGCCGATCAATGGGGCGCTTCTTGTCCCAGGGCTTGCTGTCCCTCAGATCGGAAGTGCTTTCGTTGCCCACCTGCACCAGCGCCGGCATCAAGTCGGCACGGTCGAGCGCGCTCAGCGTGTCGTAGGTGAAGCCGTAGAGCGTGCGCGCCAGTTCATCGGTGTCGGTGATGCCGGCCCAGGCCTTGGCAATGAGCTGTTTTTCGCCATCGGCCCAATCGTCGGAATAGTGCAGGTCCAGCAAGACCTGCATGCCTTGCGCGCGTGCACGCGCGATGGTCTTTTTGACGTCGGACAAATCGCTGTAGCGGGTCCAGCGTGCGTCGTTCCACAATCGCACGCGCACCAGATTGGCACCGTGCGCATGGAAACGTGTAGCTGGCTTCCAGCGCATAACGACGGCCGAACACCTGGTAGCCGCCGTCGTCCTGATTGGCCAGACGGTTGGGCTTGTTGTCGGTGTAGGCGCGCAGCGGTTCGTTGGTGAGATTGCCGGCCTGGAAGCGGAAGCTGAGCTGCTTGCTCTACTGCCAGTTCAGGCTCATATCCACCGTGCCTTCACTTTGCAAACGTGCAAGACGCGCTGCATTCCAGCCATACACCACGGTGTATGGGCTGTGGTATTTGTAACCTACGTGCGCTTCGAAGCTGCCGTTGCTGTACCACAGGTCGAAGGTGCCGGTCTTGCGCGCCAGGCCGCTCAGCGGCAACGGGTTGTCGACCGGCGAGAATTCCTTGAGGTTGGAATCGACCAGCGAGAAGTTGGAATAGACGCCGAAGTTTTGCATGTGCGGGATGAAATAGAACGGCGTCTGGAAGGTGAGTTCCACACCGTTGATATGACCGCCACCGCCATTGAACGGCGCGCTGACCAGGTAATCCAGGCCGTTGATCACTTCACGGTCGGTGCGATAGCCGATGCTGGAATCCACTTCCTTGCGATAGACCGGAATCGCCGCGAGCGCTTCGGCGTGGAAATACCACTCGTAGGACACATCGACCTGGGTGGCCTTGAACGGATCCAGCTGCGGGTTGCCGCCGCTGCCGGTGAGCTGGCCGACGGTGACGGTGGGGTCGTCCAGGCAACGGCCGGTGCGCAATTCGTCCAGCGGCGGGCGCGCGATGACCCTGGCCACGGCGAAACGCAGGATGCGCTGGTCGTCGATCAGGAAGTTGACGGTGGCGCTGGGCAGCACGCCGGTGTATTGCTTGCTGTCGCTGCTGGCCTGCACGGTGTTGCCGACCGAATCGAAGCCGTCGCTGGTGGTCTTGGTATTGACCAGGCGCACGCCGATATTGCCGGTGACATCGGTGCCAAACACCTGCGAGCTGAACACCGCTTTGGCAAAGGCTTCGCGCACGTCTTCCTTGACGTTCCAGTGGTCGAGCATCTGTTCGTTGAGCGTGGCCGGATCGAAACCGCCGAAGCCGATGTCGGCGATTGCGTTCAAGTTGCCGCCGGTCAGCGTGGGCACGTTCAAGTCCGGCATGGTGACCGGATAGATCAGGTCCTGGTAGGCCGAGATCGGCTGGTCGAAGCCGGATTGATTGCTGATGAAGCGACGGTTCTGCTTTTCGCGGCGTGCGGCGCGTGCGCCCAATTCCAGCGAAGTGAACGCAGCTGCACCGATCTAACGGCTGGCGTTGAGCGCGAGCGCGGCGATCTTGTCGCGCAATGCCTGTGGCTCGGTCTGGCCATTGATGCCCCACTCCGGCGTATCCGAGCTGGTGCGGATGATGGGAGTGACGCTACGGCGGAAGTCGAATGAGACGGTGTCCGGGTTGCTGCCGAAGCGCACCGCCTGCCAGGTGGTGTCGCGCTTTGCCTGCGAGAACGACAGGTCGCTGCCCAACGTCCACACATCGCAGCTCCACTTGGCATTCAAGCCGCCGGCAGTGAGGGTCTTGACCTCGTTGTAGTGGCTGACCGCATGGTCGACCTGCAGGTTCGAGTTGGCCAGCGTGCCGGCCACCACATCGCCATCGACGATGGTGTAGGCCGAGCCCGGCGTGGTGTACGGATTGGCACCGGTCGAAAACGTGCTGCAGGCCAGGCCGTTGAACCAGTTCTGCAGCTGGTCTTCGTCGATTTCGATACGCGACTACAAACCGTCGAACTTCAACTCGAAGTTGCCCGAGCGCCGCTGCACGGTGCCCATCGCACCGGTGCGGGTCTGGTCGGTCAGCTTGAGCTGGTCGGCCGCGCCGAACGGGGTTTGGTCCAAGGTGCCGTCGCCATCCACATCGCGCGAGGTGGTGGCATCGGTATAGCCCCAACTGCCGATCGAGGAGTTGGCGTTCTTCTGCTTCTGATAGGTGGCGCCCAGCGCAACCGCCAGGTTGTCGTTGATCTTGTGCACCCAGCTGGCGCCGAAGCGGTTGCCCCACGGGGTGTAGCCGTCCTCGTCCTTGGCGTGGTCATAGAACACCGGGCCGGCAGTGCCGACAAAGCCCGGGCCGTTGTAGTCCAGCGGGCTGATGGTGGAGATGTCCACGGTTGCGGCAAGGCCACCGGCGACCAGGTCGGCCGACTGGGTCCTGTAGACCTTGACGGTGGAGACGATCTCGGTGGGGAACACTTCCCAACGCACCGCACGATTGGGCTCGGACGAGGCGATTTCGCGCCCGTTGACGGTGCCCATGGTCATGCGTGGGCCGAGGCCGCCCACGGTGGCCAGGCTCTCGTTGCCACGGTCGCGGGTTCCGTTGACGCCGGGCAGGCGCACCAGCGCTTTGGCCACGGTGACATTGGGCATCTGGCCCATGTTGTCGGTCGGACATCTGCTTGGCCTGCACCGCCTGATTCAGGCTGGCGCGCTGGCCAATCACCGTGATGTTGTCGAGCGTGACCGGTGGCGTGGTGGCAGCGGTGCTGCTGTCGCTGGCCGGCGGTGCGGCAGGCGCAGGCGCGCTGTCCTGTGCGTGCGTACTGAACGCGGTGGCCAGAACGAAAGCGATGGTGGTGCACAGGACGTCGCGCACAGGGGTGCGGCGCAGGCGCCGGCTGGCCAAGTGGCCGGTGTGGTGAACGGGCATCGTTTGATCCCTTCCAGGACAAAGTTGCCGAATGGAGAGGGTGGCCGTTGCTGCGGCCGTCTGGCGCATCTGCGCGGGCAGGACGAGGAGGTGCGGTACTGCGGATTGAAGCACTGTGCGTTGGCTATCTCACGGTGGAATGCTGCGGTGCAGCTGTAGCGTATGACCCGTTACAGTTGCGCGGTAAGTGGGGAGGCGGCAACCAGAAGGTTGCGTGAGGGCGCATGCGCAGCCTTGCCTCTTGCCTAGCGCGCGCTGGCAGGCAACCGAGGCAAGGCCGGGAATGCACGCTGCACGCAGTTGCTGCGCTCGCAGGTCAGGCAGCCCGGGCCGATCGGCACCGCGTCGTCCACTGCATCCAGATCCCAACCGCGCGCATACACCAGTTGTTCGGCATGGCGCAAGCCGCACCCCATCGCCAGTGCAAAGGTCTTGCGCAGCCGGCCATAGCCCGGCGCACCACTGCTGACCTGGCGCGCAAGCCAGAAATAGCGGCGGCCATCGGGCATGCGCGCGATCTGGGTGAGGATGCGATCGGGCTGATTGAAGGCTTCGTAGACGATCCACAGCGGGCAGGCACCGCCGACATGCGAAAAGTGGAAGTCGGTGGCCGAGTGGCGCTTGGACACGTTGCCGGCGCGGTCCACCCGCATGAAGAAGATCGGCAGCCCGGCCGCACCGCGCCGCTGCAAGGTGCTGAGCCGATGGCAGACTGCCTCGAAGCCCACATCGAAACGGTCGGCCAGCCATTCGATGTCGTAGCGGCAGGCCTGCGCGCTGTGCAAAAACTTGCTGTAGGGCATGACCAAGGCACCAGCGAAATAGTTCGATAAACCAATCCGCGACAACGCGATGCGTTCGGCGTCTTCGAAGCCGGCATCGCCGATGCGTGCCTCCAGCAGCGGCGCACATTCCAGCAACGCCAACTGCGCAGCCATCTGAAACGCCTGTTGGCCAGGGCGCAGATGCGCAGGCAGCCACAGCACGCGTGCCTGCGCATCCATGCTGCGCTTGTCGTTGTGCAGGTCGGTGGATTCGTGCACCAACAAACCGTGGCGATCGGCCAGGCGCTGGCGCAACCGCAGCGCAAGATTGTCCGGGGTGAGCCCTAGTTCGGCATACAGCGCTTCGGCGCGCTCATCCAGCTCGGGCAGGTAGTTGTGCGCGCGATTGAAGTAATCGCGCACCTGCTCACCGGGCGACAGCGATGGCATCGCGGCGTGGTCGGCACCGATCTGCAGTTCCAGTGCGGTATTGCGTTCGAGCAGGTGTCGCTGGGCGCGGTGCAGATTCACCATTGCCTGCGCCACCTGCGGCAGATTGCCGGTGAGCATGCGCAGCTCGGCGGCCGAGAGGGTGTGGCCCAGGCTGCGCAGCGATTCGTCCAAGGGTTCGACCAATGCGGCGGGGTCGTCCAGATCCAGCAGGCCTTCAAGGTCGCCCAGGGTGGCCTTGAGCCGCTGTTGGATCGCCAGCGTCAACGGGCGCTGGTTGCGCTCGATCTGGTTGAGGTAGCTCGGCGACAACGCCAGCCGGCGCGCCAATTCGGCCTGGGTCAGGCCATGGCGCTGGCGCAGCCGCTGCAGGCGCAGGCCGAGCTGGTGGCGAAGAGGTGGCTGCGTGTGCGGCATTCGCAAGATTCGCAAAATTGTGCCGCCAGCTTAGCGCGATTAAGCAATCGCGGGCTGGGAATGCCGCTTGCCGGTGCGAACAATGCGAAGTCACTGCATCGACCCTTCTGCAAGTGAGCCTGCAATGCGTGAATCCGTCCCCCGCGTGTCCCTGTTGATCGACGGCGAATTTGTCACCTCCGCCAGTGCGCATTGGCAGGATGTGGTCAACCCGGCCGATCAATGCGTGCTGGCGCAGGTGCCTTTCGCTACCGCCAGTGAAGTGGACGCGGCCGTGGCGGCGGCCAAACAGGCCTTCGTCGGCTGGCGCAAGACCCCGATCGGCACGCGTGCACGCATCTTCCTGAAGTATCAGCAGCTCATCCGCGAACACATGCCCGAGCTGGCCGCGCTGTTGAGCGCCGAGCAGGGCAAGACCCTGGCCGATGCCGAAGGCGATGTGTTCCGTGGGTTGGAGGTGGTGGAGCACGCCGCGGCGATCGGCAATCTGCAACTGGGCGAGCTGGCCAACAACGTCGCCAACGGCGTGGACACCTATAGCTTGCTGCAGCCGCTAGGCGTGTGCGCGGGCATCACCCCGTTCAACTTCCCCGCGATGATTCCGTTGTGGATGTTTCCGATGGCCATTGCCACGGGCAATACCTTCGTGCTCAAGCCGTCCGAGCAGGACCCGATGGTGACCATGCGGCTGGTGGAACTCGCGCTGGAAGCGGGCATTCCCAAGGGCGTGCTCAATGTCGTGCACGGCGGCGCAGCAGTGGTCAACGCGCTGTGCGACCACCCTCAGATCAAGGCGTTGTCGTTCGTTGGCTCGACCACGGTCGGCACGCACGTCTACCAACGCGCATCGCTGGCAGGCAAGCGCGTGCAATGCATGATGGGCGCGAAGAATCACGCCGTGGTGCTGCCGGACGCCAATCAGGAGCAGACCCTCAACGCAATGGTCGGCGCGGCTTTCGGCGCCGCCGGCCAGCGTTGCATGGCCGCGTCTACGCTGGTGCTGGTGGGCGAGGCGCAGCAATGGATTCCGGCGCTGGTGGCCAAGGCCAAGGCTTTGAAGCTCGGCGCGGGCAATGCCCCGGGCACCGAGGTCGGGCCGCTGATTTCCTGCGCCGCACGCGCGCGTGTGGAAGCGCTGATCGCCTCCGGCGTGGAGCAGGGTGCCCTCCTGGAACTGGACGGTCGCGCTCCGACCGTGCCGGGGTTTGAACAAGGCAACTTCGTCGGCCCGACGATCTTCTCCGGCGTGACGCCTGGCATGCGCATCTACGACGAAGAAATCTTCGGGCCGGTGCTGGTGATTCTGCAGGCGGCCACGCTGGATGACGCCATCGCGTTGGTCAATGCCAATCCCACGGGCAATGGCACTGCGTTGTTCACCCAGTCCGGTGCAGCGGCGCGGCGGTTTCAGGAAGACATCGATGTGGGCCAGGTCGGCATCAATGTGCCGATTCCGGTGCCGGTGCCGCTGTTCTCCTTCACCGGATCGCGCGCCTCCAAGCTCGGCGATCTGGGCCCGTACGGCAAGCAGGTGGTGATGTTCTACACCCAGACCAAAACCGTGACCGCACGCTGGTTCGACGACCAGACGCTGGGCCACGGCGTCAACACCACAATCTCTCTCAAATAACCGGTAGACCGCCATGAACGCAGCCATCCACCTACCGGCCGATGCCGCCGATTTGAACGACGAGCAGCAGGCGTTCCGCGCCGCCGCGCGCGATTTCGCCGACAAGGAACTCGCGCCGCATGCCGCGCGCTGGGATGCGGAAAGCTACTTCCCGCGCGAGGCGATCGCCAAAGCGGCGGAGCTGGGTTTCTGCGGGCTTTACACTGATGCAGGCGTGGGCGGATTGGGCATGCGGCGGCTCGATGCAGCAGTGGTGTTCGAAGAGCTCGCCACGGTCGATCCGTCTACGTCGGCGTTCATCAGCATCCACAACATGGCCACCTGGTTGATTGCCAGTTACGGCAATGACACGGTACGCGCGCAGTGGGGCGAGCCGATGACCAGCGGCGCCAAGCTGGGCTCGTATTGCCTGACCGAGCCGGGTGCCGGCTCGGATGCAGCCTCGCTCAAGACCCGCGCGCAGCGCGATGGCGACAGCTATGTGCTCAACGGCAGCAAGGCCTTCATTTCAGGCGCTGGCGCTACCGATGTGCTAGTGGTGATGGCCCGCACCGGCGAAGACGGCGCACGCGGCATCAGCGCCTTTGTGGTGCCTGCCGATGCGCCTGGCATTACGTATGGCCGCAAGGAAGAGAAGATGGGTTGGAACAGCCAGCCCACGCGCGGTGTGAGCTTGGAGAACGTACGCATCCCGGCCGACAATCTGCTTGGCAAGGAAGGCGAAGGTTTCAAGATGGCGATGAAGGCGCTCGATGGCGGCCGCATCAATATCGCGGCGTGTTCGTTGGGCGCGGCGCAAGGCGCGCTGGATGCGGCGCGGCGTTACATGGGCGAGCGCCGTCAGTTCGGCAAGAAACTGGCCGATTTCCAGGCACTGCAGTTCAAGCTGGCCGATATGGCCACCCAGTTGGTAGCGGCGCGGCAGATGGTGCACACCGCTGCGCGCAAGCTCGATGCCGGCAGCCACGATGCCACCGTGTGGTGCGCGATGGCCAAGCGCTTCGCTACCGATGCCGGCTTTGCGATCTGCGACGACGCGTTGCAGATCCACGGCGGCTACGGCTATATCCGCGAGTATCCGATCGAGCGTCTGCTGCGCGACAGCCGCGTGCATCGCATTCTGGAAGGCACCAACGAAGTGATGCGCATGATCATTGCGCGTCACTTGCTCAATGGCGAGGAGGAACTGCGATGAGCGATTGGGAAGCGCGCGTGCACACCGGTCTTCAAGTCGAACGCGATGGTCACGTTGCCATCGTCACCTTGAGCAATCCGCCTGCAAATACCTGGACCGTTCACAGCCTTGCTGCCTTGCGCGACCTGCTGCGCGCGCTGGATGCGGACCGCAGCCTCTACGCGCTGGTGATCACCGGCGAAGGAGAGAAGTTCTTCAGTGCCGGTGCCGACCTCAAGCAGTTTGCCGATGGCGACAAGGCCAATGCGCGCGAGGCGGCGCGGCGGTTCGGCGAAGCCTTCGAAGCCTTGAGCGCATTTGGCGGGGTGTCGATCGCGGCCATCAACGGCTATGCGATGGGCGGCGGCCTGGGGTGCGCGCTGGCGTGCGATCTACGTATCGCCGAGCAGCAGGCGCAACTGGCATTGCCCGAGGCCAGCGTGGGTCTGTTGCAGTGCGCCGGTGGCACCCAGAACCTGCCGCGCCTGATCGGCGAGGGCTGGGCCAAGCGCATGATCCTGCTGGGCGAGCGTCTCGATGCCGCCACTGCGCAACGGATCGGATTGGTGGAGGAGGTGGTCGGCAAGGGCGAATCGCGTGCACACGCCATCGCCTGGGCACAGCGTGCCGGCAAGCAGAGTCCGGCCAGTGTCGCGGCGTGCAAGCGCCTGGTGCAGTCCACACGACACGGCACCCATGCCGCCCCGCTGATTGCAGAGCGCGAAGCCTTTGTCGACCTGTTCGAGCAGGCCGATCAGGCCGAAGGTGTGGCGGCATTCGTTGAGAAGCGCGCACCGCAGTGGAGCAATGGCTGATGGTGGAGGTCAACGCAACTGAAGGTGCGCCGGTGCTGTTCGAACAACGCGATTGCGCGGAAGGGCATCGCATTGGCATCGCCACGTTGAATATGCCCAAGACGCTCAACGGCTTGTCGTTGCAGATGACACGCCTGCTGGATGCGCAGCTGCGCATCTGGGCCGATGATGCGCAGATTGCCTGCGTGGTGTTACGCGGTGCAGGCGAGAAAGCATTCTGCGCAGGTGGCGATCTGCATGGGTTGTATCAAAGTATGCGTGCGCATCGCGAGGCGGTGCCGGATGCGCAGGAACGCAGCGCACAACCGGCAGGCAACGCGCACGCCGCTGCGTTCTTCGAAGAAGAGTATCGGCTAGACCATCGCATCCACACCTACCCCAAACCGCTGCTGTGCTGGGCCCACGGTATCGTCATGGGCGGCGGCATCGGCGTGATGTCCGGCGCCAGCCATCGCGTGGTCACCGAGCGTTCGCGCCTGGCGATGCCGGAGATCAGCGTCGGCCTGTTTCCCGATGTCGGTGGCAGCTGGCTGCTGCGCCGCGTGCCGCACGCGGCCGGACTCTTTCTCTCACTGACCGGCGCGCCGCTGGATGCCAGCGACGCCATCTACGCGGGGCTTGCGGATGTCCGCCTGGAGCATGCGCAATATGCGGCGGTGCTGGATGCTTTGAGCGCGCATACGTGGACGGGCAATGCGCAGGAGGATTGCAGCCAACTCAGCGCATTTCTGTACGGCATTGCGCAACCGCTGGAGCCGGGCCCATTGCAGGTGCACGCTGCCTTGATCGAGCAACTGGTGGCAGGCGACACGCTGGAGCAGGTCGTGGACGCAATTCTGGCGATGCAAAGCGAAGACGGCTGGCTGCAAGGTGCGCGCGCAACGCTGGCAGCCGGCGCCCCGGGTTCTGCGCGACTGGCGTGGGAGCTGCAACGTCATCCGGGCACCACAACACTGGCCGACACCTTCCGAACCGAATACGTGGTGGCCCTGCATGTCGCCGCCCATGGCGATTTTGCCGAAGGCATCCGCGCGCTGTTGATCGACAAAGACCGCCAGCCGCAGTGGCAACCCGCCTCGCTGGCAGAAGCGGATGCGCAATGGGCTGCTGCATTCTTTCATTCGCCCTGGCCGGCTGCGCAGCACCCGCTCGCCGATCTTGGTGTACATGACCTCAGTGCACGCTGAGTGGCTGGTAACTTGCGGCCTATCGCTAGCGCAACGCGGACGAGGCGTGGGAATCGCAACGTTCGCATTGGTGGCGGCAGTTCCGAAGTTTGCGACGGCCGCTCTGCGATCCAGCAGCCTATCAATGGCCATTTTCATTCGTTGATGATCGCTCTCACCTGGAAACCGACACCATGAGCAAGATCGCTTTTATCGGCCTTGGCAATATGGGCGGGCCGATGGCCGCCAACCTGAGTAAGGCCGGGCACGAGTTACGCGTCTTCGATCTGGTGCCCGCCGCACTGGAAGCCGCCGCCGCCGCCGGCGCGCATGCCGCCAGCTCGGCGCACGACACCTTGGCCGATGCCGAAATCGTGATCTCGATGCTGCCGGCCAGCCGCCATGTCGAAGGCTTGTACCTGGGCGAGGCCGGCATTCTGGCGCACATTACAGCTGGTGCGTTGGTGATTGACTGCAGCACCATCGCACCGGTCACCGCACGCAAGGTCGCCGCCGCTGCGCAGGTGCGTGGCTTGGCGATGCTGGATGCGCCGGTGTCCGGCGGTACCGCCGGCGCAGCAGCAGCTAGCCTGACCTTTATCGTCGGCGGCGCTGCAGAGGTGTTGGAGCGCGCGCTGCCCGTGTTGCAGGCGATGGGCAAGAACATCTTCCACCTCGGAGATAGCGGCGCCGGCCAGGTCGCCAAACTGTGCAACAACATGGCGCTGGGCGTGATCATGGCCGCCACCGGCGAGGCGCTTGCGCTCGGCGTTGCGCAGGGGCTGGACCCGGCGGTGTTGTCGCAGATGATAGCGGTCAGTACCGGTCGCAGCTGGGCCACCGAAGTCTGCAATCCCTGGCCGGGCGTGCTGCCCAATGCGCCGGCATCGCGCGGTTACAGCGGCGGCTTCGGCAACGATTTGATGCTCAAGGATCTGGGGTTGGTCGCCGAATCCGCAGTGCAGGTGGGCGTGTCGATTCCGCTCGGCGAGCTGGCACGCAATCTCTATGCGATGAACAGCCAGGCTGGTAACGGCGCGCTGGATTTTTCCAGTGTGATCAAGTTGGTGGCCAAAGTTTGAGGTACTGGCCGCACTGCGTAACAACGTGCATCGCCGCGCTTGCGTGATGTGATCTCATCACGCCCAGGTGTAATAGTCTCCGCCATCGCGTGCGCCTAAGGTGCGCGCATTGCACGAGGCGACCGCATCCATGGGACACGACCACAACCACGCACCTAGCGTCATCCGCCACGAGAAACCACTGTGGTGGGCGCTCTCACTCACTGCCACGTTTCTGTTGGCGGAGGTCATCGGCGCGTTCATCACCAACAGCCTGGCGTTGCTGTCCGACGCCGCGCATATGGCCACCGACACCGTCGGCCTGATGATCGCGTTGGTCGCTGTGCGCCTGAGCCGTCGCCCAGCCGACGCGCGTCGCACCTATGGCTACGTGAGGCTCGAAGCGCTCGGTGCGCTTGCAAATGGCGTACTGTTGTTCGCAGTCGGCGCGTACATCCTGTCAGAAGCCGCGCAACGCTTCCGCGCGCCGCAGGACATTTCTTCCAGCGGCATGCTGCTGATCGCCGGCTTCGGCCTGATGATCAACTTGATCGCGATGAAGCTGTTGCACGCCGGCAGAGGTGAGAGCCTCAACGTCAAGGGTGCCTATCTGGAAGTCTGGAGCGACATGCTCGGATCGGTCGCGGTGATCATCGGTGCGCTGCTGATCCGTTGGACCGGCTGGCACTGGATCGACCCGGTGCTGGCAGTGCTGATCGGCTTGTGGGTGCTGCCGCGTACCTGGGTGTTGCTGCGCGAGGCGATCAACGTACTGCTGGAAGGCGTGCCCAAAGGCATCGACCTGCCGCAGGTACAGCAGGCGCTGGCTAGCTACCCCGGCGTCGAAGACGTGCACGACCTGCACGTCTGGGCACTGGCCTCCAGCACCCCCGCACTCACCGCACATGTGGTGGTCAGCGAAACCATCGACCGCGACCGCCTGCGCGACGCACTCGGCCAACTCCTGCACGACCGCTTCGAGATCATCCACGTCACCCTGCAAGTGGAAAGCGGCGACTGCGGTACCGAGCCGTGCGGTATGCCAGGCGTGTCGAAAGGCGCTGCGGAGGAGAATCATCAAGGCCACCTGCACGCGCATGGCGCGCACCATCATCACTGATGGGTGAGTCTGGTGCTTCAAACAGGAAGGCCGCCAATGGCGACCTTCCTGTTATCGGAATTGAAACAAAATTACACCACCGCCTCACGCAACACCTGCCAATCCCAGCCTGGGCGTGGCGCAAAACGCTCGCCGTAACGCGCATGCAACGCTCGCAAACGTTCCAGCAACGCATCGGCGCCGACACTGCGGATGTGCTGGATCGGGCCTCCACGGAACGGGGCAAAGCCGGTGCCGAAGATGACGCCGGCATCGAGCAGGTCCGCATCGGCCACTACGCCATCATGCAGGCAGGCGACTGCTTCATTGAGCAGCGGCAGGATCAAGCGGTCTTCCAAGTCTGCCGGCACCGCGTAGCCGCTGGCGACCTGGGGTTTGACCGCGCGGCCGTTCTCCCACTTGTACAAACCCTGGCCGTCCTTCTTGCCACGCTTGCCCGGTTCTACCGTGGCCAGCGCTGCAGGAATCGGCAAGTCCAGGAAGGGTGCCAGTTCCGCGCCCACACCTGCGGCCACATCCAGCCCGACCGTGTCGATCAGTTCGATCGGCCCCATCGGCATGCCGAACTTCACGGCGGTGTTATCCAGCACCGGGCCCGGTACGCCTTCGGCATACGCGGTGGCAGCTTCGAGCAGATACGGGAACAGCACGCGATTGACCAGGAAGCCCGGCGTTCCGGCCACCGGCACCGGGAACTTGTCCAGCGCCTTGCAGAACGCCGCCAGGCGCGCGACGTTGGCCGGATCCAGCCCGTCGTGATGTACGATTTCCACCAGCGGCATCATCGACACCGGATTGAAGTAGTGCAGGCCGGCGAATTGTGCCGGACGCTGGAGGTGCCCACGCAACGCGGTCAACGGAATCGACGAGGTGTTGGTGGTCAGCAACGCATCGGGCTTGAGCTGCGGCTCGATGGTTTGGTACAGGTCGCGCTTGGCTTGCGGATGTTCGATGATCGCTTCGATCACCAGATCCGCCCGCGCCACGCCCGCACCGGCCAGGTCGCCACGCAGACGCGCCGCCACCGCCGGGCGTTTCGCGTCTTCTTTCACGCGCTTGTCGAACAACTCGCCGCCGCGCGTCAACGCGGTATCGATGAAGCGCTGTTCGCGATCCTGCAGCGTGACCTCCAAGCCTTTATAGGCCGCCCAGGCCGCGATATCGCCACCCATCACGCCGGCACCGATCACATGCACATGACGAATGGGAGCCAACGCCGCAGCGCCAGCGTCCTTGCCGCCGAGTGCTTTCAAGCGCTCGGTGAGAAAGAAGATGCGGATCAGATTGCGCGCCGTTGGTGTGCTGGCGAGGTTTACCACCGCCTTGCGCTCGGCCGCCAGTCGCGCCTGGATGCCGCTGCCACCTGCGCGCTCCCACATAGTGATCAACGCGTACGGCGCCGGGTAATGCTCCTTGCGCGCCTTGCGTGCGACCTGTTTGCGCATCTGTGGCGCAAGCACCTTGCGCGCAAGCAAGGTGTTGGTGGCCCATGCAGTTGCGCGTTGTTTGAACGGGCGCTTGGTGCCGGTGAGCGCCAGTGCGGCGGCAACATCGACCAGCACTGCAGGCGCGGCGACCTTGTCGATCAAGCCCATCGCACGCGCAGCCTTGGCCGAGACGGTGCGGCCGGTCAGCATCAAATCCATCGCCGCCGGCGCACCGATCAAACGCGGCAAGCGAGCGCTGCCGCCCCAGCCGGGAAAGATGCCGAGCTTGGTTTCCGGCAGGCCAATACGCGTGCTGCCATCGTCGGACGCCACCCGATAACGGCACGCCAGCGCGATCTCGGTGCCGCCACCCATGCAGAAGCCATGAATCGCCGCGACCGTGGGGCAGGGTAGTTCGGCCAGCTTCTGAAAGACGCTCTGGCCGCGCTGGATGGCAGCGTTGAACGTTCCTTTGCGGTCGAATTCCTGGAATTCCTTCAAGTCGGCGCCAGCGATGAAGCCGTTGGCCTTGCCCGAGCGCAGCACCACGCCCTTGGGCGGCTCCAGCGCCAGCCGCTCGATCAGCGCGCCCAGTTCGAGCAGCACCTCCTGTGAAAACGCGTTGACCGGTGCACCTTGGCGATCAAGGCTGAGCACGACAACACCGTCCTCGCGCAGGTCTGCCTGCCAATGGCTGAATCGGAGCCCGTCGAAACCTGGAAGCATGCGTCTGGCCGTCCGGAGATATAAAGGAAAGATCGTTATCATCCAGAGGTTGTTTCCTTCACGTCAAATACCCATACCTGGCGGCAAGGCGGCGTGCGCTTGGTGCGAGGCATCGCCAGCGGCGCATCGGTGCCGCTACCCTGATGCGTGACGGTCGTACGGATCGGTATGAACTTTTCTCTTCAATGGCGGTCTCATTGCCCGACTTCGGTGGGCTGACAGGAGTGCGGCCCGACATGGCCGAAGTCGATACACCTCAGAAGCTGGATCTGGAACTGGTCCGGCGTGTGCAGCGCGGCGAGAGCGCAGCGTTCGATGTGCTGGTGCGCAAGTACCAGCACCGCGTCGTTGCGTTGATCGGGCGCTACATCGCCGATTGGAGCGAATGTCAGGATGTGGCCCAGGATGCGTTTGTGCGCGCTTACCGCGCGATCAACAGTTTCCGTGGCGATTCGCAGTTCTATACGTGGTTGCACCGCATTGCCGTGAACACTGCCAAAAACCATCTGGTTGCGCACAAGCGCCGTCCGCCCACCGACGACATCGAGATCAGCGATGCCGAGCAATTCGATGGTGCGACGCGCTTGCGCGACACAGACACCCCGGAGCGCGAATTGATGCGACAGGAGCTGGAACAAACGGTGATGCGTGCGGTCCAAGCCTTGCCGGAAGAACTTCGGTCGGCCATCACCCTGCGCGAGGTGGACGGGCTGAGCTATGACGAAATCGCGCGAAAAATGGATTGCCCGATCGGAACGGTGCGCTCGCGCATCTTCCGGGCGCGCGAGGCCATCGACATCGAGCTGCGGCCTCTGTTGGAGACCGAAAGCGCTACCCGTGAGCGACACCGCGTATGAGCCATCACCCTGCCATGTCCACTGCCGAGAAGTTCGAGCTTCACTACCGCCAGCAGCTGTCTGCACTGGTGGATGGCGAATTGAACGCCGACGAGTCGCGCTTCTTGCTGCGCCGTCTGGCCCACGACGAAGAACTGGCCGGTTGCCACGAACGTTGGCAGCTGTGCAGCGATGTGCTGCGCGGCGCAGCCAGCGCGCCGGCGCCGCTGGATTTCGCAGCGCGTGTGCGCACTGCCATTGCAGATGAGCCCGTTCCGCAGGTGCAGCCATCCACGCGCTCGGCAGCGCGCTGGCGTTGGGGGGGCGGCGCGGCGATTGCGGCATCGGTCGTTGCGATCGCTTTGTTCATGGCGCGCGAGCGTTTGCCGGAGGCTGCGCCGTCTGCCGCCGAGGTGCCGGTGTTTGCCTCGGTCGCGCAGATGCCTGCTACTGCGCCGCTGCCTGCAGCACCGAAGGCGCCGGCGACACCGGATCCGGCCACACCCGACAACGTTGTCGCGCTTGCTGCAGCGGTGCCTGCCGCTGCGCTGGCCTCCACCCGCCGCGGTGCGGCCACGCGGAATCAGCAGGTGGCCCGTAGTGTGGCTTCCCGCCAGCAGCAGGCGCCGACCCGCATGGTGCCCGTTGCCACACCGGCACTGATTGCCCCGGTCGCGAGTTCAGCCACGCCGCCGTCGAACCCGTTTACGCATTCGGAGACGACGTTGCAGGCACGGCCCTGGCCGCGCGCGGCGCTGTCCGGTGCTGGCGAAAGTCCGCTCACTGCCAGTTTCAGCCAAAGCCGTCAGGGCCCGGCGTTCTACCCATTCGAGCCTGCCCCGCAAGTCATCGCCAGCCCGGCACCGAGTCGATCGCTGCCGGTGCAGCCGCCGCAAGACTGATCTGGCCGCCGGTCTTCACCCGTTCGGCGTCCTTACTTACCCGTTATGTTGCCGAACCCGTGTATCCGCATGGGCTTCGGCCCCTGTCGCCCTGCCATCGGAGGCAACCTGATGAACCATCGCATTCGCACCCAGATGTTCGGCCTGATCGCCATGACCCTGCCGTTGGCCGCCTGCGCGCAGCAGCCCGCCCCTGCCGACAAGGACGCCGCACCGATTGCCGCCAACCGCAGCGCCACGCCGGCACCGCAGCTGGTGGCCGGATTGCCGGACTTCACCAATCTGGTCGAACAGGTCGGCCCGGGCGTGGTCAATATCGAAACCACCGTTACCCGCAAGGACGCCATGGCGCGCCAGCGGCGCGGTGGGCAGGGTGGGCAGGATGGCGGCGCGATGCCCGGTGACGAGCAGATGCCGGAATTCTTCCGCCGCTTCTTCGGGCCGGATTTCCAGATGCCGGGCGGGCCGCGCCAGGGGCCCGGTGGCCCAGGTGGTCCGGGGCAGGGCGATGACGATGGCGGCATCGCCGGCAAGTCGATGGGCTCGGGCTTCATCATTTCGGCCGACGGCTATGTGCTGACCAACCATCACGTGGTCGATGGTGCCAGCGAGGTGACCGTCAAGCTGACCGACCGGCGCGAGTTCAAGGCTAAGGTGGTCGGCAGCGACGAGCAGTTCGACGTGGCATTGCTGAAGATCGAGGCCAAGGGCCTGCCGACCGTGCGGCTTGGCGATTCCAATTCGCTCAAGCCGGGCCAGTGGGTGGTGGCGATCGGCTCGCCGTTCGGCCTGGACCACTCGGTCACCGCCGGTATCGTCAGTGCGACTGGCCGCAGCAATCCATATGCGGACCAGCGCTACGTGCCGTTCATCCAGACCGACGTGGCGATCAATCAGGGCAACTCCGGTGGCCCGCTGCTCAACACGCGCGGCGAAGTGGTCGGCATCAACTCGCAGATCTTCTCCGCGTCCGGCGGATACATGGGCATTAGCTTCGCGATCCCGATCGATCTGGCCTTCAGTGCTGCCGAGCAGATCAAGGCCACCGGTCATGTGAGTCGCGGCATGCTGGGTGTGGCGGTCGGCCCGATCGATACGCTCAAGGCACAGGGCTTGGGCCTGCCGGATACGCGCGGCGCACTGGTCAACGACATTCCCGCCAGCAGCCCGGCAACCAAGGCCGGGATCGAGGTAGGCGATGTGATCCGCGCGGTCAACGGCAAGCCGATCGATGTCTTCAGCGATCTACCGCCGATGATCGGGCTGATGGCGCCGGGCACCAAGGTCACGTTGGACGTGTTGCGCGACGGCAAGCCGCGCAAGGTGACGGTCACCCTGGCCACGCTGGACAACCCGGCCGGCAACGCCGCACCGCGCACCGCTGCCGACGACACCAAGCCCAGCCCGCCGGCCAGTGTGGAGCTGCTTGGGCTGCAGGTTGCCGATCTGACCGCTGCCGAGCGCAGTCGTCTGGGTCTGGAAGCGGGCGAGGGCGTACGCATCGCCTCGGTCACCGGTGCGGCAGCACGCAGTACCCAGCCGCCATTGTCGCCGGGCCTGATCATCGCGCGTGTCGGTCGCACCAAGGTCGGCAGCGTCGCCGACATCAAGCGCGCGCTGGCCAGTGTCAAGCAGGGCGATGTGGTCATGCTGCTGGTCACCGACGGCAAGGCCACCAGCTATGTCGCTTTGAAGGCTGGCGGCTAAGAGGCCGGCATGCGGGATGGGTGATTCCGGATTGGCAGCAGCGGCTTGCCGTGCGTGGCGAGCCGCTGCTGCTGCTTTTTCGGATCCCCAATCCCCACTCTCTGATCCCGGCCCCAAAGCATGCGATAATGCCGCGTTGCCCTGACGACGGCTCCGCCGGCGCCCACCTCAATGTCCTCTGATTCAATGCGGAATATCCGCAACTTCTCCATCATTGCCCACGTCGACCACGGGAAATCCACCCTGGCCGACCGGATTATCCAGCTGTGCGGCGGCCTTCAGGCGCGCGAGATGGAAGCCCAGGTGCTTGACTCCAACCCGATCGAGCGCGAGCGTGGCATCACGATCAAGGCCCAATCGGTGTCTTTGCCCTACACGGCAAAAGACGGGCAGGTCTACCAACTGAACTTCATCGACACCCCAGGGCATGTCGATTTCTCCTATGAAGTCAGCCGTTCGCTTGCGGCCTGCGAAGGCGCGCTGCTGGTGGTGGATGCGGCCCAGGGCGTGGAAGCGCAGTCGGTCGCCAACTGCTACACCGCAGTGGAGCAAGGTCTGGAAGTGGTGCCGGTGCTCAACAAGATCGACCTGCCGACCGCCGACGTCGAACGCGCCAAGGCCGAGATCGAAGCGGTGATCGGTATCGATGCCGAAGATGCGGTGGCGGTCAGCGCCAAGACAGGCTTCAACGTCGATATGGTGCTGGAAGCGATCGTGAAACGGATTCCGCCGCCCACTCCGCGCGACACCGACAAGTTGCAGGCGCTGATCATCGACTCCTGGTTCGATAACTACCTGGGCGTGGTCTCGCTGGTGCGGGTGATGCAGGGCGAGATCAAGCCGGGCAGCAAGATCCTGGTGATGTCCACCGGTCGCACGCATCTGGTCGACAAGGTCGGTGTGTTCACCCCCAAGCGCAAGGAGCTGTACGCACTGGGCGCCGGCGAAGTGGGCTGGATCAACGCCTCGATCAAGGACGTGCACGGCGCGCCGGTCGGCGACACCCTGACGCTGGCTTCAGACCCCGCGCCGCAAGCGCTGCCCGGTTTCCAGGAAATGCAACCGCGCGTGTTCGCCGGCCTGTTCCCGGTCGATGCCGAGGATTATCCAGACCTGCGCGAAGCCTTGGACAAGCTGCGTCTGAACGATGCGGCGCTGCGCTTCGAGCCGG
The DNA here is from genome assembly GCF_002940065.1 of Xanthomonas populi. Taxonomy (GTDB): domain Bacteria; phylum Pseudomonadota; class Gammaproteobacteria; order Xanthomonadales; family Xanthomonadaceae; genus Xanthomonas; species Xanthomonas populi. The sequence continues at coordinate 28,630 of NZ_MDEJ01000021.1, forward strand.
AAAGTTCCGAGGCGATGGGCTTCGGCTTCCGCTGCGGTTTCCTCGGCATGCTGCACATGGAAATCGTGCAGGAGCGTCTGGAGCGCGAGTACAACCTCAATCTGATCTCCACCGCGCCCACCGTGGTCTATGAAGTGCTCAAGACCGACGGCAGCGTGATCCCGATGGACAATCCGTCCAAGCTGCCGCAGCTGAACCATGTGGAAGAGATCCGAGAGCCGATCATTCGCGCCAATATCCTCACCCCGCCCGATTACGTCGGCAACATCATCACCTTGTGCGAAGAAAAGCGCGGTAGCCAGATCGGCATCAATTATCTGGGTAGCCAGGTGCAGATCAGCTACGAGTTGCCGATGGCCGAAGTGGTGCTGGATTTCTTCGACAAACTCAAGTCAGTCTCGCGCGGTTACGCCTCTCTGGATTATCACTTCCTGCGTTTCGATGCCGGCCCGTTCGTGCGTGTGGATACCTTGATCAACGGCGACAAGGTCGACGCGTTGTCGATCATCGTGCACCGCAGCTACGCCGATCGGCGCGGACGCGAGCTGTGTGAAAAGATGAAAGAATTGATCCCGCGGCAGATGTTCGACGTGGCAATTCAAGCAGCCGTCGGCGCGCAGATCATCTCGCGCTCCACGGTCAAGGCGATGCGCAAGAATGTGTTGGCCAAATGCTATGGTGGCGACGTTTCGCGCAAGAAAAAGCTGCTGGAAAAGCAGAAAGAGGGCAAGAAGCGCATGAAGCAGGTCGGCCGCGTGGAGATTCCGCAGGATGCCTTCCTGGCTGTCTTGCAGATGGATAAGTAGCCTGGATTCGTGATTCTGGATTGGCAACGACTCGCCAGTCCTGAGTTTTTTGCGAATACCCAATTTCAAATTCCGAATCCCCGTTCCGAAGGAACATCAATGAAATGGTTCGAAATCGCCCTGGTCGTGCTGACGCTGGGCACCGGCTTCATCTGGTTGCTGGACAAGCTGTTTCTGGCCAGTCGCCGCGCTGCGCGTGCCGGGCTGCTGGACAGCGAGCCGGTGATTATCGATTACTCGCGCGCCTTCTTCCCGGTGCTGGCGGTGGTGCTGATCCTGCGCAGCTTCGTGGCCGAGCCGTACAAGATTCCGTCCAGTTCGATGATGCCCAATCTGCTGATCGGCGATTTCATCCTGGTCAACAAGTTCGCGTACGGTCTCCGTCTGCCGATCACCAATACCAAGTTCATTCCCACCGGCGAGCCCAAGCGTGGCGACGTGGTGGTGTTCAAGCCGCCGCATGCACCTGACCAGAACTGGATCAAGCGCGTCGTGGGTTTGCCGGGCGACAAGATCGGTTTCCATGGCGACACGCTGTATATCAACGACAAGCCGATGCGCTACACGGTCAAGGGCGAGTACATCGGCAAGGGCAAGGGCGCCGAGATGACCGGCACCACGCTACTGGTCGAGGAGTTGCCGGGCCGCACGCACACCGTGCTGGAATGGGTCGATCGCAACATGCCTGCCGGGCAGGGCGACTGGACCGTGCCGGCAGCCAGCTATTTCGTGATGGGAGATAATCGCGACAATAGTGAGGACAGCCGATTCTGGACCCAGACGCACTTCCTGCCGGAAGCCAATCTGCGCGGCAAGGCGTTTCTGATCTGGCTCAATTGCGAAGGGTGGTTCTGCAAGGGAAGTTTCGATCCGTCGCGGATCGGGACTGGAATTCAGTAATGCACGCGGGGCGTGCCTGGGGACACACAATGAAGCGCAAGCAAAGCGGTATGACGTTGACGTCGTTCGTGGTGGTGCTGGCGGTGGTGGGGTTTGGCCTGTATCTGGGAATGAAGCTGTTTCCGATGTATCAGGAATATTATTCCGTGCGCGCAGCGATGAAGGGGCTGGCCAAAGAGCCCGGCGCTGGCGATATGGACCCATCCAAGTTGCAGGATCTGTTCTTCCGTCGGCTGTACATCAATTACTCGGAAAACGTCAAAAAAGAAGACGTCAAGTTCGAGCGCATCGAAGGCGGCTGGCGCATGAAGGTCAACTACGAAGTGCGCCGCGAAATGATCGGCAATCTGGATGTGGTCGGCAAATTCGATATGTCGCAGGACATGACTGGACGTGGTGGGCAATAGAACTTTCCAGCGTGGCGATCCGATCGGGCACGCGTTTGCCGATCCCGGTCTGCTCGCCCAGGCGCTGCGGCATCGCAGCGCCGGGACCCCGCATAACGAGCGACTGGAATTTCTTGGCGACGGCATCGTCAATCTGCTGATCGCCGAGGCGCTGTATCAGCGCTGGCCCAAGGCCGACGAAGGCGCATTGACCCGCGCGCGCGCTGAACTCGTACGCGAAGGTGCGCTGGCCGTCATCGGCCGCACGCTGAATCTGGGCGAGCGCTTGACGCTCGGTCCGGGTGAACTGAAATCCGGTGGACACCGGCGCGATTCGATCCTGGCCGACGCGGTTGAGGCGATCGTCGCGGCGATCTATCTGGACTGTGGCTTCGAGCGTTGCCGCGCCGTCGTGCTGCCCTGGTTTGAAGCTTCGCTAGCTGCTTTGCCGGTGGGTAAGGCTGAAAAAGATCCCAAGACACGGCTGCAGGAATGGCTGCAGGCGCGCCAACTTCCGCTGCCCAATTACGCGTTGATCAGCGAGAGCGGCGACGAACACGCCAAGCAGTTCCATGTCGCCTGCATTCTTGAGCAGCCCGTTGCCACCGCGCATGGCCAGGGCACCTCGCGCCGTCTCGCCGAGCAACAGGCGGCCACTCTTGTCATCGCACAACTGGATTCAAATACGTGAGCGAAACCTCTCCCCACCGTAGCGGTAGCGTTGCGGTGATCGGCCGTCCCAACGTCGGCAAGTCCACCCTGACCAATGCGCTGGTCGGCGCGAAGGTCAGCATCGTGTCCAACCGGCCGCAGACCACGCGGCATCGCTTGTTGGGCATTGCCACGTTCCCCGAGGGTCAGTTGGCGCTGGTGGATACGCCCGGATTGCATCGCGAGCAGAAGCGCGCCATGAACCGGGTGATGAATCGCGCCGCGCGCGGTTCGCTGGAAGGTGTGGATGCCGCAGTGCTGGTGATCGAAGCCGGCCGTTGGGACGAAGAAGATACGCTGGCCTTCAAGGTCTTGAGCGATTCCAAAGTGCCGGTAGTGTTGGTCGTCAACAAGGTCGACCGGCTAAAGGACAAAACCGCGCTGTTCCCGTTCCTGGCACAGGTCAGCGAAGGCCGTCGCTTCGCCGCAGTGCATCCGGTGTCTGCGCTCAAGCGCAAGGGCCTGGAAGCGCTGGTCGGCGATCTGCTCAAGCTGGTGCCCGAGGCCGAGGCGATGTTCGGCGAAGACGAAATCACCGATCGCAGCCAGCGCTTTATGGCCGGCGAACTGGTGCGCGAGCAGTTGATGCGCCAGCTTGGCGAAGAGCTTCCGTACGCCACTACGGTGGAGATTGAGCGCTTCGCCGAAGACGGCGCATTGCTGCGCATCGGTGCGGTGATCTGGGTCGAGCGCGAAGGCCAGAAGGCGATCGTGATCGGCAAGGGCGGCACCCGCTTGAAAGAAATCGGCGGCAAGGCGCGCTTGCAGATGGAGCGGCTGTTTGGTGCCAAGGTATTCCTGGAAACCTGGGTGCGCGTCCGCGAGGGTTGGTCGGACGACGAGGCCGCATTGAAGGCATTCGGGTACGAGTAAGGCCGGGGCCCGGTCCCACCTGCCGCCATGCTGATCGAAAACGAACGCGGCTTCGTCCTGCATTTCCGGCCCTGGCGCGAGGCCAGCCTGCTGGTGGAAGTGCTGAGCGAGCAGCAGGGACGGGTGGGGTTGCTGGCGCGTGGTGTGCACGGGCCGCGCAAGCAGGCTTTGCGTGCTGCATTGCAGCCCTTGCAACTGATCCAGTTCACGGCGATGCAGCGCGGCGAACTTGCGCAACTCCGCCAGGCCGAGGCCTTGGACACCGCGCCGCGCCTGGTCGGCGAGACCATGTTGGCCGGCTTCTATATCAGCGAGTTGCTGCTGCGCCTGGCCCCACGCAACGACCCGGTGCCCGAGCTGTTTGATTGCTATGCGCAGGCGCGTGTGCATCTTGCATCCAACCTGCCGTTGGCCTGGGGACTGCGCCAGTTCGAGCGCGATGTGCTCGATGGCCTGGGCTTTGGGTTCGATCTGCAACACGACAACGACGGCCAACCGATCGACCCGGCGGCACGTTACCGCCTCGATCCGCAGGAAGGCGCATTGCGCATGTTGAGCGAGCGGCTGGCGCAGGACCGGCGCGAAACCGTCACCGGCGCCGCGCTATTGGCGCTGGGCGAAGACGTTATGCCGGCGACCGACGACATGCCGGGATTGCGCCGCAGCATGCGTGGCGTGCTGCTGCATCACCTGGGCGGACGCGGCCTGAAATCCTGGGAAATGCTCGAGGACCTGGCGCGCCGGCGTTGAGGGATTCGCTCTGGCCTTCTCAGTGCAACAGTCTTAGTGAAGCAGCGCCGCCACCGCCGCATGAAACTGCGTCTGCGCGGTGCTGGATTGCGGATCGTCGCGCAGCAGACGGATCGCACCGGCAAGTCGTGCCGCACCGACAAAACCACAACTGGCCTGCAGCCGGTGCAGGTGATTGCGCAGGGCCAGCTCGTCGCTGATCTGGAGGGCAGAATCCACCGCGTCGCGCGTGATGGGCAACTCGGTCAGGAACAATTCGCGTAGCGCGTTCAAATGATGTTGCTGGCCGTTGAGCGCGCTGAGTGCGGCCGCTTCGTCCCAATCGCTGGCGGCGATGTCGACCACGCCGACCGCCGCCAGGCTGTAACGGCCACGTGCCAGTCCGCGACGCACCGCCTGCAGCAGGCGTTCGGAGCTCAGCGGCTTGACCAGCATTTCCAGAAACCCATCGGACTGCAGGCTGCATTGCATGGTCATACTGCCGCCGGCGGTGTGGGCGAGTGCGGGCACGCCGGGGTGCAATAGCCGTAATGCGCGCAGCAGGTCGCTGCCGGTGCCATCTGGAAGATTGACGTCGATCAGCCAAAGGTCGTGACGCCGTTCGCGGGCGCTGTCCAGCCCCGAAGATAGCGAATCGGCGCAATCCACCCGGGCGGGGAGATCTTCCAGGACGGCCTGGATAAACCCGCGGCTGATCGGGTCGTCTTCCACCAACAAGAGTCGTGGATGGTGTTGCTGACGTGTCGCCATATTCATGCTGCCTCCTTGTCAGCGATGCCGCGTCGTGTCCGCCGCGCGCACCCGAAGTTTGCCTGGGTTTGCGGGGCGCGACAATTGTCCCGTCGCTTCAAGCGGCCTCCATCGATCGCATCTGCGACAATACGCACCCTTTTCGCCCGCAGCTTGGCGCCACGTGGCCAGAACCAGAAACCGTTTCGACCGTACCCCGTTCCAGACCGCCATCATCGACCTCAGTCACGACGGCCGCGGCGTTGCGCGCCGCGAGGGCGAGGGCGGCAAGGTCACTTTCATCAGCGGCGCCCTACCCGGTGAGGTGGTGCGTGCCGAACCCACCGCGCGCAGCCGGCATTTCGATGAGGCCAAAACGGTAGAGGTGCTGGAAGCCTCGCCGCAACGGGTGACGCCGCGCTGCCCGCATTTCGGCGTCTGCGCCGGCTGCGTGCTGCAGCATCTGCACGCGTCGCAGCAGATCGGGGCCAAGCAGCGCGTGCTGATGGACAACCTGGAACGCATCGGTCACGTCACCCCGCAGGCGATCCTGCCGGCCCTGGTGGGCGACAACTGGGGCTACCGTCGCAAGGGGCGTTTCTCGGTGCGGCGGGTGGAGAAGAAAGACAAGACGCTGGTCGGTTTCCGCGAGCTCGATCCGCGCTTCGTGGCCGATCTGTCTGTCTGCTACACGGTCATCCCGCAGATCGGCGGAAAAATTCCACTGCTGGCTGCGCTGGTCGAAGCGATGGACGGCAAGCGCGACATCCCGCAGATTGAATTCATTGCCGGTGACGACGCGGTGGTGCTGACCATCCGCCACATACAGCCACTCAGCGAGCGCGATCTGCAGGCGCTGACGGAATTTGCGCAGGCGCACGCGTTTGCGATCTTCCTGCAGCCGGGCGGCGTGGAGAGCGTGCATCCGCTGTGGCCGCAAAATGTGCCGCTGTCGTTCCGCTTGCCGCAGTGGGATGTGGAGCTGGCGTTCCGGCCGCTGGACTTTATCCAGGTTAACGCTTCGCTCAACCAGAAAATGATTGCGCGTGCACTGGCATTACTCGAGGCAAAGCCGGACGACCGCGTGCTGGATCTATTCTGCGGCCTGGGCAATTTCACCCTGCCTCTGGCGCGCGGTGTGCGCGAAGTGGTCGGTGTTGAAGGCGATGCCGGGCTGGTGGCGCGCGCGCGCGAGAATGCGCAGCGCAATGGTCTGGAGAATGCGCAGTTTTACGCGGCCGACCTGACCCAGGATCAGCGCCACACCGCGTGGATGCGGCAGGGCTTCGACAAGCTGCTGCTGGATCCGCCACGTTCGGGCGCGCTCGACGTGTTGCAACAGCTGCCATTGAAAAAGTTCGAGCGCATCGTTTATGTGAGCTGCCACCCAGGCTCGCTGGCGCGCGATGCCGGCTATCTGGTCAATGAGCAGGGCTTCATGCTCAAGGCCGCCGGTGCGATGGATATGTTTCCGCATACCGCGCACGTGGAAAGCATCGCGGTGTTTGAGCGGCGGTGATTGGGGATGGGCAAGAGCGCATTGCCGCTGTCCACCAGTTTGCTGCTTTGACCAATCCCTAATTTCCAATCCCCAATCCCATGCCTATCGAAATCGAACGCAAGTTTCTCGTCACCGGCGACGGTTGGCGCACTGCTGCGCATGCAGTGATCCCGATGGCGCAGGGCTATATCAACGACCAGGCGGCGATGCGTAGCGGGGCGCAGAACGCGTCTGTGCGTGTGCGCATCCAGGGGGAGAGCGCATTTCTCAATCTGAAGTCGCGGCAGGTCGGGCATACGCGGCAGGAGTTCGACTACCCGGTTCCGGTGGTCGATGCGCGTGCGCTGCTTGCGCTGTGTGTCGGCGGTTTGATCGACAAGCGCCGGCATCTGGTCGAGTACCAGGGCCATGTGTGGGAAGTGGACGAATTTCTCGGCGACAACGCCGGGCTGGTGGTGGCCGAGATCGAACTTGGCAACGCCGACGAGGCGTTTGCCAAGCCCGACTGGATCGGCGCGGAAGTCACCGACGATGTGCGCTACTACAACTTGGCGCTGGCCTCGCATCCGTTCTCGCAGTGGGAGGAGAGCCGGGATTCGTGCGTCGGGAGTGGGGATGCGTAAAAGCGCGGTGAAGCATCGATGTTGGGCTTATGCTTTGCCAATCCACCATGGTCAATCTCCAATCCCCCGCTCATGCGCATTGATATCTGGTCCGACGTTATCTGCCCCTGGTGCTGGATCAGTAAGCGCCGTTTTGAGCAAGCGGTAGCCGCGCTCGGCGCGCAGGTACCGACACTTGACATCCATTACCACGCGTTTCAGCTGGATCCCGACGCCGGCCTGGAGCCAACGCCGTTGCGCGATGCGCTGGCGCAAAAGTTCGGCGGTGCCACGCGCGTGGATCAGATGTTGGCGCAGACCCAGGCCACCGCACGCGCCGAAGGCCTGCCATTCGATTTCGGGCGCGGCCAGGTGCAGGTGAGCACGCTGCGCGCACATCGGCTGATCTGGCTGGCGAGCCGCGAAGGCGATGTCGAGGCAGTGATCGAAGCGCTGTTTCATGCGCATTTTACCGAAGGTCAGAACGTCGGCGCGACCGAGACGCTGGTATCTGCCGGGGCCGCTGGCGATCTTGATGAGGCGCGCGTGCGCGCACTGTTGGACTCTGACGAAGGCATCGCTGCCGTCCAGGCGCAATTGGCGCAAGCCGCTGCGCTGGGTATCCGTGCGGTGCCCAGTTTCGTGATCGATGGACGCAGCCTGATCCAGGGCGCGCAGCCACCAGAGAGCTTTGCGCAAGCGCTGTTGCAGCTGGCCGCCGAATCGGCGCCAATCGGCGGGCCCGATGCCTGCGGGCCTGATGGCTGCGCGGTGTGAACTGCCTGCGGCGTCTTGCAACTCCCAACAGCTGACGAGATGACACGGCCCGCCCCCCCCCCCCCNATTGGCAGGGCTTGCCTGCGCGCAGCGGCTGCAGGCGTCGGGATGGGCGGTGACGCTGTTCGAGCAGGGCGATGTGCCCGGCGGACGCATGCGCAGCTGCGTTGGCTATGGCTGGCAGTGCGATCACGGCGCGCAGTATTTCACCGCACGCGATCCCGTGTTTGCAGCCGTGGTTGACGAGTGGATTGCGAGCGGCATCGCTGCGGCCTGGCCTGCACGCGTCGCCAGTTGGGATGGCGCCGACCTGCGCGCGTCTCAGAGCGTACTGACCCGCTTTGTCGGTGTGCCCGACATGGCCGCACCGGCGCGTGCGCTTGCTGCGCGATTGGATGTTCGATTGGGCAGCGCTGTGCGAGCGATGCAGCGCAACGGCGACACATGGCAGCTGGCAATGTCGGGAGACGATACGACACGCGCCTTCGACACTGTGTTGCTAGCGGTGCCGGCGCCGTTTGCAGCTGCATTACTGGCGGACATCGCGCCCACGCTTGTGAGGATTGCCGCTAGCGCACGGATGCGACCGGCTTGGGCGGTAGTGCTGCATTTCGACTTGCAGGTCGACCCCGGTTACGAGGCCTTGTTCGTCAATGCGGGCCCATTGCGCTGGGTAGCGCGCAACTCCAGCAAGCCTGGACGACATGGCGTCGAAACCTGGCTGCTGCACGCCAATGCCGAGTGGAGCCAGGCGCATCTCGACGCAACGTCTGAAGCAGCGATCGCCAGTCTGTTGCCAAACGTGGCCGCGCTTGGTTTGCCATTGCCACTGTCGTGCGATGCGTATCGCTGGACAGTGGCCAGCACCGATCCGCCCTTGCAGATCGGCTGTGCCTGGGATGCGCACTTGAGCATCGGCATGTGTGGCGACTGGTTGGCAGGCGGCAAGGTCGAAGGGGCCTGGCAAAGCGGCGTGGCGCTGGCTGAGCGTGTGCGTGCCAGTGATGCCGCGCTCGGCCACCGCGGGTGACGTTGTGGCACGCGCAGCGGCGTATGCACTGTCATGTCGATCCAGACAACGCATGCAAAGCATGCCGTCCGCAGTCGCATGTGGGCCGCGCAAAATTCATAGACCAGGTGGAACTGGTGATCGCGTGCGAGGCTGCGACTTCAATCGCTGCGACATTCACTGCGCATGCACTAGATCCGCATAAATGAGCGATCCCAACGCAACTGCAGCTGACCTCAACCCACAGGCACCGGCACATACGCTGCGCCTGATCCTGGGCGATCAACTCAATCCGCAACACAGCTGGTTCGATACGACCGATGCGGGCGTGGTCTACGTGCTGATGGAAGTGCGCGAAGAAACCGACTACGTGCTGCACCATGCGCAGAAGATCCTGGCGATCTTCGCGGCGATGCGTGCGTTCGCTGCGCGCTTGCGGCAGGCCGGTCATCGGGTGCGTTACGTGGCCATCGACAACCCCAGCAATCGGCAGTCGATTCCCACCAATCTGGACGCGCTGATGGCGCATTACCGCGCCAGCCATCTGGACTATCAGGCACCGGACGAATGGCGGCTGGATGAAGCATTGCAACACTGGTGCGCACGCCAGCCCTTCGCCACAGGCATGGTCGATAGCGAGCATTTTCTGACCGAACGCGATGAGGTCGCAGCGTGTTTTCGCCCCAGCAGCCAATGGCGCATGGACGTGTTTTATCGAAAGATGCGCCGTTGTCATCGGATCCTGCTCGATGCATCCGGCGAGCCGGAAGGTGGGCGCTGGAATTTCGATCACGACAACCGTGCGCCGTGGCCGGGCGATCCGCCCGCGCCGCAGGACTGGCGCATAGCGCACGATCACCGCGCGCTGTGGAGCTGCATTGAGGCGGCCGGTGTGCGCAGCTTCGGCGCGCCAAACGCTGATGCGCTGCCATGGCCGCTCGACCGCGACGAAGCGCTGCAACATCTGGATGCCTTCATTACGCATGCGTTGCCGCATTTCGGTCGCTACGAAGATGCGATGAGCACGCGCAGCCCGCGCTTGTTCCATTCGCTGCTGTCGTTCGCGCTCAACGTCAAACTGCTGCATCCGCGTGAGGTGATCGCGCGCGCGGAGGCGGCATGGCATGACGGGCATGCGCCGCTGGCATCGGTGGAAGGCTTTATTCGTCAGATTCTTGGCTGGCGCGAATACGTGCGTGGCGTGTATTGGTCGCAGATGCCCGGCTATGCGCAGTCCAATCAGCTCGATCAGCATGTGCCGCTACCGCACTGGTTCTGGAATGGGAAGATCGGCATGCGCTGCCTGGCCGATGCCATCGGTAATTCGCTGGCCAATGCGCATGCGCACCATATCCAGCGGCTGATGGTGATCGGCAATTTCGCGCTGCTGGCAGGGCTGGATCCGCAGGCGCTGCATCGCTGGTATCTAGGGGTGTATATCGACGCGTTCGAATGGGTGGAATTGCCCAATACGGTTGGCATGAGCCAGTTCGCCGATGGCGGCCTGCTCGGCAGCAAGCCTTATATCAGTGGCGCGGCCTATATCGACCGCATGAGCGATTACTGCGGCGGCTGCAAATATCAGCGCAAGGCGCGGGTTGGCGCGCAGGCCTGTCCGTACAATGCGCTGTATTGGGATTTCCTTGCGCGGCAGCGCACTCTTCTGCAAGCCAACGAGCGGCTGGCGATGCCGTACCGGCAGCTCGACGACATGGCACCGGAGGTGCTGGCCCAGGTGCAGGCGCAGGCTGCGCATTGGCGCGCGACGCTGCAAGTGCTCTGAGGGGGCGGGTATGGCATAACAGAAATTGCGCGGGCCGGACTGATAGGGCCAGTAACGCTGGCTAGCCTGAATGCGCGATCTGACGCTGCAACGCACATCTGCGACAATGCCGCGCTGCGCCAACGTGGCGCCTGGCCCAGGAGTCCCCCAACATGCTTCTGATCGGCGTTGCCGGTACCGAACTCAGTGCACAGGAACGCGACTGGCTGCAGCACGACGCGGTCGCCGGCGTGGTGCTGTTCAAGCGCAACTTCGCCTCGCGCACGCAAGTGGCCGAGCTGTCCGCCTCCATCCGCGCTGCGGCACCGCGCCCGGTGCTGATCTGCGTTGACCAGGAAGGCGGGCGCGTGCAGCGTTTTCGCGAAGGTTTCAGCGCCTTGGCGCCGCTGCAGAGCTTCGGTGCGCAGTATGCCCAGGACCCTAAGGCCGCCCTTGCCGCCGCGCGTGCGCATGCGCAGCTGATGGCCAGCGAATTACGCGCCAGCGGCGTGGACCTGAGTTTCGCGCCGGTGGTGGATCTGGGCCGCGGCAATCGCGCCATTGGCGATCGCGCCTTCAGCGACGACCCGCAGATCGTGGCCAGCTTCACCCGGGCCTATGTGCAGGCACTGCACGGCGCCGGCATGGCCGCCACGCTCAAGCATTTTCCCGGCCACGGCACGGTGCTGGAAGACACCCATGTCGACCATGCCAGCGACCCGCGTTCGCTGGACGTCTTGCAGGCCGAAGATCTGCTGCCGTTCGTGGCCGGCATCGAGGCCGGCGCCGACGCGGTGATGATGGCGCACGTGGTCTACCCGCAGGTCGCACCGGAACCGGCCGGTTATTCGCCGCGCTGGATCGAGCAGATCCTGCGCGGGCAACTGGGTTTCCGCGGCGTGGTGTTCTCCGACGACATCGGCATGGCCGCCTCGTTCAGCGCCGGCGGCGTGGCCGGCCGGGTGCACGCGCATCTGGATGCCGGTTGCGACGTGGTCCTGGTCTGCCACCCGGAACTGGTCGATCAATCGCTGCAGGCCATGCAAGGCCGCAGCCTCAATACCGCAGCATTGATTGGCCTGATCGGCCGCGGCGCGCTGGGCTGGGATGGTCTGCTCGCAGGCTCCGACGCCTCATTCACCACCTCCCCTTTCGCCCCTTTCGGAACAACTGCCTGATGTCCACGCTCACCATTTCCCAGGCCCTGGCCCAAGCCGATCTGCTGGTCGACCGCCCCGCCATCGACGTCGCCGTCGGTACCATCGCAGATGCCATCGCGCACGACTATGCCGGCGAAGTGCCGGTGTATCTCACCATCATGCATGGCGCGCTGCCGTTCTCCGGCCAGTTGGCGCTGGAGCTGGGCGCGCGCGGCCAGGACCTGCAGTTCGATTATCTGCACGCCACCCGTTATCGCGGCGAACTTACCGGCGGCGATCTGGTGTGGAAGCACCGCCCGGCCACCGCGCTGTTCGGCCGCCGGGTGATTCTGGTCGACGACATTCTCGATGAGGGGTACACGCTGCAGGGCGTGCGCCAATGGTGTCTAGAGCAGGGCGCTACCGACGTGCGTGTGGCGGTGTTGACCGTCAAGCGTCACGACCGCTGCGTGCCTGGCGTGGCCGCCGATTATGTGTGCGCGGAAGTGGCCGACCGCTACGTGTTCGGCTTCGGCATGGACGTCAACGAGCAGCTGCGCGGCATTCCCGCCATCTACGCGATGAAGCAGTAACTCCGCAGTGTGCCCGCATCGCTGCGGGAGCCCGGCGCGCACGCGTGCGCGCACCGTCATGTCTTTCTGCAGCAGAGGTCGGTTGTGTCCCCCAATTCCATCGCATTGGCCGTCATCGGCGGCACTGGTGTTTACAAGCTTGCGCAGCTGGACCAGGTGCAGACGCACGACATCGAAACGCCGTATGGCGCGCCCTCCGGGCCGATTCGTGTCGGCATGTTGCTGGGTCACCGCGTGGCGTTTCTGGCGCGCCATGGTGAAAGCCATTCGCTGCCGCCGCACAAGGTGAATTACCGCGCAAACATCGCTGCGCTGCAACAAATCGGCGCCTCGCGCGTGCTTGCGCTCAACACCGTCGGTGGCATTACCGAGAGGTTCGGCCCGCGCGTGCTGGCCTGCCCAGAGCAGTTGATCGATTATAGCTGGGGCCGCGTATCTACTTTCTGCGAAGAGCCCGGCAGCGAGGTGCAGCACGTGGATTTCGGCCATCCGTATTCGCCGATGTTTCGCAGCAAAGTCATCGCTGCCGCCAAAGTGGCGGGTGTCACGCTGGTGGCCGATGGATGTTACGGAACCACGCAAGGACCACGTTTGGAAACGATTGCAGAGATCGTGCGCATGCGTCGCGATGGCTGCGATGTAGTCGGTATGACCGGCATGCCCGAAGCGGGGCTTGCACGCGAAAAAGGCCTGGAATATGCGTGTTTGGCGATCGTTGCGAACTGGGCGGCTGGCTGCGGCGACGCGCAGGAAATCACCATGGCCGAGGTGTTGAGTAATGTCGAGGCCGCCTCGTCGGGACTGCCCGAGCTGATTGGCGAACTTGCACGCGGGTGATTGTTATTGGGGAATAAGCTTTGCATACTCGGCGCGTACGCATCGTCGTACACCACCCATTAATTATTGCAAAGGTCTCGCATCACCATGCCGAACGGTACCGTCAAGTGGTTCAACGACGCCAAGGGATTTGTCTTCATCTCACCGGATGACGGCAGCGCCGATGTCTTTGCGCACTTCTCCGCGATCAACTCCAAGGGCTTTCGCAGCCTGCAGGAGGGCCAGCGCGTCAGTTATGACGTGACCCAGGGCCCCAAGGGGGCCCAGGCTTCGAATATCACGCTTATCGAGTGATCTGAGTCGATTGTGCGGTTGAAGAACCCCTCCACGGCGGTAATCCTGTTCACTTAAGCTTCTGATCGATAGCTTTTGAACTGGGCACGGTGGCCAATCCCAATAGAAGCGGCGCTTACCCGAGAGGTGGAAGCGCCGTTTTTTCTTAAGGGCACCTCGAACAACCAAGTCGTAGCCGTGGTGACACGCACTGGATGATGACCATACCTTCAAAAAATCAGCG
>NZ_MDEJ01000022.1 GCF_002940065.1 Xanthomonas populi
CGGAATCAGCGGCTCGATGCGCTTCCACAGCGCAATGGGAATCTCTTTGCGAGGCGTCATGTTCGCAATTTTGCCACCGGAGAGACAATATTCAAGGGGTTTTGTTAGCCGCTCTTAGAGCGGCTAACAAAACTACTGCGCTCACCGCCAGGCTGGCGCGGCCGGTGCTCGGAATCCTCATGTACCACTCGTACACTCCGGTTCCTGCGCGCCGTCCGCACCCACCTGACGACTGCTCGCTACGTTTGTTAGCTGCTCTTAGTCAGTGCACCAAACATGCAGCGCCTGCGTGCGCCAATGCCGTTCCTGGCGAGGGCCGCACCGGTCAGACATTACGTACCAGTTCTGCTGGCTCCGCTCACTCCAACACATGCACGCTATCGGCAATGCGCTGCACTTCGTCGTGATTGTGGCTGACGTACAACATCGGCAGACGGATCTCATTGCGCAAGCGTTGCAGGTAGGGAATCAATTCTTCGCGACGCGCCTGATCCAGTGCCGACAACGGCTCGTCGAACAACAGAATCGCCGGCTGCGACAACAAGGCCCGGCCGATTGCCACGCGTTGCGCTTCGCCTCCGGATAAAGTGCGCGGCCGTCGTTGCAGCAACGGCGCAATCCCCAACAATGCCACCACATCATCGAAACCGAACGGCGAGGTGCAACGTGCGTGCCGACCGTAGCGCAAGTTGCGCCGCACATCCAGATGCGGGAACAGCCGCGCATCCTGAAACACGTAGCCGATTCTGCGTTTGTGCGTGGGCAGGTTCATGCTTTGCTGGGCGTCATAGAGACACCGCCCATCGATGCGGATATGCCCGGCCTGCGGTCGCACCAGCCCGGCGATCGCGTTGAGCACCGTAGTCTTGCCCGCGCCGGAAGGGCCGACCAGGGCCACCACACGCGCATCGTCCCGAATCCGGATGTGGCATTGGAAGTTGCCGCGTTGCAATTGCAGATCAAGGTCTAGCATCAGTCCTCCTCGCGCGGATGCGGCCTGCGCACCAGCCATTCGGACAGCAGCAGCGCTGCCAGCGAAATCGCCAACGCAACGCCGGCTAGCCGCCAAACGCCCGATTCCATACCTGGCACCTGCATCAAACCGTAGATGGCTGACGACAAAGTCTGGGTTTCGCCGGGAATATTGGACACGAAGGTGATAGTCGCGCCGAACTCGCCCAAGGCCTTGGCGAAGGCCAGCACCATGCCGGCCACCAAGCCCGGCCAGGCCAGCGGCAAGGTGATGCTGCAGAACACGCGCCACGGACCTGCGCCGAGCGTGGCCGCAGCCGCTTCGAGCCGGCGATCGGTCGCTTCGATGGACAAGCGAATGGCGCGCACCATCAACGGAAACCCCATCACCGCGCACGCCA
Organism: Xanthomonas populi; assembly: GCF_002940065.1. Classification (GTDB taxonomy): domain Bacteria; phylum Pseudomonadota; class Gammaproteobacteria; order Xanthomonadales; family Xanthomonadaceae; genus Xanthomonas; species Xanthomonas populi. Next base: position 1,374 of record NZ_MDEJ01000022.1, read on the forward strand.
GCGCTGCGCCGGTCCAACGGAACGCGAACTGGATGCCGACGTGTTCCAGTAGCCAACGACCGACCGGCCCATGCGTGCCCAGCACCACCAGCAGCGCATAGCCGGTCACCACCGGTGGCATCACCAACGGCAGATGCAGCAATGCGTCCAACAGCGCTTTACCGGGGAAGCGCCGCCGCGCCAGCAACCAGCCGCAGGCGATACCCGGCGGCAGGCTGGCGATAGCCGCAACGATGGCGACCTTGAGACTCAAGCCGATGGCTGTCAGCTCTTGCGGGGTGAACATGGACAACTTGCGCGCCTCAATCCTTCAGCGAAAAACCGCGGCGAGTGAAGATCGCTTTGGCCGGCTTGCTGCTCAGCCATGTCATGAACGCGGCCGTGGCGGGATTGCTGCTGTTCTTCAACGCAGCGACCGGATACACGATCGCATCGTGGCTGTCTTCAGGGAACGTAGCGACCACACGCACCTTGGGGTCGGCGCGTGCGTCCGAGCCGTACACGATGCCCAGCGGCGCTTCGCCACGCGACACCAGCATCAGGGCAGTGCGCACGCTCTCCGATTCCGCAAGCCGGTTGCTCAAGCCATCCCACTGGCCAAGCTTGCGCAGCGATGCGGCGGCGTATTTGCCGGCCGGCACGCTGTTGGTCTGGCCAACCGCCAACCGGCCGCTCTCGCCAAGTGCCTTGGCAATTGCGCCAAGTTTGCGCGGGTCCACGCGCACCTTGCTGGTGGCCGGGGCGATCAGCACCAGCGTGTTGCCGAGCAGGTTGTGGCGCTGCGCCGGCAGCACCAGGCCGCGCTGCTGCAGATAATCCATCCATTCCAGATCGGCAGAGAAGAACACGTCTGCCGGTGCGCCTTGCTCGATCTGGCGTGCCAGTGCGGAGCTGGCGGCATACGACACGCGTACCGGCGTGCCGGTCGCCTTTTCGTAAGCGGCCGCGGCCTCGTCCATGGATTCCTTCAAGCTTGCTGCGGCAAACACCGTCACCGGTGCAGTCTGCGCAGTGGCCAGGACGGGCAGGGCGAGCATCAACAGGCAGAACGCGCGCTGCCAAAAACCGATCGTGCGCATGGGTAAGCTCCAGCAGGGTCAGATACCGATCATAGCGGCTGCACCCCGTGCGCCGCGTGGCGACCACACTGGAACGTTACCGATCCACTCCGCCGCATCGGCCAGCTTGGAGATTGGCCTGCAGCGCAGGCCGGATCAGCTTGGGCTCGGGCAAGGTGGCATCGCGTGCCTGCCGCTGCGCCACGAACGCCTCGATCTCGACGCCATCGCGCACATGGAGATTGCCGCGCCGCTGTTCGCCAATGCTGGTCTGATGCGCCACAGCGCGGCCGCCTGGGCCGTAGTCGTGGCAGACGAACACACGCGTGTCTTCCGGCAGCGCATACAGGCGCTGGATCGAGGCAAACAGTTGCCGCGCATCGCCACCGGGGAAATCGCAGCGCGCCGTACCCGCGTCGGGCATGAACAACGAATCGCCGGGAAACAGCGCATCGCCGATCAGATACGCAATGCTGTCGCTGGTATGCCCGTGCACTGCGATAACGCGCGCCTGGATACCGCCGAGCAGGAAACGTTCGTCGTCGGCGAACAGATGATCGAACTGCGAGCCATCGGCGCGAAAGTCCGGTGGCAACGCATAATCCGCTGCGAGTGTCTGTTGCAAATCCCGAATGCCTTCGCCGATACCGATGCGCGCCTGCGGCCAGTGCTGTTTCAGCCATTGCGCAGCAGACAGGTGATCGGCATGCGCATGGGTTTCCAGCAGCCAGTGCACCTGCCAGCCGCGTTGGGCGATGGCATCGACGATGGCCTGCGCTGCATGCGTGCGCACCTCGCCGGTGTCGGCCGCGTAATCCAGCGCCGGGTCGATCACCGCTGCAGCAGCCGACGCCGCATCGCCAACCATATAGGTGAAGGTGTTGCTGTCGGCGTGGAAGAACGCAAGGACCTCGGGCTGCATCGGCGTCTCCATATCAGGGGGCGGCCAGCGCCGCATTGAGCACGGCGGCGAGTCGGTCGCCGGCAATCCGCAATTGCGTCTCGGCAAGCGGACGGTAAGTCGCAATGTAGCTATCCGGCAACACGTGCTTGCTCGGATACACGCCCGGCGTGATGGCGATCTTGCAGGACGCCTGCGCCCATGCCGCAGCGGGCGGCGGCAGCACTGGCGAAACTGCAGTGGCAGCGGGCAACGCCAGCAGGCGCTGCCAATAGGCATCGTCGCTGAGGTGGCGGTCGTTGAGCATGCCGCTGTCCCAGAGCGAATGCAGATTGCTGCCCTTGCCATCGATCTGTAGCTGGAACGCGTTGCCGCCGTTGTCGTGAGCATAGCCGGCGTGCATGGGCTGATGGATGTCGCCAACAAAATGCACCACGAACTTCAATGCCTGGCGACGCACGTCCAACGGCTGGCTGCGATCGGCAAGCAACGCGGTTTGCTGATCCAGCGCTGCGATCACGCAATGACCATCCGGGCAGTCGCGCGCCGGCACGTAGTTGCAATCGTGTTCGCCCAGATTGACGTAATGCCAGGGCCCGGAACGCTTGCCCAGATCCGGATCGTGTTCGCGCAGATCATCGGCCCAGCTGGCGACCCCGGCCAGGCTAGGATTCGCCTCGCCTGCCAGCAATTGCGCCACCTGCGCACGCGCTTGTGGACTCAGCTCTGTCTCGGCAAGGCGCGCCACCAGACGGTGGCCTTGCGCGCCCCAGGCCAATACGGTGATGGGATGGAGTGCCGCGGCAACGGCTGTGGCAAGAACAAAATAATAAGATGGGAAGGTCTTCATCCCACAAGTGTACGCATCGCTTTGGGACGGTTTGATGGCCGCCACAATCGACGCCAGCCACGCCTCAGCGTGACGTCTGCAATGCGATCAGGAATACACCAGATACGACACGCCGTAGGTCAATGGATCGATCTTCGCCCTTCCCAGCCGCGCGCCGTTTAAATCGACATGACGGATCAGCATGCGCATGGGATCCCCGGCAGGTCGGACAGGCGGTCGGCGTGATCAACCTGTCCGCAACTCCGGCGGTGGCTTCACCTCCCTGCACGCCAAGTGTGCAAGAGATGCACCGTGCACGCCGCTAGGATCAGAACCGGTGCACGTACGCCACGCCATAGACCAGCGGGTCGATGTTGACCGTGCCGATGCGGTTGCCATTGAGGCTGGCTTCGGTATCGATATCGATCCAACGCAGGTTCACGCGCAGCGCGCCGCGGTCGCTGAGCTTGTAGTCCACGCCTGCATGCAGCGCCAGGCCCCAGGAATCGTCCAGCTCCAGTTCGCTGCCGGCCAGCGCGCCGCTTGTGTCGGTGTTGAAGAACCGCGTGTAGTTGATACCCGCGCCAACGAACGGCGAGAGCTTGCCCTGGCTGTTAAAGTGGTATTGCAGCGAAATTACCGGTGGCAGATGCTTGGTGCTGCCGACGCGGCCCATGCCGCGGAGCGCGATGTCGTGCTCGAACGGCAGCGCAGCCAGAACTTCAATGCCCAGGTTGTCGGCGATGAAGTATTCCGCGCTGAAGGTCGGCTTGATGTCCTTGCCGACGTCCGCTTCGAGCGTGCCGCCGACCAGCCGGCCGTTGTCGGATTTGGGGGCGACCTGGTGGGCGCCGACGGCAACGGTCCAGTCGCCTTTGGATTGAGCAAGTGCGGGGACGCTGGCGAAGCTGGCGGCCAGGCCGGCGAGCAGAAGGGTAGAACGCATGCGCATGGAAACTCTCGTTGTGTGCAGTCGATGGAGGACGTCTTGTAGGTTTGCCCGAGGGCTGCCTTGATCCTGATCAATTCGTCGGCGCAATGACGCTGTGGGTCATGCGCGGATGTGAGCAGGAGCTGGCACTGACAACAGCGGTGCTCGCCGTGGCGGTGATCGCACCGGCGCATCGCGTCTGAGGTGCAACGCGATGCGCCTGGCGCAAGCGGCGGCGTGGGAGGAACGCCGACGCTTGCATGCGCGATGGAGCAGGCAGCGAGCGGATGGCTGCGGGGATCGAGCACTTACTTGACCTTGGCGACCTTGGGCGCATCCACTTCCGGCATTGCCGAGCTGTGGTGGTTGATGATCAGCCACTTGTCGTCGCGCTTTTCGTACACGAAGGTGTAACGCGCTTGCACCTTGCTCTTCTTGCCGTCCTTGTCGGTCAGGGTGAAGGTGTAGACGCCGGCATCCACTGCGCTGTCTTCATCGAGCACGCGCACGGTGCGGTAGTTGACGACGCCCTGCGGCTTCTTGGTCAGGAAAATTTCGAAGTACTTTTCGATCTGCGCCCGCGAGGCGCGCACTTCGTTGGAGACGGTCGGCAACAGCACGCCGTCCGGTGCGTACAAATCGGCCACCTTGTGCGGATTGCCGGTGGCCAGCGCGGCGTTCCAGGTGTCGAACAGTGCGGCCACTTCACGCGCTTCGCCATCGGCGGGCAACGTTGCCTTTTCGGTGTAATGCATCACGCCAGCGGCCAGCGCCGGGATGGCGGCCAGAGCCAGAACCAGAGAGATAAGGGTGCGACGCATGGGAAATCTCCGTTGTGATTGATGGGTGCCTCAGCAGGCAGCGCCAGTATCGAAATTCACGGAGTGCCGAAATTCTGCTGTTCGGCATAGTCTTGAATATGCTGTTTGGCGTATTTTATTAATTTTTAAGTTGTTGAAAATTAGATAAATTAGTAGGGATTTATTGTGTGCATTGGATTGCAACTGTTGTCCAGCTGCTCGCTCATTGCGCCGAGTGCCAGGTGCGGATGCTCGATTGAGATGCGATGTGCCTGTGCCTTCTGAAGGGCAGACGCGATTGCCGAGCCCGCTGCCGGCGCAGTGCGTACAAGCGCTGGATCATCAGGTCTATCGATGCAAGTGGGGTCGTGCATCGCGCATGCGGCGAACACAGACATCCCATGCCGGCAATGCATTCACCAGCAGCGTTCGGGGGGCACTGTGATGGTGCGGCTGCACCTGTCCGCAACGTCTTTGCGCGCTGTGCCGCGCAGCGTTCAACCGCACGGCTGCGCGAGTGCGACGCTGCTAGAATGGCGGTCCCTTTCCATCCGCCGCGCTGTCGCGGCCGCAGGAGCTAGTGAACATGGCAATCAAGGTTGGCATCAACGGATTCGGGCGCATCGGCCGCAACGTGCTGCGCTCTGCGGTGCAGAACTTCGCCAATGGCATCGAGATCGTGGCCATCAATGACCTGCTCGAGCCCGACTATCTTGCCTATATGCTGCAGTACGACTCGGTGCATGGCCGCTTCAAGGCCGAGGTATCGGTCGACGGCAACACGCTGATCGTCAACGGCAACAAGATCCGCCTGACCCAGGAACGCGACCCGGCCAACCTTAAGTGGGATGCGGTCGGCGCCGATGTGGTGATCGAGTCCACCGGCCTGTTCCTCACCAAGGAAACCGCGCAGAAGCACATCGACGCGGGCGCCAAGAAGGTGATCTTGTCGGCGCCGTCCAAGGACGACACGCCGATGTTCGTGTTCGGCGTCAACGACAAGACCTACAAGGGCGAAGCGATCGTCTCCAACGCCTCGTGCACCACCAACTGCCTGGCGCCGTTGGCCAAGGTGATCAACGACAAGTGGGGCATCAAGCGCGGCCTGATGACCACTGTGCACGCAGCCACTGCAACGCAGAAGACGGTGGACGGCCCGTCGAACAAGGATTGGCGCGGTGGGCGCGGCATTCTGGAAAACATCATTCCGTCCTCCACCGGCGCTGCCAAGGCGGTGGGCGTGGTGATTCCAGAGCTCAACAAGAAGCTCACCGGCATGAGCTTCCGCGTGCCGACCTCGGACGTTTCAGTGGTCGACCTCACCGTCGAGCTGGAAAATCCGGCCAGCTACGCCGAAATCTGCGCCGAAGTGAAGGCACAGAGCGAAGGCGCCTTGAAGGGCGTGCTGGGCTACACCGAAGACAAGGTGGTGGCCACCGATTTCCGCGGCGAAACCTGTACCTCGGTGTTCGATGCCGACGCCGGCATCGCCCTGGACTCCACTTTCGTCAAGCTGGTGTCCTGGTACGACAACGAGTGGGGCTACTCCAACAAGTGCCTGGAAATGGTGCGGGTTGTCGCGAAGTAATTTCGCGCTTAGGCGATGAGTAAAAGGCCCCGGCATGCCGGGGCCTTTTTTTTGCGTGTGGGAGCGTAATGTGGACATGCGCCATCACGCCGTTGTGGCCAATACAAGATGTGGGCTTTGAGATGCTCACGTGCGCTAATTTGCTAGCACGGTGGCCGTTCCCGTGTCGTGGACGAAGGATCGGGGAACTCCATGGATCGAGAGAACATAACGATGGATAAGTTTCTGGCGGGAGCATTGGCGCTCGGTATGGTGATTGCGTTTTCGGCTCCATTGAACAGTTGGGCGGCGAAGAAGCAGCCAGGTACGCCGGCCTGGATGAATGCCGATGGTGAAGCGATCCAGTCGTTCGACGTCGAGGCCGGCGATGGCGAAACGGTCAAGGGTGTCAACGATGATGTCGGTAGATGCCGCCGCCGCTGACGCATTACCGTCGCTGCGTGCTCATATCGCAACTGGCTGCCCAGACGTGTGCTGAGTCTGTATGGTTCGCGCATTCTGCCGGATGCCGACTCAGGGCTTGGTGCGTTGGAAACGATGATCGGGTTGGTGCTGCTGTTTCTGCTTGCGGTGCCGGTGGGGTTGGCGATCGCACTGGTGTGGATTGCCGTGCTGCGGCGGCGCGTGGATGCGCTGGAGCAGCGGCTTGTGCAGTGGCAGTCCAGCGGGGCTGGAGCACGGACCGCGGATGCGGCGGCGTTGCATCAGCCAGCACCAACAAATGTGCCGGTCAAGGTCTGCATGCTGGTGTTGTTGGCCGGTGTGGCGTCGTTGTTGAAGTACGCCAGCGATCAGGGCTGGATGCGCATGCCGGTCGAACTGCGGCTGGCCGGCATCAGTGTGCTCGCATTGGCCGGTCTGGTATTCGGCTGGAAGCAACGACTGCAGCGGCAGGGGGTTGCGTTGGCCTTGTAGGGTGGCGCCATCGGCGGGTTGTTGTTGACCGTGTTCGCCGCCTTCAAGTTGTCTGGATTGCTGGGTGCCGGCCTGTCGATGGGCATCAGCTTCGCCATGTCTGTGGCCATTTCGGTGCTGCATGCGCGGCGTGGCGATGGCAGCGCGCGCAAGTTGATCGATGGCAGTTTGTTGTTCGGCACGCCGCTGGTGGCGTTCGCGCTGCAGGCGCGTCTGTATCCGCTGCTGGGCTTTGTGGCGCTCACGCTGTGGATGGCGGCCGAGGTCCATCGTCGTCGCCCCGCAACGGCGTTGGTGTGGACGGTGATGTCCGCGCTGGCTCCGGCCGTGCCGCTGGAGCTGTGGCAAAGCCATGCGCAGACCCAGCCGTTCGCACAGTGGGGCGCGTTGGCCTGGTTGGCGTTCGCCGTGGCCGGTGCACGTGCACTGTGGCGCCTGCGCATGCAGCATGACGCAGGCGCCGTGGCCGCGCAGTGCATCTGGTGGTTACTGTGGCCGTTGGTGGTGTCGTTGGGCGCGGCTTGGTTGGCCGATGCATTCATGCTCGCTAACGGCTGGCGCTGCGCATTGCTCGCCGCACCCTGGCTTGCCGTGACGGCCGTGGGTCTGCTGCGTTGGCCGTGGCTGGCGTGGCCGCAAGGAGCAAACTTCGATCCTGCGCGCAATGCTTTGCTGAGTTGCGTGTTCGCGGTACTGGGCATTGGTTGGTTGATCGTATTACTGGATCCAGTAAGCGCAGCGCCGTTGCCGTGGCTGCCCTTGCTCAACCCGACTGAGCTGGCGCAACTGGCCGTGCTTGCCCGGTGGGCATGGTCTGCGCAGGCGCCATTGGCCTTGCAACGTTGGCGTGTGACTGCGCTGGGGTGTTGGACTGGGTGTTTTGATCACCGGCAGCACCTTGCACAGCGTGCAGCACTGGGGCGGCGTGGCGTGGGATGCGTCCTTGATCAATGCAACCTCGTCGCAGACCAGCCTGACCATCGGGTGGAGCGTGCTGGGTGTGCTGGGCTGGGTGATCGGCTCGCGCCGCGGTCAGCGCGGTCAGCGCGGCCTGTGGCTGGGTGGGGCGTTGGTGATGGGCCTGGTATTGGCCAAGTTGGTCTTGGTCGATCGCCAGCATCTGGGCAACCTGCTCGGCATCGGCTCGTTCATGGCCTACGGCCTGTTGTGCACCGTGGTGGGCTATCTGCCACCGGCACCGCCGCGGCAGGCGGCTATTGAAGAGAATGCAGTCGGCGACGATGGCGTCGAAAAGGATCAGGCATGAAATCAATGCAATGGGAACGGCTGCTGCTGATGCCGTTGATAGCGCAAGCGGCCGATGTACGTCAGGACTATCGCCAGCAATGGCCGTTGCAGGTGGCTGGCTTGGGTGCCGGCATGTACCAGCTGAGCTTGAACGATGCGATCTATCGCAGTGTACATGATGCAGGGTTGCGCGATGTCACGGTGATTGATGCGCGTGGCGAGGAAGTGCCGACTGCCACTTCTGCCGGTGGATGCAGCGCCAGCCGCTGCGACCCGCCGGCAGCGCGTGCCGTTGTTTGCATTGCCGACGGGTGCGGCGCCTGCCAACGGCGATCTGTAGCTGATTGCCGCACGCGATGCCAGTGGCGCTGGAAGGCTGCTTTGCAATTGGCCTATCGCCTGGGCAATGGCGCCGCAGCTGCATCGCCGCCGCAACGGCTGTCCGCACCGGTGCGCGATCGCCAATGGCGGCTGCTCGCCGCGCAGCGGCGTAGCACCGCGGTGCCGACCCCGCGTGTGGGCTACCCGCCGGAGCGGGTGATCTTTCTGGCGCAGGGCCAGCCGCCGTATGCAGTGGTTGCGGGCAGCGCGCGCGTCACGCGGCGAAGCGCCGCTGGCCTCGATGCTGCAGGCCTTGCGCCGCGAACGCGGGGCGCAATGGCAACCGGCCCAGGCCAACATCGCTGCGCAAGCACAGCCGCTGGCCGGCGACGCGGCGTTGCAGCCGGCTACCACGCCGCGCCACTGGGAACGGTGTTTGCTATGGGGTCTGCTGGTCGGCGGTCTCGCAGTGAGTCTGTTGCGTAGTTCGGCCGCCAATCGCAACCCCTGACGACGTGCGCCGCACTGCGGTTTGCCGCTGCGGCGCGAAGGTCCGACAATGGGCGTCCCCCGTTGCCAAGGCAGCCGCATTGCCCGTCGTGTTCGACCGATCATCTCCCGCATCGCCAGCCGTATGGGCAGCGACATGCGCGACAGGCAAGCTGCGATCCCCGCGATCTGCACAAGCGCGCAACGACAGCCTGCGACGGCTGCCCCAGGGCGTCTGCCCGCGTAGCGGCCAGACGTTGGCGCTCTGCGCACTGGCTGCTTCCTCGATTCGCCATTCCCGATTCTTCATTCCCCCAGACTTAGCGAGCTGACTCCATGTCCATTGTCCGCATGACCGACCTCGATCTCTCCGGCAAGCGCGTGCTGATCCGTCAAGATCTCAACGTGCCGATCGACAACGGCCAGATCACCTCCGAACAGCGCATCACCGCCTCGGTGCCCACCATCAAGCTGGCGCTGGAAAAAGGCGCTGCAGTGATGGTTACCTCGCATCTGGGCCGCCCCAAGGAAGGCAGCTGGACCGAAGAAGATTCGCTGGCGCCGGTGGCTGCACGCCTGACCGAGCTGTTGGGCATGGACGTGCCGCTGATGCGCGATTGGGTCGACGATGTCGAGGTGGCGCCGGGCCAGGTGGTGTTGCTGGAAAATTGCCGCATGAATGTCGGCGAGGGTAAGGACGACGCAGCCTTGGCGCGCAAGTACGCCGCGCTGTGCGATGTGTTCGTCATGGACGCGTTCGGCACCGCGCATCGCGCGCAGGCCTCCACGCACGGCGTGATCCGTTTCGCCCCGGTGGCTGCAGGCGGCCCGCTGTTGATGGCCGAACTGGACGCGCTGGCCAAGGCGCTGGACAACCCGGCCAAGCCGCTGCTGGCGATTGTGGCCGGCAGCAAGGTCTCCACCAAGCTGGAGCTGCTGGCCAATCTGGTCAACAAGGTCGATCAACTGATCGTCGGCGGCGGCATCGCCAACACCTTTATCGCCGCAGCCGGGCATGACGTCGGCAAGTCCTTGAACGAGCCGGATCTGATTCCCACCGCCAACCAGATCGTCGCCGATGCCAAGCTGCGCGGTGCGGAGATCCCGCTGCCCAACGATGTGGTCGTGGCCAAGCAGTTTCTGCCCGATGCGCAAGCCACCGTGAAGTCGCTCGATGCCGTCGAGGCCGATGACCTGATTCTGGATATCGGCCCACAGACCGCCGCGCGCTATGCCGAGTTGATCGCCAGCGCCGGCACCGTGGTGTGGAACGGGCCGGTAGGCGTGTTCGAATTCGAGCCCTTCAGCCACGGCACCGAAACGCTGGCGCGTGCAATCGCCAGTTCCAATGCGTTCTCGATTGCAGGCGGTGGCGACACCCTGGCGGCCGTCGACAAGTACCACATCGCCAAGGACGTCACCTACATCTCCACCGGTGGCGGCGCGTTTCTGGAATTTCTGGAAGGCAAGACCCTGCCGGCCGTGGCCGCACTCGAGGCGCGCGGCAAGTGAGTGCAGCCACGCTGTTTTTCGATCTGGACGGCACCCTGGTCGATTCGGAGCCGGGCATCGTCGCCAGCATCGTGCATGCCTTCGACGAGGTGGGCCAGCCGCGTCCATCGGTGCAGACCCTGCGCGCGTGGATCGGCCCGCCCTTACGCGACAGTTTTGCCGAGTGCTTTCCGGATGATCCGGAACGGGTGCAGCGCGCGCTGGCGGCCTATCGCGCGCGCTACGACGCGGTGGGCTGGACCGAGCTCAGCGTGTTTGACGACATCGGCAACGTCATCACCGGCCTGCATCGCGCCGGTCACCGCCTGGCGGTAGTCACCTCGAAGAACGAGCGCTACGCGCGCCGCATCGTCGAGCATCTGCCCTTTGGTGCGTGCTTCGAAGACGTGATTGGTGCAAGCGAAGACGGCGAGCGTCGCTTCAAGCCGGACCTCATCGCCGAAGCACTGCGCCGTTTGAAGATCGAAAAAACCGGCTGCGTGATGATCGGCGACCGCCGCATGGATATCGATGGCGCCAATCACCATGGCATCCAGAGCATCGGCGTGTTGTGGGGCTTCGGTGACGAAGCTGAACTGCGCACAGCCGGGGCCGGTGCGATCGCGCACAGGCCTGCCGAGTTGCGCGCCTTGATCGATGCATGAGCAGTGACGGACAAAGCAGCTGCGCGCACCGCCAGGCGAGCGCGGCCGGCGCTCGCAAATGGGGACCAGTACGCGGATGCTGCGATCATTTTGCAGCATCCGCGCTCCGAGCACCGCCCTCTAGTTGCCGCTCCGAACCGTGAGACCTTCACCGCTGCCGGGTTAGGGTGGCAGCCCACAGCAACGTCCAACGGCGCGCCAGCCGATGCGGAAAGCGTACGTACTGTCTCGCACTGTCTTCGGACATGCCGGAATGCAAGGGTGGCTATGCCGTAATGCCATCCTGGGTAGGTGACGCGTGTGTTAAGTTTCGCGGCTTTTACAGGGAGGCCATCATGAAAGAACGCCAACGCCGCACCAAAATCCTCGCAACGCTTGGACCGGCCACGGATCCCCCCGGTGTGCTGGACGCTTTGTTCAAGGCGGGCGTCAACGTGGTGCGCCTCAATTTCAGCCACGGCGATCCGTCCGGCCAGGCCAAGCGTGCGGCCGAAGTACGCGCCGCTGCAGTGCGTGTCGGTGCCGAGGTCGGCATCCTGGCCGATCTGCCCGGCCCGAAGATCCGCATTGAGCGCTTTGCCGAAGGCAAGATCAAGCTGATCATGGGCGAGCGCTTCGACCTGTTGGCCGATGCCAATGCCCCGGCCGGCGACCAGCATCAGGTGGGCGTCAGCTACCTGGGCTTGCCGCAGGACGTGGCTGCGGGCGATGTGCTGCTGCTGGACGATGGTCTAGTGCAGCTGCAGGTGACCGAAGTGCAGGGGCAGCGCATCGTCACCACGGTGCTCAACGATGGCGTGTTGTCCGACCGCAAGGGCTTGAACAAGCAGGGCGGCGGGTTGTCGCTGGGCGCGCTGACCGAGCGCGACAAGGAATTGATCGGCATCGTCGCCAAGATCGGTGTGGACTTCATCGCAGTGTCGTTCTGCCGCAATGCCGAAGACATGAACGACGCGCGTCGCATCGCACGCCAGCACGGCTGCGATGCCGCGCTGGTGTCCAAGATCGAGCGCACCGAAGCGATCGAGAACCTGGTCGAGATCGTCGAAGCCTCCGACGTGGTGATGGTGGCGCGCGGCGATTTGGGTGTGGAAATCGGCGATGCCGAATTGCCGGGTCTGCAGAAGAAGATCATCCGCGAATCGCTGGCGCAGAACAAAGTGGTGATCACCGCCACGCAGATGCTGCAGTCGATGGTGGAAAGCCCGATCCCAACCCGTGCCGAAGTGCTCGACGTGGCCAATGCGGTCATCGACGGCACCGACGCGGTGATGCTCTCGGCCGAAACCGCTGCCGGTGCCTATCCGGTGCGTGCGGTGGAAGCGATGGCGCGCATCTGTCTGGGTGCCGAGCGCCAGTTCGAGTTCGACACCGACTTTGAAGCGGCGCAACGCAATCTGCAGCGCGCCGACCAGGCGATTGCGATGGCGACGATGTTCCTGTCCGAGCACATCGGTCTGGCCGGTGTGGTCGCATTGACCGAATCCGGCGGCACCCCGCGTTACCTGTCGCGCTTCCGCTCCAACATGCCGATCTACGCGTTCACCCGTCACGATGGCGCACGCCGCCACATGGCGATGGTGCGTGGCGTGTTCCCGATCAGCTTCGACAGCCGCGGCCTCACCCCGCGCGAGGCCGCACGTGCGGCGATCCGTCTGCTGGTGGAGAACGAGCGCATGGGACCTGGCGACCGCGTGGTGTTCACCAGCGGCGAGCATATGGAAACCCATGGCGCCACCAACACCTTGCGTCTGCTGGAAGTGGGCGAAGACGGCCGCGCCAGCGGATTGGGCGAGCTATAGTCACGCTTGTGTCGTGATGACATCGCGCGTCTGTGAAACGCGCGATGTGCGATGCAATCGCGAGTGCCGACACAACGGCGGCCTGCGGGTCGCCGTTGTGCCGTGTCGGATTTTTCGGGTGGTGTTTATTGCCGATGGTTTGCGCAGGCGAGGCGCCATAGAAGACGCCATGCACGCACCAGTTCGATGCGTTGTCGGTACACATCCCGCTGCAACTTCAAGCGGCCAGGATCTGTGTGCAAACACGTGCTGCGTGACTTCAAGCACCCGGGTCGTTAGTTGTGCTGGCATGACCACCACACACACATCTACATCGAACATGCCAATGCCTTGTCCCGTCTGCTGTCTTGCCAGCGATGACATCGGCAACAAGCATTGTCGGCACGCATACACATCGCGATGCGCGCCGCGCCACACATCCTGTCATGCAGGACACGTGTAATCGGTTGCAGACATTCCGTGAAGCAATGTGTACGACTTTCGTCGCTATACTTTCGTTCTCCCCCGCAGCTGCCACAGGAACTACATGAGCATCGAACAGCTTGCCGAAACCGCCCAGGCCATGGTCGCCCCGGGCAAGGGCATCATCGCCATCGACGAATCGACCAGCACGATCGCCAAGCGTTTTGCCAGCGTCGGCATCGAGAACATCGAAGAAAACCGTCGCGCGTATCGCGAACTGCTGCTGACCACGCCCAAGCTGAGCGATTACATCTCCGGCGCCATCCTGTTCGACGAGACCATCCGTCAGAAGACCAAGGACGGCGTGCCGTTCGCCAAGTACATGGCAGACCACGGCATCATCCCGGGCATCAAGGTCGACAAGGGCGCGCAGCCGCTGGCCGGCATGCCGGGCGAGCTGGTCACCGAAGGCCTGGACGGTCTGCGTGCACGCCTTGAGGAGTACTACACGCTGGGCGCGCGTTTCGCCAAGTGGCGTGCAGTCATCAACATCGGCGAAGACATGCCGTCAGGCACCTGCATCGAGGCCAATTCGCATGCGCTGGCGCGTTACGCCGCGCTGTGTCAGGAGCAGGGCCTGGTGCCGATGGTCGAGCCGGAAGTGATCATGGACGGCAACCACGACATCGAGACCTGCTACGAAGTCACCGAAGCCACGCTGCGTTCGCTGTTCGGCGCACTGTATGAGCAAAATGTCGTGCTCGAAGGCACCATCCTGAAGGCCTCAATGGTCATCTCCGGCAAGGGCTGCGAAGAACAGGCCGGTGTGGAAGAAGTCGCCGAGTCCACTGTGATGTGCCTGAAGTCGACCGTACCGGCGATCCTGCCGGGCATCGTGTTCCTGTCCGGCGGCCAGAGCGACGAGCAGTCCACTGCGCACCTCAACGAGATGCACCAGCTCGGCAATCTGCCGTGGCCGCTGAGCTTCTCCTATGGCCGTGCGATGCAGCAGGCCGCACTGAAGCTGTGGGCCAAGGACATGACCGGCAACGTCGCCAAGGCGCAGCAGATCATCTATGAGCGCGCCAAGGAAAACGGTCTGGCCGCGCTGGGCAAGTGGAAGGGCTGATCGGTTTGTTGGCCGCTCCTGGTCCGGATCAACCGTAAGAAAAAACGCCGGCAGCAATGCCGGCGTTTGCGTTTGAACCGATCGAGCAGTTTCTGCGTCGCCCCCAAACGCAACGAGCGCCTCACGGCGCTCGTCATCTTCAACCTGTAACTCCGTGCCTCAGGCGGGAGCAGTTTCCTGTGCAGCAAGCGCTTGCTGATACGCCTTGAAGGTCGCTTCGTTGTAGGCCACCAGCACGATGTGCTTGGGCACCTGGTGCGAACGCTGTCAAGCACGCGTTTCGGTAACGGCGATGCGCACGGCCTGATACAGCGGATAGCCGTAAATGCCGCAGCTGATCGCCGGGAACGCGATCGAATGCAGCAGCATCTGCTCGGCCAGTTTCAACGACTGCCAATAGCAGTTGGCGAGTTGTTCCGGCTCGTTGTGTTTGCCATCGCGCCACACCGGGCCGACGGTGTGGAACACATGGCGGGCCTTGAGATCGAAGCCGTCGGTGATGCGAATTTCGCCGGTGGGGCAGCGCACGCCTGGACGCACTTGCGGCAGCGCCTCGCAGGCTTGCAGCAGGCGCGGGCCGGCTGCGTGATGGATGGCACCATCCACGCCGCCACCGCCAAGCAGTGATTCGTTGGCGGCATTGACGATGACGTCGATGTCGAGTTCGGTGATGTCGCCTTGCCAGACTTCGATCTTCATGGCGCGATAGTTAGAGGGTGCGCATGAGCAACGCGTTATGGGGCACGCGTTGCGGAAGGGGCACGCTAGCGCCCATTCATCTCAGCCACTGCGACTGCCTGAGCGTGCGTGCGTCGACGGCAGACGGACCACGCGAACGCGCCGATGCGATTGATCTGCTCAATCGCATCGCAGCGATGTCATCGACGATCGAGGACTACAACCAGCGCCTGACGCGCGCGCAATAGGCGCTGTAATGGCGGCCGAATTCGCTGCGCAGACGCGCTTGTTCGAATGGGATGACGTAGAGCTGCAGGGCGAGCCATGGCAGCGGAAACAACGCGACCGCCCACAGCAGACCAAGTTGCAGACACAGGACGCCATAGCTCAGCACCAGTGCCAGATACATCGGGTTGCGGGTGAAGCGATACGGGCCGTCGAGCACCAGCCGCGAAGGATGGACGTTGGGCATGATGGTGGTGCGGCGACGCGCGAACAGGATGAAGCAGCTCACCGCCAGTGCCAGCCCGAGACCGGCGATCACGCCGCCGGATAGTTCGATCCAGGCCAACGGCGTTGGCGCAGGCAATGGCAGGTCCAACGCGCTTTGCAGCCAGGCACCTAAGCCTAGTGCCAGCGCAAAGTGAGCAGGCGAGGTGATCTTGACCAGCCATGGCGCCCGAAGCGCGGGTGTTGCTGTGTCTATATGGCCGATTGCTCACGACGGTTCTCCCTGCATCACGGCTGCCACCCTAACGTTTCCTTGACATGGGCGGGAGTGCGCGGGCGCCGCAGTGCAAGCTGCTCCGCACAGAGCGATCTACAAAAAGCTTGGCGGTGTCCGACGTCTCTGCGGCAATGCGCGAGTGCATGCTGAAGAAGGCGAGGGCGATGACTGGAACGACGACAAGCAAACAGGCCGCGCTGTGGGCGCGGCCTGTGCCTGCAAACACACAACCTGAGCGATCAGGGCAGACCAGCCAACCAATCGTCGTCGGAGCCTTCGTTGATATCGGCGAACAGCGGCGTGGAAAAGTAACGCTCGCCGGTATCGGGCAGCATCGCCAGCACCACCGCGCCGGGCACCGCGCTTTCGGCCACGCGCAATGCGGTGGCGACGGTGGCGCCGCCGGAGATGCCGGTGAAGATGCCTTCTTCGGCGGCCAGGCGGCGCGCCACGCTGATCGCGTCGGTGTCTTCCACGCTGAGCACTTCGTGTGCGACATCGCGGTTGAGCACTTCGGGCACGAAGTCAGGGGTCCAGCCCTGAATCTTGTGGGGCTTCCAGTCCTGGCCTTGCAGCAATGCGGCTCCGGCCGGCTCGGTGGCGGTGATGCGCACTTCCGGGCGAGCCACGCGCAGCACTTCGCCCACACCGGTGAGCGTGCCGCCTGTGCCCCAGCCGGTGACGAAATGGTCCAGCCGGTGGCCGGCGAAGTCGCGCAGGATTTCCGCCGCAGTGGTGTTGCGGTGATAGGCAGGATTGGCCGGGTTGGCGAACTGGCTGGCCAAAAACCAGCCGTGCTGCTCGGCCAGTTCCTTGGCTTTACGCACCATGCCGCTGCTGCGCTCGGCGGCCGGGGTCAGGATGACCTTGGCGCCATACGCGCGCATCAGTTTGCGGCGCTCGATGGAGAAGGTTTCCACCATGGTGGCGACGAATTTGTAGCCGCGTGCGGCGGCCACCATTGCCAGCGCCACACCGGTATTGCCGGAGGTGGCCTCGACAATCGTGTCGCCTGGCTTGAGCAGGCCGCGCTGCTCGGCGTCCAAAACGATCGCCAGCGCCAGCCGGTCCTTGACCGAGCCGCCCGGATTGAACGCCTCGACCTTGACGTACAGGGTCACGTGCTCGGGTGCGAGGCGATGGAGTTTGACCACCGGGGTAAGCCCGATGGTGTCGAGGATGTTGTCGTACAGGGCCATGGGGTCTCCGTCGGGATCAGGCTGCGTGGGCGAGTGTGGGCGCGTCGGGCGTTGGACCAAGTGAGTGCAGAGGCGGCTGCCCGGTCAGCGGCGGCGCGCCGAACCAGTGCAATGTCGCGGCAAGCGCGGTCACCTCGCCAAGGATCAGCAGCGCAGGTGCCTGCACCGCATGCTGCTGCGCGATGGCAGCAAGGCTGGCGAGGGTGCCGGTAATCACGCGTTGCTGCGGGCGTGAGCCGTTTTCCACCAGCGCGAACGGCGTGGCGGGCGCGCGGCCGGCCTGCAGCAGGCGCTGCTGGATGCCGTCCAGGCCCGCCACACCCATGTAGAAGGCCAGGGTCTGGCGTTCCTGGCCGAGCGCGTGCCAGTCGAGCGTGTCCAGCGACTCCTTGCAGTGTGCGGTGATCAGCCGCAGCGATTGCGCGTGGTCGCGATGTGTGAGCGGAATGCCGGCGTAGGCGGCGCAGGCGATCGCGGCGGTGATGCCGGGAATGACCTGGAAGCCGATACCGTGCGCGCGCAGGAATTCAAGCTCTTCGCCGCCACGGCCGAACACGAACGGGTCGCCGCCTTTCAGGCGCACGACGCGGCGACCGGCGCGCGCATGCTCGCGCATCAACGCGTGGATCTGCTCCTGGCGGGTGCTGTGTCCCTGCGCTGACTTGCCGACTTCCACGCGCAGTACGTCGCGACGTGCAAGCCGCAGGATCTGCGGGCTGACCAGGCGATCAAAGAGCAGCACATCGGCCTGGCGTAGCGCGCGCAACGCATGCCGGGTGAGCAGGCCGGGATCTCCGGGGCCGGCGCCGACCAGGGTCACGCTGCCGGGGGACAGCGTGCCGACCACGGTGCGCTTTGCCGGGGAACGTACTGGTGTCGCTGTGGAAACGGCCGGCGCGGCATCGTGCGTGAGCAGGCGCCGCGCGGTTGCCGCAGCGCGCAAGGCGTCGTTGAGTTCGGCTGCCTCGCTGGCGGCGATGGTCAGCCAGACCGGGTGATCGGGCAATTCCAGCCATGCCGGGTCGAACCGGCCCGACAACCAGCGCAGCTGCCCGGCCTGCGCCCAGTTGCGCAATTGCGGGGTGAGTTCCGGTGCGCCCACCAGCGGCAGCGCGCCGGCCTGCAGCAACGCGGCCGTGGTGCGCTCGGCATCGCCGCCGCCGCCGATCACCAGGACGGCTCGGCCACACAGGTCGGCAAGGAGCGGGAACACAGAGGGCACGAACGAAGGATTCCGAAGGCAGGGCGAGACCGTAACGCCGGCATATAGCGGTCGGAAATGACTTCATACACCCTGAAAATAGCGTTCGGTTATAAGCTGACCTGCAGAACTCCTCTACAGTCGAGTCCTTCGTGGCGCCTCGCGCTTTTTTGGATGTAAGCCCATGACGCTGACCCAACTTCGTTATCTGGTCGCCATCGCCGATGCCGAGCTGAACATTACGCTCGCCGCCGCACGCGTGCATGCGACCCAGCCCGGTCTGTCCAAGCAGCTCAAGCAGCTGGAGGACGAGCTGGGTTTTCTGTTGTTCGTGCGCAAGGGGCGCAGCCTGGACGCGGTGACGCCGGCTGGCGTGGAAGTGATCGAATGCGCGCGCTCGGTGCTCTCGGAAGCCAATAATATCCGCACCTATGCGGCCAACCAGCGCCGCGAGAGCCAGGGGCAGCTGACCTTGACCACCACCCACACCCAAGCGCGCTTCGTGCTGCCGCCGGCAGTGGCGCAGATCAAGCACGCCTACCCGCAGGTCAGCGTGCATCTGCAACAGGCCGCCGAAAGCGCGGCGCTGGATCTGCTCAGCCAGGGCGATGCTGACATCGCCGTGGTCAGCACCGCCGGAGGCGAGCCGAGCGCCGGCATCGCGGTGCCGCTGTATCGCTGGCGTCGGCTGGTGATCGTGCCGCGCGGCCATCCGCTGGATCAGGCACGCACCGCGCCGGACATGCAGGCGTTGTCGCAGTACCCGTTGATCAGTTACGAATCTTCCACGCGGCCGGGCTCGTCGCTGAAGCGCGCGTTTGCACAAGTCGGGCTGGAGCCGAGTATCGCGCTGACCGCGCTGGATGCGGACCTGATCAAGACCTACGTGCGAGCCGGGCTCGGCGTTGGCCTGTTGGCGGAGATGGCGGTCAGCGCCAACGACGAGGATCTGCGCGCCTGGCCGGCACCGGCGCCGATTGCCAATTGCATCGCCTGGGCGGTGCTGCCGCGCGACCGCGTGCTGCGCGATTATGCGGTGGACCTGGTGCATGTGCTGGCGCCGCAGATCGACAAACGCGATCTGCGGCGGGTGCTGGATGGCAACCAGGCGCCGAATTGGCCGCTGCCGCCGACCTGGGAATCGCTGACCCAGACCATTACCAGCTGAGCGGCCCATCGAAGGCTGCACTGCGTGTCAACCAAACTTGCTCACGACGTCTGCTGTGTTTTTGAGAATGCTTTGGTCACTGGGGGGCGCTTGCGCGCGTGCCAGCGTGGGACACGCCGCAAGTACGTCCATTTAGGTGCATCTATGCCGCAACAGGTCCCACGCCGGTACGCGCGTATGCTGTCGGTGTCTGCAGGAAAAGCGAAGGTATTGCTTGCCCATCAGCAGCCGCAGAGGGTGGAGGCGTGGTGCCGTATCCGGGTGCGGCACCGTGTGGCGGCATGGATGCCGCCACCGAGCCTACAAAGACGTACTTGCCGCGTGTCCCGCTCCCGGATGCGGCACCGCGCACCGATCGACGCTGCAGACGACGTCTGCCTGTTTCATGGGATTGCTTCGGTTGCTGCGGACGCTTGCATGTGTACCAGCATGAGACATGCCGCAAGTACGTCCACTTAGCAACTGTGCGACTGCATCATGCTGGCGGTCAGTGTTCGGAATCGATAGGAACTGTTATTACACTGCGGTCTGAGCGCGGGGTGTACCGATTCCGGTTGTCTGCGCGCGCGATCCCTGTTCGCCACTGTGAGGCACTGCAACCGATGACCGAGCCGCAACGTCCGCCTCTCAGCCGGCTATGGTCGCCCGACCAGGACGGCGGCATGTCGTTGCAGTTGTCCGCCAGTGTCGAGGGGCGCGAGCAGGCATTGCTGACAGTGCTGGCCGACCCGCATCACGAAGCGTTATGGGTGGCAGTGCAGGCCGGCGGCACGCAGGTGCAAATTCTGCTGGCGGTGCTGCGCCAACTGCTGGAGGTCGCGGCGGAAGAGGTGCATTCGGCACAGTGGTTTGCGCGGCAGGACGCCCCCGAACCTGAGCTTTGACGGCCTCATCTATTGCACGTGTGACCGCATCTGGATGCTGCACTGCAACGTAAGCGTTGACGAAAAACCTTAACGCGATCAACAGCATGCGCGCACGCTCGCGGTAACACCAGAACACGCTGTCAGTGATTCTCCCTACACGTGTCAGGGCTGCCGGGCCGGCGTTGTCGGCACGCATCAAGTTGCGCGCTGCGCTGTCGAAAACCCTTATGGCAACCATAACGCGACGCTCTCTGACGTCTAGGGGTGGACGGTGCAGGACCGGCGATGCAGACCTCGCATGGTTGGTCTGTTTGGTGGTGTGGTCGAGGGGTTGCTAGCGCTGTCGCATCATCGTTGCGCGAGGCTGCGTGATGGCGCGGCCTCGCGCACCCGGGTCCCTTGGGAGAGGCCTGGCGTGCTTGGCGGCGGATCCGGGTCAGGGGCTCGGGTCCGCCTTTTTTTGCGCGAAGCAAACGCTGCAATTAAGCCAGCGGGATGCGCACCGAGAAGCAGGTGCCGCCTGCAGGGCGCAGGCGCACGTCCACCTCGCAGCCCAGGGTTTCGGCGGTGCGGTGCACGATCCAGAGACCGATGCCTAGCCCTTCGCTGTTCGGGTCGGCCTGGCGAAAGGCCTGGAACACCTGGTCGGGCTGTTCCAGGTTCAAGCCGATGCCGCTGTCGATGATTTCCACCACGGCGTAGCCGGGCCGGCGGCGGGCGCCGACCAGCACGCGCCCACGTTCGGTGTAGTTGACCGCATTTGCAACCAGGTTGCCGATCAGCGTGGTCAGCAGCGTGGGGTGGCTGCGCACGCGCAGCGAGGTGGGCACGTGGTGCAAGGCCAGAGACTTGTTGACCGCCGGCTGCCGCCACACGCCGAGCACCGCGTGCAGCACGTCTTCCAGTGCCAGCGGCTGCAGATCCGGTGAGGCCGCCTTGCTGGTGGCGGCCAACGTGGCCAGTTCGTCGAGGCTCCGCCCGACCAGGCCGATCGCATCGCGCGCGGTCACCAGGGTGGGGACGGAGTCGACATTGGCGTGCCGGCGCATCTTGTCGATGGCATAGGCCGCAGTGCGCAGCGGGGTCTTCAGATCGTGCCCGGCGATGGCCATCAGACGTCTGCGATAGTGGTCGGACTCTTCGGCGATCAGCAGCGCGCGGCGCAGTTCCAGCTGCGCCATGGTCTGGCGTGCCAGCGCGCGCAGCGCTTCGACCTGTTCGTCGGTGAGCTGGCGCGGTTGCCGGTCCAGCACGCAGACCGTGCCAAGCGGCAGGCCTTCGCTGGTCTTGAGCAAGGCACCGGCATAAAAACACAGTGGCACCTCGCTGGTGACCAGCGGGTTGCGTGCAAAGCGGCTGTCTTCGCGCGTGTCGGGTACCACCATTACGTCGTTGTCGAGCAGCGCATGCGCGCACATCGACTTGAACAGCGGCGTCTCGCGCTCGCCCATGCCCAACTCGCTCTTGAACCATTGACGGTCGGCGTCCACCAGGCTGATCAGCGCGATCGGGGTCTGGCAGATGATCGAAGCCAGCTTGGTGATGTCTTCGAATGCGGCTTCGCGTGGCGTATCGAGAATGCCGTAGCTGCGTAGCGCCTGAAGGCGTAACGCTTCGCTCGCTGGTTTGGGCGCGCAGGGAAAATGCTCAGCCGCTTGATCGGACAGGACGGTGCTCATGCGCGCGCAGGAATGGATGTGGATAAGCGACAAGCATAGGGCATGGCAGGGGCCACCATGTGCGCGCGATCACGCGCACTGATAGAACTGTGACTGCCAGCCTCTACAGTGGAAGCGGCGTTTGGGTGTGTTTGCGGTGTCGTGGCGCAGATCGTGCAGGGTATTGCCGCTGGTAGGAGCTGAGGCGAGGGTGGTTGCGACGCGCCAGGGTGCGACATCCGGTCGCGCACCTGCCGCAACCATCGCCCCGCGGCATGCAGCGGCTTACACTCACGCGATGCGTTCGTTGCGTCGCCACCGTTGGCTGCACCTGCTTGCCTGTCTGGCGGTGGCGCTGATGCTGGTGGCGCCCCTGATCAGCCGTTGGAGCCAGGCGCAATCCGCCGAACCGATGTGCATGAGCGGGCCGGCACTGGGCATGGGCGGTTCGCTGCATACGGATCACCGAGCCATGTTGGCGCAGACTGCCGCGCATCAGCACGATAGCGTCGTGTCGCCAGCCAAGCCGCAAACCGGCAAACATGCTGCCGCCACGCACGGCGAAGCCTGCGATTACTGCGTGCTGGCCGCGCGCCTGCTGCCGTGGCTGGCGCTGGTGGTGCTGTGTTTGCTGCAGATCCGGCCGGCCCCGGTGCCCGTGCACACCCATGCACACACAGGGCCGGTAGTGCGCTGGGCCGCACTCGGGGCACGTGGGCCACCGCACACGGCTAGGTCTGGTCCCATCGCGAGCGTCCGCTACGTTTTGTTTACTGCGCGCCTGATCTCAGGCGTGCCTTCACGCAACTGCGTGGGCGACTCGCGTTCTGATTGATGCCTGTGTCCGCTGTATCGCCGCGGCGCACGGCGGTGTTGCCGTGCCGGCACGGCGAAGGGTTGGTCATGCGATTGCGATTGTTGAAAACGCTGTGGTACGCGCCGTCGTTGGCGCTGGTGTGGGGGCCTGCCGTATCGGTGCAAGCACAGGATGCGGCATTGACGCTGGGCAAGGTGCAGGTGAGCGCGCAGACCCGGCGCAGCCCGAGCACGGCACGCGTGCTGAGTTCGGTGAATGTGATCGGCGGCGAGCTGCTGCACGACCAGCATGTGGACTACAGCTGGGAGCTGCTGATGCGCGCGCCTGGTGTGCAGGTCACCCAGTTCCGCATGGGCACCGATGCGGGGCGGTTCTCGTTCCGTGGCTTCAATGGCGAGGGGCGGATCAATGCGGTCAAGCTGCTGATCGACGGCATCCCCAGCAACGACAATGCCGGTGGCATGCCGTATCTGGATGCGGTGTTTCCCCAGGACATCAGCGCGATCGAAATCGTGCGCGGCACCAACGAGGCACGCTACGGCTTGAACGCGATTGCCGGCAGCGTGGATGTGCTGACCCGCACCGGTGGCAACGACGGTCGCCTGAGCGCGACGGCCGGCAGTTTCGGTGCGCGCGAGGTGCAGTTGAGCAAGGGCATCGAACATGGCGCTTGGAGCCAGAACTACGTACTGGCGTGGCGCGATTCCGATGGCTACCGCGACCATGCCGACGCGCGCAAACGCAGCGTGGCCGGCAAGTGGTTCTACACCGACCCAGATGGCGTCTTCCGTACCGGGCTCACCACGCGTTACTACGACAACCATGCGCTGGAAGCGGGTTATCTGGATGCGGCCACCGCGCGTGCTGTGCCGCGCAGTTCGCCGAGTTATGCGCAAGACGATCGCAGCGAACGTCAGGTTCGGCAGACCGCCTTGCAGGCGGACGGCACGCTGGGTGGCGATGCGCAGTGGAGCGCGAAGGCCTACCAGAACGACTACCGCAATCGTCGCTGGGTGCGGTTTTCCGCCGCCGGCCTGCAGCAGGAGCGCGATACCGATGAAACCCATCGCGGGGTGTTGCTGCGTGGTAACTGGCAGCCCGACTGGGGTGCGCTGAGCGCCAACCTGGAAGCCGGCTTGGATGCGCAGTGGCAGGACAATCAGTCGCAGCGTTACCGCACCGTGGCACGCGTGCGCGGTGCACAATTGCGCGATTGGCATTACGACCTGCGCACGCGCGGTGCCTATGTGCAAGCGGTGCTGACGCCGATCGAGCGCCTGCAGTTGGTGCCGGGCTACCGCATCGACCGCGTCGATGGGCAGCTGCACGATGTGGGCGCCGGCATCGATGCGCCCACCTACGATTACGGCGCCATCAAACAACCCAAGCTCAGCGCTAGCTATCGGCTGGCCGAGCGCAGCAGCGTGTATGCGAACTGGGGGCGCACCTTCCAGATCGGCAGCGGCGATGGTACGTATCGCCGCCAGCCCGGCAATCTGGGCCCATCGATCAACGATGGCTGGGAGGCCGGTTTCAAGTTCGCCCCATCGGCGGTGATGGACGGTCGCCTGGCGTATTGGGAACAACGCGCCTCTGGCGAAGTTGCGACGATTCTGGGAGTGAACGGGGTGGCCGGTGTCGGCGATGTGGCCAATGTGGGGCGCACGCTGCGGCGCGGTTGGGATGCGCAACTGAATCTGCAGCCGGCCGAACACTGGCGTGCCTGGCTATCGTACTCGCGGCAAAAGGCGAGCATCGCCACGCCGGACCCGAGTGCGCCCGCGACGCGCGGCAAGGAGATCGAAAACGTGCCTCACTGGCTGGCGACTGCCGGACTGGAGTGGCAGCTCAATTCGGCCGTGCAGCTCAGCGCCTGGGGCAATGCGCAAGGCGATTATTATCTGGAACGCAGCAACACGCTGGGCCGTACCGGTGGCTATGCATTGCTCAATCTGGGCGCGCGCTGGAACGTGGATGCGCGCAATGCGCTCAGCCTGCAACTGCGCAATGTCACCGATCGCGCGTATGTGTACGCCTGGTACGACAGCGGTAGTTCTGGTTATTCGCCTGGCGATGGGCGTGCGTTGTCGCTGTCGTGGGATTGGAGCTTCTGATGCGCGTATCGACTGCACAAGATGCTGTGACCGAGCTGGGTCAAGACAGCCGCTGGCGTTTCTATCGCGCGGTGTGGCGCTGGCATTTCTATGCAGGTTTGCTGGTGCTTCCCTTCATTAGTTGGCTGGCGCTGACCGGTGCGGCGTTTCTGTATCAGGACGCGATCGATCGCAGCGTGCACCATGGGTTGAAAGTGGTGCCGGTGGGCGGGGCGCGTGTGTCTGCGCAGCAACTGGTCGATGCGGCGCAGCGCGCATATGCCGGCACGTTGTTCCGTTACACCACGCCCAAACGCGCCGATGCCAGTGCCGAAATCGGGTTGGTGGATGCGCAAGGTGCGCGACAAGTGGTGTATGTAGACCCGTATCGCGCACGCGTGCTTGGCACGCTGCCCGAGCATGGCACGTGGGCCTGGACGATTCGTCGGCTGCACAGCCTTGAGTTGATCGGGCCGTTTGCGCGTGGGTTGATCGAAATGTCGGCTGGCTGGGCGATCGTGCTGGTGCTGACCGGTGTGTATCTATGGTGGCCGCGCGGGCGACGCGGCGGGGTGGTCAGTGTGCGCGGCAAGCCGACGCAACGGGTGTTCTGGCGTGATGTACATGCGGTTACTGGTGCGAGTGTGGGCGCTGTGTTGCTGTTTCTGGCGCTGACCGGCATGCCGTGGTCGTGGTTATGGGGCGCGCAGGTCAATCGCTGGGTCAATGGGCACGATTTTGGGTATCCGCTTGGGCTACGGGTGCAGCAGCCGATGTCGCAGCAGCGGTTGTCCGATACGACCGATCCGGCGTGGTCGTTGCGGCAGGCGCGTGTGCCGGAGTCTGTTGTGCCCGAGCGCGAAGCTGTTGGATTGGATGAGGGGTTGCGTGACGGGCAGGTGGGAGGGCTGCGAGCAGACGCAGTGCGTGCGACCGACCCTCACCACGACCGCCGCTCCGCCCCCCGGCCCGCGCTAGCAGCGCGGGCGCTCCAAGGCACGCGCGCCAGTGGCGCCCAAGCAGTGCCTTATCTCCCCGAGGGGAGAGGGGCTAGCCTGCGTGCTGCTCATGCAGATCAATTAGAACATTCGGACCACTCAGAGCACTCAGGCGACTTAGACCCGTCAGAGAAGCCAGAGCACGCGGCCCACGGTGGCACGGGCAGTGTCGCTGCGCCCGAACACGGGGCAATCGGGTTGAATACGGCGATGGCGCGGTTCGCTGCGCTCGGCATTGCGCCGGGCTACAGCGTGTCACCGCCGCGCGGCACGACCGGCGTCTATACCGCCTCGGTGTATCCTGCCGATCTGACACGTCAGCGCGTGATCCATCTGGATCAGTACAGCGGTGCGGTGCTGCTGGACATGACGTATCGCGATTACGGGCCGATGGGGCGCGCGCTGGAATGGGGCATCAATGTGCACCTGGGCCAGCAATACGGCACTGCCAATCAGCTGATCCTGTTGCTGGCGTGCGCGGCGATCGTGCTGTTGTGCGTGAGCGCTGCAGTGATGTGGTGGAAACGTCGCCCGCTCGGCGGGCTGGGTGTGCCGCCACTGCCGGCTGATTCAGGCACGTTGCGCGGTCTGATGCTTTTGTTGGTGCTGTGCGGGCTGATCTTCCCGCTGGTCGGCGTGTCGTTGTTACTGATGTGGCTGTTGGATCGTTACTGGATCGGCCGAACGCAGCGCCGTTGATCAGATGTCCTCATGGATGCCGCACTCACGCTTCAACCCGAAGAAACGCGTGTCTTCTTCGCGCATGCCCGGTTCCCAGCGGCGCGTGGTGTGGAAGTCGCCGATGGACACGTAGCCTTGTTCCCACAGCGGGTGATACGGCAGGTCGTGCGCCTGCAGGTAGTGCCACACGTCGCGGTCGGTCCAGTCGGCAATCGGGCTGACTTTGTAGCGCTCGCCGCGTTTTTGCACGATCGGTGTCTGCGCGCGGCCGCCGGACTGGCTGCGGCGCAGGCCGGTGAACCAGGTACCCACGTTGAGTTCGTCCAACGCGCGCCGCATCGGCTCGACCTTGCGCAGGTTGTTGTACTGATCGATGCCGACCATGCCCTGTTCCCACAGGCGGCCGTGGCGCGCCTCCATCCAGGCACGGCTGACCAGCGGGCGATAGACCTTGAGATTGAGCTTGAGCCGGTCTGCCAGCGCGTCGGCAAACCGGTAGGTTTCCGGGAACAGGTAACCGGTATCGATCAGGATCACCGGAATGTCCGGGCGCTGCTGGGTGAGCAGGTGCAAGGTGACCGCCGACTGTGCGCCGAAACTGGACGATAGCGCAACGTTCTGCGGCCCATTCTGCAGCGCCCAGGCCACACGGGCATCCGCTTGCAGCGTTTCCAAATGCGTATTGAGTGCGTCCAGATCGTCCAGTGGGGACGTGGTGATCGATGCAGCAGGCAGCGCGGTCATGCGAGCAATTCCAGGTCGAGGTGGCGGTGTGTGGGGTAGGGCGGCAGTGCGATCAGGCCGCTGCGATGCAGGAAGTCGCCGAAGCCTTCGTCGCCGGCCTGGTCGCGTTCGGCCGCATAGCGGGCCAGCAGCGGTTCGAGTGCGGCGAGAATGTCCGCTTCGGTGATGTTTTCGCGGTACAGCGTGTTCAGGCGCTGGCCACGGCGATCGCCACCCAGCATCAGGTTGTAGCGGCCCGGTGCCTTGCCCACCAGTGCGATCTCGGCCAGATACGGGCGCGAGCAGCCATTGGGGCAGCCGGACAGGCGCAGCACGATCGGTGTGTCCGCTAGCCCATGCTGTTGCAGCAACGGTTGCAAGGCGGCGCTGAAGTCGGGCAGATACCGCTCGGCCTCGGCCATCGCCAGACCGCAGGTGGGCAGCGACACGCAGGCCAATGCGCCGCGGGCCAGCGCAGTGGGCGCGCGATTGCCTGCATCCAGCGCGTATTGCACCACCAAGGCATCGACGCGTGAGCGCTCGCTAGCCAGCACGCCGGCGATGACCAGGTTCTGATTGGGCGTCATGCGGAATTGCCCGACGTTCAATTTCGCAATCGCACGCAGGCCGCTCAGATGTGCAGCGGTCTTGGTATCGGCGATGCGCCCGGCCGGCAGTGACAGGGTCAGATGCCATAGCCCGTCTTCGCCTGCGACCCAGCCGTAGCGATCGCCGTTGTGCTCGAACGCAAACCGCTGCGCCGGCTGAAGCGCGAAACCGGCGCGGCGTTCGATCTCTGCCACGATGGTGTCCAGACCGTGATCGTCGATGGTGTACTTGAAGCGCGCGCGTTTGCGCACTGCGCGGTTGCCGAAGTCGCGTTGGGTGGTGACCACCGCAGTAGCGACATCCAGCAACTGATCGCGGGTGACAAAACCAATGACGTTGGCCACGCGCGGCCAGGTCTCTGCATCTCCGTGGCTTGCGCCCATGCCGCCGCCGATGCTGACGTTGTAGCCGAGCAGTTCGCCCTCGCGCAGGATCGCGATAAAACCAAGATCGTTGGCGAACACGTCCACATCGTTGAGCGGCGGCGCGGCGAAACCGATCTTGAATTTGCGCGGCAGATATCGGTTGCCGTAGATCGGTTCCTCTTCGCTGCCGGAGCCGGAGACGCGCTCTTCGTCCAGCCAGATTTCGTAATACGCACGCGTATTCGGCAACAGATGCTCGGACACGCGCGCAGCATCGGCATACAGCGTGGCATGCGCCTGCGACAGCAGCGGGTTCGCTGCGACCTGCACATTGCGATTGACATCGCCGCACGCAGCCAGCGTATCGATCAAGGTTGCGTTGATCGCCTGCATGGTCGCCTTGAGTTCGCGCTTGATCACGCCATGGAACTGGAACGCCTGGCGCGTGGTAATGCGCAGCGAATGATTGGCGTACCGCGTGGCGATGCTATCCAGTGCCAACCACTGCGTGGGTGAGATCACCCCGCCCGGCGTGCGGGTGCGGATCATGAACTGATACGCCGGCTCAAGCTTCTGCCGACGGCGCTCATCGCGGATATCGCGGTCGTCCTGTTGATAGCTGCCGTGGTACTTGATCAGGGTCTGATCGTCCTCACGCAACGCACCGGTCACCGCATCGGCCAGGCTCTTTTCCAGCGACCCGCGCAGACGGCGACTTTCGGATTTGATGTCTTCGACGGAGTGGCTCATGGGAGTCGGGAATCGGCAATAGGGAATCGTAAGAAGCGGCGTGGTCTATCGAGAAAATTCAGTTGTTGGCTGTACCCGGTCCAGATTCTCCATTCCAGATTTCCGGCATTAATAGACATCGCGCGCATACCGTCCCTCCACTTGCAGTTGGGTGAGGTACGCTGCTGCGGCTTCCGCATCGAGGGCGCCGTGGGCGGCGACGATGTCGAGCAGGGAGGTGTGCACGTCCTTGCCCATGCCGATGGCGCCGCATACATACACATGTGCACCACCTTGCAGCCAGGCGTAGACCTCGGCGCCGCGCGCGCGCAGGCGGTGGTGCACGTAGATTTTTTCGGCCTGATCGCGTGAGAACGCCACTTCCAGCGCGTGCAACTCGCCGCGCTGCAAGGCCTGTTGCCATTCGGCTTGATACAGGAAATCGGTATTGAAATGCTGGGCACCGAAGAACAGCCAGTTGCGTCCCTTTGCGCCGCTTTCGGCGCGTTCCTGTACGAAGCTGCGGAACGGTGCCACGCCGGTGCCGGGGCCGATCATCAAAATGTCGCGGTCAGGATTGGCGGGCACGCGGAAGCGTTCGTTCGGCTCGATGTAGACCGGTGCGGTGTCGCCTTCGCGCAGTGCAGCGAGAAAGCCGCTGGCCGAGCCCAGATGCGCATGCCCGTGCGCCTGATACGTGAGTTCGTCCACGACCAGATGCACTTCTTCGCCCACGCGCTTGCGGCTGGAGGCGATCGAGTACAGGCGTGGGGTGAGCGGACGCAGGGTGGCCAGCAGGCTGTCATGGTCCCAATCCGCCGGCCAGCGTCGCAGCACGTCGATCAACTGGTGATCGGCGAGCAATGACGCCAGGCCGGCGGTCTGGGTCGGGGTGAGCAGCGCTTGCAGCTCGTCGGCGCGCGCACGCTCGGCGTGTGCGGCCAGCAGCGGCCGCGACAGCTTGGTCAGTTCGCGCTGGGTGGCCAGCCATTCGTGCAAGGCCAGAGTCTCATCGCCGAGGGTGACCGCGGTATGACCATCCAGGCGCAGCGTCTCCAGCACCGCATCCACCAGCGCGGGCGGATTGCGATGACGGATACCCAGCGCATCGCCTGGATCGTAGTTCAGCCCGCTGCCTTCCAGCGAAAATTCCAGATGACGCACGCGCTTACCTGGCAAGCCATACACGCGAAATTGCGGCCCCTTGAAGTCGCGCCCGCTGATGATCTGGTTGGCCAGCACCTCTGCAGCGAACGGGTGCTGATGCGACCACACCGGCGCAGCTGCACTACTGCGCAAGGGCGTGATGGTGGCCGAGGGCGGGCCGCTCTTGAGTTGCTCACGTGCATGCGTGAGTGCCTGCGCACGCCAGGGCGCAGCGACGCTGTCGATATCCAGATCGGCTTCGCCACGCGGCTGTACGCGGCTGCCGCCAAGTTCGGCCAGGCGATCATCGATACGCCGCGCGATACCGCAGAAATCCGCATAACTGGAATCGCCCAGGCCGAGCACTGCGTACTTGAGCTCGGGTAACTTGGGTGCGCGCCGGCTGGCCAGAAATTCGACCAACCCGATCGCATCGTCCGGCGGGTCGCCTTCGCCCTGGGTGCTGATGACCACATACAACAAGCGTTCGCTGGCGAGGTCGCGGGTGGGATAGGCGTCGGCGCGCAGCAAGCGCACGCTAAGCCCGGCGCCCTCGGCCTCGGCGGCCAGTTGCTCGGCTTGCCGGCGGGCATTGCCGGTCTGACTGCCGTACAGCACGGTCAGGCGTTGGCTCGCTTGCGCGATCGCGTGCGGCTGGCCGCCAGGCAAGACGGCCAGCGAACGCGGCGGATGCCCTTGTGCCAGGCCGGCGGCATAGCCGGACAGCCACCACAGCGATGCGGCATCCAGGCCCTCGACCAACCGTTCCAGCAGCGCTTTGCGCTCGTCGGGCAAGGGGCTGGGCGGTAGCGCAGAACTGACGGCGGTCATTCGGATCCGGGTGCTTCGATGAGACACGCGATGTTATGGAAATGTTGCAGTCGCCAGAAAGGATGAGCCGTTATCGCGTTATGCCGGCCTGTTATTTCAGTTGGGTATGGCCACACCACACACTGGGCTGCCTGGCCTGCCATTGGTGGGTCTTGCTGCTCACGCCTAAGACGCCCTCATGACTCTGCAGCCCCTGTCACACCTGGATCGGCTCGAAGCCGAAAGCCTTCATATCCTGCGCGAAGTCGCCGCCGAGTTCCTGGCCCCGGTGATGCTGTATTCGGTGGGCAAGGACAGTTCGGTGCTGCTGCACCTGCTGCTCAAGGCCTTCGCGCCATCCCCGCCGCCGATTCCGCTGCTGCATGTAGACACGCGCTGGAAGTTCGGCGAGATGATCGCCTTCCGCGACCAACGTGCGGCCGAGACCGGCGTGGACCTGCGCGTGCACATCAACCCGGACGGCATCGCGCAGAACATCGGCCCGATCAGCCATGGCGCGGCGGTGCATACCGACATCATGAAAACCCAGGGCTTGAAGCAGGCGCTGGAGCAGGGCAGCTTCGATGCGGCCATTGGTGGCGCGCGCCGCGACGAGGAGAAATCGCGTGCCAAGGAGCGGGTGTTCTCGTTCCGCAATGCGCGTCATCGTTGGGACCCGAAGAATCAGCGCCCCGAGTTGTGGAATCTCTACAACGCACGGACCAAGCCTGGCGAGAGCGTGCGCGTGTTTCCGCTCTCCAACTGGACCGAGCTGGACATCTGGTTGTACATCTACCGCGAACACATTCCGGTGGTACCGCTGTACTTCGCCGCGCAGCGCCCGGTGGTGGCACGCGACGGCGCCTGGATCATGGTCGACGACCACCGCTTGCCGTTGCACGAAGGCGAGACGCCGCAACTGCGCTCGGTGCGCTTCCGCACGCTGGGCTGCTATCCGCTGACCGGCGCGATCGAATCGACTGCAGACACGCTGGAGGCGGTGCTCGCCGAGATGCTGGTCAGCACCAGTTCCGAGCGCCAGGGCCGCATGATCGACCATGCGCCCGGTGCATCGATGGAGCAGAAAAAGCTTGAGGGGTATTTCTGATGGGCCGGGAAGGGGGATTGGGGAATGGGAAATCGCAACAGCAGTTCGCTGCAAACGTCGCGACGACGGAGGGCGCCTTTGCCATTCCCGACTCCAGACTCCCGATTCCCGGCGCCATCAGCGCTTACCTGCATCAACACGAATCCAAACCACTGCTGCGCTTCATCACCTGCGGCAGCGTGGATGACGGCAAGAGCACGTTGATCGGGCGCTTGCTATACGACAGCAAGCGCTTGTTCGACGATCAACTTACGGCGCTGGAAAGCGATAGCCGCCGGCATGGCACGCAAGGCGATGGTATCGACTATGCGCTGCTGATGGACGGCCTGGCCGCCGAGCGCGAGCAGGGCATCACCATCGATGTGGCGTACCGCTATTTCGATACCGACCAGCGCAAGTTCATCGTGGCCGATTGCCCTGGGCATGAGCAGTACACGCGCAATATGGCCACCGGCGCGTCCACCGCCGATGTCGCGGTGGTGCTGGTGGATGCGCGCAAGGGGGTGTTGACGCAGACGCGCCGGCACAGCTACATCGTGTCGTTGCTGGGCATCCGGCATGTGGTGCTGGCGGTCAACAAGATGGATCTGGTGGACTACAACGCGCAGGTGTTCGCCGATATCGCCGATGCCTATCGCGTGCTGGCCACGCAGTTGGGCATTGCCGATGTGCAGTGCATTCCGCTATCGGCATTGGATGGCGAAAATCTGTCCAGCCCATCGACGCGGATGCCGTGGTACAGCGGCCCGCATCTATTGCAGCATCTTGAAACCGTGCAATTGGAAGCGCCGGAAGCAGGCAGTGGCTTCCGTCTTCCTGTGCAGTGGGTCAATCGTCCCAACCAGCATTTTCGCGGCTATGCCGGCACCATCGCGGCTGGGCAGGTACGTGTTGGCGATGCAGTGGTGGTGGTGCCGTCTGGGCGCCGAGCGCATGTGGCATCGGTGCTGGATGCCAACGGCGAAGTGGACAGCGCGCGTGCCGGCCAGGCGGTCACGCTGACCTTGCGCGAAGAGATCGACATCAGCCGTGGCGACATCATTGCCGCCGTCGACGACCCGCCGGAAGTGGCCGACCAGTTCGCCGCGCATCTGCTGTGGATGGACGACGCCGCGTTGCTGCCGGGCCGCCCGTACTGGCTCAAGATTGGCACACGCACGGTCACCGTGAGCATCAGCGAGATCAAGCACAAGGTCGATGTGAATACGCAGGAGCGCTTGGCTGCCAAGCGGCTGGAGCTTAACGAAGTGGGCTACTGCAATCTGTCGCTGGACGAGCCGATCGCGTTCTCGCCGTATGCGCGCAACCGTGTGCTGGGCGCTTTTATCCTGATCGATCGACAGAGCAATGCCACGGTGGCCGCCGGCACGCTGGAGTTCGCGCTACGCCGCGCCGGCAACGTGCATTGGCAGCATCTGGATGTGGATCGCGCCGCGCGTGCGCGCATCAAGGGCCAGACCCCGCGCGTGCTGTGGTTCACCGGCTTGTCGGGGGCAGGTAAATCCACCGTTGCCAATCTGGTCGACAAGCGTCTGCATGCGCTGGGCTACCACACCTTCATCCTGGACGGCGACAACGTACGCCACGGGCTCAATCGCGATCTGGGCTTCACCGACGAAGACCGCGTGGAAAACATCCGCCGCGTGGCCGAGGTGGCGCGGCTGATGGCCGATGCGGGCCTGATCGTGCTGGTGAGCTTCATCTCCCCGTTCCGCGCCGAGCGGCAACTGGCGCGCGAGCGCTTCGACCCGGGTGAATTCGTCGAAGTGTTTGTCGATGTGCCGCTCGCGGTCGCTGAAGCGCGCGATGTAAAGGGCTTGTACCGCAAGGCGAGGGCCGGGCAGATCCCCAACTTCACCGGTATCGATTCGCCGTACGAGGCGCCGGAAGCGCCGGAGATCCATCTTCAAACCGATGGTGATAATGTAGAGGCGCTGGCACGCCAAGTGCTCGAGTTTCTTGAATTGGAACGTTGACCAGCGCATCGCGCCGACGACGGCAAGGGTCTTTGGTCATGGTGCAACGCATGCCTTTCTGTCAAAACCCTGGCGGCCAGGTCGTTAAAATTTAGACGTGCCTCGCCAGGATGTTCTGATGCTCGTTCTGCCCAGCGCGCGCTTTGGCGCCGTGCTTTTCTTGGCCGCTGCGTTGGCCGGTTGCAGCCGTCAGGCTGCGGCGCCTACCGTTTCCAAACCCATCCCGGTCTCTGTGCAGGCGGTGACCACCCAACCGTGGAACTCGACTGTGCAGTCGATCGCCACCGTGCGTGCGCGCGAATCGGTGGCATTGACGGCAGCGGTCAGCGATGTGGTGGAGCAGGTCAATTTCGACAGCGGCGACGAGGTCAAGGCCGGGCAGTTGCTGCTGCGCCTGCGCGGCAACTCGCAGCAGGCGGCATTGATTGCCGCACAGGCCACCTTCGAAGAAACCGATCAGCTCTATCACCGCCAGTTGAGTCTGGTTGGCCAGCAGCTGGTGGCCAAATCCACCGTCGATACGCAACGTGCTTTGCGCGATGCCGCGCAGGCGCGCGTGCAGCAGATGCGCGCAGAGATCACCGACCGCGAAGTGCGCGCACCGTTCTCCGGCGTGCTCGGCATCCGCCAGATCAGCCCCGGCTCGTTGATCACCTCGAGCACGGTGATCGCCACGCTGGACGATGTGGCGCGCATGTACGTGGACTTTCAGGTGCCGGAATCGCAGTTCGGCCTGGTGCAACTTGGTAATGGGGTCAACGGCAGCGCGGCGGCCTATCCGGGCGCGCAGTTCGAAGGCGTGGTGGCGGCGATCGATTCGCGCATCGACGAGACCACCCGCTCGGTGACGGTGCGGGCGGATTTTCCCAACAGCGATCGCCGGCTGCGGCCGGGCATGTTGCTGGATGTGCGGCTGTTTCAGCCGGCGCGGCAGGCGGTGGTGATTCCCGAAATTGCGGTGGTGCAGGTGGGGCGAGAGTCTTACGTGTTCCGGGTCAAGCCCGACAGCAGCGTCGAGCGCGCCGACGTGCGGCTGGGCGAGCGGCGCGATGGCAAGGTAGAAATTCTCGACGGGGTTAACGCCGGTGAGCGCATCGTGGTTGATGGCACCGGCAAGTTGCGTCCAGGCTTGAAGGTGATCGATCAGGCCGCGCCCGTTCCTGCATCGACACCTGCGCCGGTGCCCCCGCAGGCAGCCCGATGAAACTCTCCGATCTGTCCATCACCCGCCCGGTGATGGCGGTGGTGATGAGCCTGCTGCTGATCGTGCTGGGGGTCATGTCGTTCACCCGGCTCACGCTGCGCGAGTTGCCGGCTATCGACCCGCCCATCGTCTCGGTGGATGTGGAATACACCGGCGCTTCGGCGGCGGTGGTGGAAAGCCGCATCACCCAGGTGCTGGAAGACGCGCTCGCAGGCATCGAAGGCATCGAAACCATCGAGGCGCGCAGCCGTAATGGGTCTTCGGATATCAGTATCGAGTTCGTGCAATCGCGCGATGTGGAAGCCGCCGCCAACGACGTGCGCGATGCGGTCAGCCGCGTCTCCGACCGCATGCCCGACCAGGCGCGCCCGCCGGAGATTTCCAAGGTCGAAGCCGATGCCGACCCCATCCTGTGGCTCAACATGAGCTCCAGCACGATGGACACGCTGCAGTTGTCCGACTATGCCGAGCGCTATGTGGTGGACCGCTTCTCCAGCCTGGACGGCGTGGCGCAGGTGCGTATCGGCGGGCAGCAGCGCTATGCGATGCGCATCTGGCTAGATCGCGATCAACTGGCCGCGCGCGAACTCACCGTGGCCGACGTCGAAGCCGCACTGCAGAACGAAAACGTGGAGCTGCCGGCCGGCAGCATTGAATCGGCGCAGCGCGATTTCACCCTGCGCGTGGAGCGCAGTTATCTCAAGCCCGAAGACTTCGCCAAGTTGCCGTTGAGCAAGGGCGAGGCTGGTTACGTAGTGCGTCTGGGCGATGTGGCCAAGGTGGAGCTGACCTCGGCCGAGCGGCGCGCGTATTTCCAGAGCAACGGCGTGCCCAATGTGGGTCTGGGCATCGTGCGCAACTCCACCGCCAATGCGCTTGATGTGGCACGCCAAGCGCGCGCGCAGGCCGAGGAAGTGCAGAAATCGCTGCCGCAGGGCACCAATATCTTCGTCGCCTTCGACACCACGACCTTTATCGATGCGGCGGTGGAGCGCGTGTATCACACGCTGGTCGAAGCGGTGGTGCTGGTATTGGTGGTGATCTGGGTGTTTCTTGGCAGCGCGCGCGCGGCCTTGATTCCGGCAGTGACGGTGCCGGTGTGTCTGATCGCCGCATTCATCGCGCTCTATGCGTTCGATTTTTCGATCAACCTGCTGACTCTGCTGGCCCTGGTGCTGTGTATCGGCCTGGTGGTGGACGATGCCATCGTGGTGGTGGAAAACATCCAGCGCCGCATCGAGCTGGGCGAGCCGCCATTGGTGGCCGCCAAGCGCGGGACCGGGCAGGTTGCCTTCGCCGTGATCGCCACGACCGCCGTGCTGGTGGCCGTGTTTTTGCCGGTGGGTTTTCTGGAAGGCAATACCGGGCGTTTGTTCCGCGAGCTGGCGGTGGCATTGGCGGCAGCGGTGGCGATCTCCGCGTTCGTTGCGCTGACGCTGACACCGATGATGTCGTCCAAGCTGTTGCGCTCGCATGGGCAGGCCAAACCCAATCGCTTCCATCGCTGGTTCGACGGCCGCATGCAGGCGGTGTCGGCTGCGTACGGGCGCTCGCTGGAGCGGCATGTTCATCGCAGCTGGATCTTCGCGCTGCTGATGTTGCTGGCGCTGGGAGCCAGCGCGTGGTTGATGAGCCGTATTCCCTCAGAGCTGGCACCAGCCGAAGACCGCGGCAATTTCCAGATCATGATCGATGGGCCCGAAGGCGCCGGCTTCGATTACACGGTAGGGCAAATGCATCAGGTCGAAGCCATCCTCGGCCCGTACGTGGGCCCTGACAAACCCGTCGTGCGGGCAAATCCACGCGTGCCTGGCAGCTTTGGCAGCAGCGAGGAAATGCACACCGGCCGCGTCAGCGTGTTTCTGCAGGATTGGAAAAAACGCACGCGCCCCACCACCGAAGTGGCTGACGAACTGCAGCAAAAACTCAACGTGCTCAGCGGCGTGCGTGCGCGCACGCAGGTGAGCGGCGGGCTGGTGCGCAGCCGCGGGCAACCGTTCCAGCTGGTGCTGGGCGGGCCGGATTACGCAGAGATTGCGCAGTGGCGCGATCGCATCCTGCAGCGCATGGAGGCCAATCCCGGCCTGGTCGGCCCGGACTCGGATTACAAGGAAACCCGCCCGCAGATACGCATCAATATCGACCGCCTGCGTGCCGCCGACCTGGGCGTGCCGGTCACCGCGATCGGTGGGGCGCTGGAAGCGATGATCGGCTCACGCCGCGTCACCACCTTTGTCGAAAACGGCGAGGAATACGACGTGATGCTGCAGGCCGGCCGCGAAGGCCGCATGGCGCCGGAAGACCTCACCGCCATCCGGGTGCGTTCGATCCGTGGCGAGCTGATTCCGCTGTCCAACCTGGTTACGCTCAGCGAAGTGGCCGAAGCCGGCACCTTGAATCGCTTCAACCGCCTGCGTGCGATCACCATCAGTGCCGGCCTGGAGCCAGGCTACCCGCTCGGCGATGCGATCGCCTGGGCACAGCAGGCCGCACGCGAAGAATTGCCCGAGTACGCGCAGGTGGACTGGAAGGGCGAATCGCGCGAATACCAGCAATCCGGCAGCGCGGTGGTGCTGACCTTCGGCATGGCCTTGCTGGTGGTGTATCTGGTGCTGGCCGCGCAGTTCGAAAGCTTTGCCCATCCGCTGGTGATCATGCTCACCGTGCCGTTGGCGGTGCTGGGTGCGTTGGTCGGTTTGTGGATCACCGGTGGCACGCTCAATTTGTTCAGTCAGATCGGCATCGTGATGTTGGTGGGCCTGGCGGCCAAGAACGGCATCCTGATCGTGGAGTTCGCCAATCAGCTGCGCGACGAAGGACGCAGCGTGCACGAGGCAATTGTGGAATCGGCATCGGTGCGCTTGCGCCCGATCCTGATGACCTCGATCGCCACCGTGGTCGGTGCGATTCCGCTGGTGGTGGCCGGCGGGCCCGGCTCGGCCAGCCGCGCCACCATCGGTGTGGTGGTGATCTTCGGTGTATCGCTGTCCACCTTGTTGTCGCTGTACGTGGTGCCGGCGTTCTACAGCTTGATCGCGCCATACACCAAGTCCCCCCAAGCTGTGGCACGCGAGTTGGAAACCTTGGAAGCGCAGACGCCGTCGGTGGGTGGGCACGCCTAAGCCCTGTTCCCCAAGGCACTGCCAGCACCGCTGATCAACAGTATTTGTAAAATCAGCACATGCCGGTAGTCAGCAGCCGCAAGCCTTGCTAACGTGATGAGCTGGCTGTTTTATGGCGCAAGGGATGTCAGTGATGGACGCACTGGTAACACGATCGACCGCCCTGGCGCAGCTCAACGACGCCCAGCGTCTGCATCGGCTGGAGCTGCCGCAGGCGCCTGCGGTGATCGTGGAGTGTTGGCAAGGCCGCGAGCAACTGTCGCAGGGCGTGGACCTGTGGGTCGATGTGCTCAGCACCGATGCGGATCTGCCGTTGGATGACTGGCTGGCGCAGCGTGCCACGCTGTACACGCGCGATGCGCGCGGCGGTGAGATCGTGCGTTCTTTCCTGGTCAACGAAGCAGCGCTACTGGGCAGCGACGGCGGCCTGGCGCGCTACCGCGTGCGGCTGGTGGGCTGGACCTGGTGGCTGTCGCAAGGCCGCCATAGCCGGGTGTTCCAGGAGCGCACGCTCATCGAGATCCTGGAAGAGGTGTTTGCCGGCTATGCGCCACAGGCGCACTGGCGCTGGAGCGCCGAGGTGACCGGCTTTTTATCGGCCGCGCGCGCGCAGTTATTGCGTGCAGTACCGCGAGAGCGACTTGGCGTTTGTGCAACGCCTGCTGGCCGAAGAAGGCCTGGGCTGGCGGCTGGAGCACGATGACCAGGCCCCGGCCGGCCACGCCCTGGTGGTGTTTGCCGACAGCAGTGCGCAGGCGCAGGACGCCACCGCCATTGCCGGCACTGGGGTGCGTTTCCATCGCAGCGATGCCACCGAGGCGGCCGACAGTGTGTCGGCGCTGGGCCAGGTGCGCCGGCTCGGCGCCACCCAGCTCACGGTACTCAGCGACAGCTACCGCAGCCAGCAGGCCACCAGCGCGCAGGTGCCGCTGGCCGGAGGCGGCAGCCAGTCCCTGCGCGAGGTCTACGACCCGGCCGGGCAGTACGCCTTCGCCAGCACCGCCGAGGCCGAGCGCTACACCAGGCTGATGGCCCAGGCCCAGGAAGCGCAATGGCATGACTGGCAGGGCCGCGGCACGGTGCGCAGCTTCAGTACCGGTACCTGGTGCGCGGTGACCCAGTTTCCCGGCCAAGCGCCGGAGCTGCTGCTGACTGAAGTCCGCCACGCCGCCATCAACAACCTGCCGGTGGATCTGCGTAAGGCGGTCGAGAGCCAGCTGCTTGCGCCGGCCCCGCTCGACTTGCTGCTGGACCCCGAGGTCTGGCGCCAGGCCGAGGCGGTGGGCTATGCCAACCGGTTCCAGGCGGTGGAGCGCAGTCGTCTGTGGCGGCCGGTGCTGGCCGACGACACCGGCGCGCGGCTGAACCCGTGTCCGACCGCCCCCGGATACCAGAGCGCGATCGTGGTCGGCGCCAGCGGCGGCAACCAAGAGGTCTATGCCGACGCGCAAGGGCGCATCCGGGTCGCGTTCCACTTCCAGCAGGACGCGGCGGCGCCGGATAGCACGTGGCTGCGGGTGGCGCAGCGCTACGCCGGCCCGGGCGTGGGCAGCCAGTTCCTGCCGCGCGTGGGCCAGGAAGTGCTGGTGGGGTTTCTGGAAGGGGACATCGACCGCCCGGTGGTGCTGGGGGCGCTGTACAACGGCAAGGGCGAAGCGGGCACGCCGGCCACGCCGGGCGGTCAGTTAGCCGAGGCCGACACGCAGGCCTACGCGCAGGCGCGCGATGGGCGCGCCTGCGCGCAGGCGAACCTGTCCGGCGGCCACGCCCCGGCGTGGCACGGTGCCGGCGGCGGGGAGGCGGCGCACCGCAACGCCACTGCGCTGTGGGGCGTGCAATCGAAGGAATGGGGCGGGCAAGGCCACAGCAGGCTGGTGTGGGCCAGGCGAACCACTCCAAGCTGATCGGCGACCAGGCCCCGCTGAGCGCCCTGCTGACCAGCGCCAGCACCACGGTGCCGGGCACCTGCTTCGACGCCGCCAGGGCTGCCGCATCCGAACGCAGCGCCGCGCCCGGCGACGGCCGCGTGCCGCACACCGGCGATGCC
>NZ_MDEJ01000023.1 GCF_002940065.1 Xanthomonas populi
TCGATTAGGGAAAATTGCTCTGGTATGATCTCCATACTCGATAGTTTACTCGCTCAGGCCATTAGTGTTAACAGGCCCTAGCAGCTCTACTACTGGAGCGGCTTGCAAGGCCGCGGCGAATTCGTCCGACTCGCACTGGAAGATGCCGGCGCCAACTACACCGACGTGGCGCGCGTCGAAGGCGACGAGGTAATGACCGATTTTCTGGAAGGCGACCAGGCGGGCACACAGCCGTTCGCTCCGCCTTTCCTCAGCGTTGGCGATAGGGTGGTGGCGCAGGTCGCGGCGATCCTGCATATCATCGGGCCGCACCTGCAGCTGGT
This sequence comes from Xanthomonas populi, assembly GCF_002940065.1. GTDB lineage: Bacteria > Pseudomonadota > Gammaproteobacteria > Xanthomonadales > Xanthomonadaceae > Xanthomonas > Xanthomonas populi. The sequence goes on from NZ_MDEJ01000023.1 coordinate 324, forward strand.
GACGGAATCGGATGCCCAGCGCATCCAGGCATTGCAGTTGCAACTGACCATCACCGATCTGGTGGCCGAGGTAGTTGCAGCAGCACGTGGCCGAGCGGCCACGTATCGCCGCCTATCTCGCATCCGCGCGACGGGTGGCGTTCAACACCCATGGCATCTTCCGCCGCTATCGGGAATTGGACGCGGCCTAGGTGTTACGGCGGCGCAGCGCGCGGTGCATGCTGCCGAGCTTGCGTTGTTTCCATGCAGGCAGCGCGTGCACACCGCTGCCTGCAGCAGCAGTGCTTTTTGACCAATCGACAACGATTCCAACGCAGGATGGACAAAGCGATAACGGCCACGTTCGTCGCCTAGCACCTTGATCGGCTGCGCCGGATCCGGTGTGCGTAGCAGCAGATGATCGATCACATCGATCACGCGATCGTTGAAGTAACGATCCGACGCACCCAGATTGGCATCAGCCCGCTGGAATAGCGGGTAGAAACGCAGCTACCTGCGCACCGATGCGCGTGCATCCACCTGGGTGAACGCTGCCACATAAGGCGCATAACGCGCCGCATTGGCCTGATCGATCACGACACCGCCAGCGGCATCGGACACCTCAGACTCGCCCGGTACCGGCTGCAGCACCGAAGCGCTCGGCTGAGAGCTCCTGCATCGGATGGCGTGGGCCCGCCGGCACTGGCGGCGCGCGTGTCACTGCGGCTGCCACGGCGCTTACCGTCTGGCTGATCGGCGCAGGCAACGCGCCGGGCACAGTGGATGACCCGCTGAGTAGCCACCAGGCGGCGCCCAGTGCCACTGGCACCGCCAGCAGCCACGGCCAACGCGCAGACTTCGATTGCATCGTAGAACTCCTTGCATCGCCAACATCCAGGGGGTGACCATGCGATATCGCGATGGTTCCATTGATTCGTCGGTCGAGGCGCTGTGCCCTCACCGCACCAGAGAGTTGCTGGTTGCTTACGTCTTAAAATGACTGAAAAAACGTCGCGCCAGTCGGCAGCTGGGTGTGGACGGCGCGCTCGGCGTCGCAGTGCCCGCGTGAGACATGCCGCACCGAGCACCGGCCGCGCCCGCCTGGCGGTGAGCGTCGTCGTTTTGTCGGCTACTCCAATAACCCCACATGGATTCGCAGCCGTCGGCGTCGCATGCGCGGCAGCACCGCTTGCCCTGAAACCCGGCGCGTTCTAGCCTTCGCCGGACTTCACTGCCAGGACCACCTGTGAATCCTCGCTTACTGCTGGCCTTGGCCGTCGTTGCCGGCACCCTGTCGTTGACGGCCTGCCGCCAGGATGCGGCGCCGCAGGCCAAACCCGCCGCCACCAAAGCCGCCCCTGCCGAAAGCGCCGACCAGTTCGTGACGCGCATCAGCGCCGAATACAAGGCCGCGTATCCGGAACTCACTGCAGCGCAGTGGCTGTCGTCGACCTACATCAATGGCGACTCGCAATTGCTGGCGGCCAAGGCCAATGAGCGCCAGCTGGCACAGCTGGACCGCTGGATCGAACAATCCAAACAGTACGCAGGCCTCCCGATGTCGGCCGACAGCGCGCGTGCACTGCACTTGCTGAAATTGATGAGCGCCCTGCCCGCGCCCCGCGACCCGACCAAACTGGCGGAACTCACGCAAATAGCGGCCAGGATGCAAGGCGATTACGGCGCCGGGCGTTACTGCATCGGCAAGGGCGAGCAGCGCCGCTGCCGCCAGTTGGGCGAACTGCAACAAGTGTTGGCGCGCAGCCGCGACTACAACGAACAACTCGACGCCTGGCAGGGCTGGCACGCCACCGCACAACCCATGCGCAAGGACTATCAACGGTTTGTCGAGCTCGCTAACGAAGGCGCGCGCGGCTTGGGTTTTGCCGATGTGGGTGTGCTGTGGCGCAGCGGTTACGACATGCCATCGGCGCAACTGGCCAGCGAAACCGAGCGTTTGTGGGAACAGGTCAAACCGCTGTACGCGCAACTGCAGTGCTACGCACGCGGCAAGCTCCATACGCAGTACGGCAAGGACAAAGGCGAGGTCGCGGGCGGCATGTTGCCCGCGCATCTGATGGGCAATATGTGGCAGCAGGACTGGAGCAATCTGTGGGATCTGCTGCAGCCGTATCCGGGCGCCGGCGATCTGGACATCACCGCTGCGCTGGAAAAACAGTACCAGGGCAATCTGAGCGCGGTGCTGGCACGCACCGTGGCCAATAACGGCGGCGAAAGCGGTAGCGGCGCACGCTTCCAGGCCGAGCGCGAAGCACAACTGCGCACCGCAAAACAGATGACCGAGCGCGCGCAGGAGTTCTACACATCGCTCGGCATGCCCAAACTTCCCGACACCTATTGGCAACGCTCGCAATTCATCAAACCGCTGGACCGCGACGTGATCTGTCACGCCAGCGCGTGGGATATGAATATGGGCGGCGATGCGAACCAGAACATTGGCGCGGACGTGCGCACCAAGATGTGCATCAACCCGACCGAAGAAGATTTCACCACCATCTATCACGAGCTTGGCCATCTCTATTACGACCTGGCCTATAACCCGTTGCCGCCGCTGTTCCAGAATGGCGCTAACGATGGCTTCCACGAAGCGATCGGCGACACCATCGTGCTGGCGATGACGCCCAAGTATCTGCAGTCGATCGGCATGGTGGGCGAACAGCAAACCGGCCGCGAGGCGCTGATCAATTCGCAGATGCGCATGGCGCTGAGCAAGGTCGCCTTCCTGCCGTTCGGCTTGATGATCGACCACTGGCGCTGGGGCGTGTTCGACGGTTCGATCACTCCCGAGCACTACAATCAGGCCTGGTGGGCGTTGAAAGCAAAGTATCAGGGCGTGGCACCGGTGAGCGCGCGTGGCGAAGAGTTCTTCGATGCCGGCGCAAAATACCATGTGCCTGGCAACGTCCCGTACACGCGTTATTTTCTCGCGCACATCCTGCAGTTCCAGTTCTACAAAGGCCTGTGCGAAGCCGCCGGCCAACCGGCCCCGCTGTACGAATGCAGCTTCTACGGCAACAAGGAGGCCGGGCAGAAATTCTGGTCGATGCTGCAGCGTGGTTCCAGCCAGCCGTGGCAGACCACGCTGAAGGAACTCACCGGCAACGACCGCCTGGATGCCGGCCCGATGCTGGAATACTTCGCACCGATGAACGAGTGGTTGAAGCAACAGAATCAGGGGCAATTGTGTGGCTGGCAAGCGACCGTACCTGTCAAAGCCGATGCAGCTGGCTTGACGATTACGCGCTGAGCCTTGCTGCGTATATCGTGCGAGCGCCCTATCGCGCCGCAGGGCGATCCCTCGCTTGCGTCGGATCTTCGGCTGTCGCAACGACTGCCTGCGATCACCCCTGGAAGATTTGCTTCAAGGCACTGCAGATCGACATCGCCAATTCTTACTGCTGCTGGATGCCGAACGCAATGGAGCGGTCGAAGTGTCTGGCCCACATGATCCTGCGCAGCGAGGAATCGACAATACGGATCGATGCCCGAATCCGCTGGGCATCGATGCGTAAGCTGCCCTCGATCGAATGTTGCACCTGCGCGCGCGCGTGGAGTTCTGCGGACGCGCCCCTCTCACTTTGGGTCACCGATGAGACGAGCGGAACGGTAAAGACTTCTCCGAACGCCTGGAACAACTGATCAAGTAATTCTTCGTAGAGACCATCGGCGAAGGCCTTCCCCTCACCGCGCTCGGCAATATAGTGAATTGGATGGATCATCAGACGGCTGCTGGTGACGGAAGCTGCTGCATTCTGCCGAGCGATAACTGGCATGTAGCGACCCACAGGGATTTTGATCGCCAGCGCGGCGCCCGCGCCCTGCATGCAGTAATAAGCATTGAGACGCTGGCGCAGACGTCCGACCTGCACCCTGACCACTGGATCCTCAGCCGGCTGATACTGCGCCGGATCGCGATCAAAGACCGCGATTCCAATGGCGTATTCGTTGGTATTGCGTGTGTCGCCAAAAATGACTTGCTCGACGAGATACCGGAGGAGTCGTCCCATCCTAGGAGCCTTGATGAATGCCTCACTCTTGAGCAGGGCATCACAGGCAGATCGAATTTCTTGTTCGTCAATCCCACCCGTCCCCTCGATCACAATATACCCTCGTCAGTCGCTGTTACTCCTATCACGCAGGGCACGACCAGCAGCTTTATGCGGCAGTCGTCGAGCAACTATCAGCACCAATGCAGCTCGCTTACGCGCCACGTGTATCACGGCAATACCCGGACGCAGCGAACGGTCCACCAGCAGGAGTTGGATACACGATATAGCCATCCGATTCAAAGCGAATTCATAGAATTAACCACTAAGCGAGCACATCCGCTCTGGATTGCAGTAACTCCGCAATCGGCTCCCGTCAATTTGACTCAGAGTTCACCAAAAATTTTCTTGGACCAATCGTATCGGCAGACGTGACAGACAGCGAACATGAGGCGTCGTTACTGGCGAAGATACCGCGAAGCTACGGTAACGATACTTGTGTACCGGCCCAACAGCGACCTAGGATTTGCCCATCGCATCGCACACCACCGCCGCAGCAAGACGCGTTCATTATGGAGAGCTCAATGGCTGACTCACTCCCCGCAGACATCATCCAGGCCATCGCCATATCGAATGCGAAATCCATCGGCGAGCAGCCGGCGGTGCTGGCCAACCTCGCACTCGCCCAGCAGATCTTCAACCAGAACATGCAGCAGCAGATCTCGCTCAGCCAGCAGCAGGCGATGAATCAGGTACAGATGGCCGCTGCGGCCAGATGCGTCGCGATGATCGAGCGTACCGACGATTGCAAGAACCAGACCACCATCGACCAGATGGTCAAGGACATCGAGAAACTCATCAAGGACATGGGTGTCATGCAGACGCAACGCGACGCTGTCCAATAAGCGGCAGCAACTGCGCATGTGCATCCATCACGCGTGCAGTTCATCCGGGCCGATCGATCCTGCGATGAAAGCATCCTCCCCAAACCGGGGCTGCGGTAGGCAAGCCGCTTCTCGTCCATTCCATTCCATGCTAGGAGAATCACCATGCCTTTGCCCGATTAAGTAGTGAGCGCCGTCGCGATCGGCAACCTGAAAGCGATCTCGGAACAACCCGCAATGCTGTCCAACCTGGCCTATTCCAATACCTTGGCCAACACCAATCTGTCCCAGCAGAACGCAGTGTCCAACCAGCAGGCGATGAACGAACTTGGCATTTCCATCGTCGCCAAGGCGTCCAACACCATCAGCAACCTGGGGCCGCTGGAAGCACGCTCGGCCGTGGAAATTCTCACCAACGACGAACTCGCGCAGACCATCGCCGATATGAAGGCCACGCTGCAGGCATTCAGCACACGATCGTAAGCGGTCGTTTGGTCATAGAACGGAGCAAGGACCATGCTAGAAGAAGAGGTAGTGAGCGCAGTGGCAATCGGCAACCTGAAGGCGATCTCTGAACAGCCTGCAATGCTGTCCAACCTCGCTTATCCCAATGTATTGGCCAGCAACAACCTCGGGCAGCAGAATGCCATTTCCAATCAGCAGGCTGTCACCGAACTTGGCATACCGGTCGTTGCCAAGGCCACCAACAGCATCAGCACCATCTGCCCGCTGGAAGCACGCTCTGCAGTGGATATCCTGACTGCAAACGAGCTTTCGCAGACCATCGCCGATCTGAAAGCGACAATTGCCGCGTTCAGCACGCCAACCGGAGGAAAGCTGCCCGCCGGCTGGTGGCAAAAGTTGATGGCGCTGCTGGAAATGAAACTGAGCGTGGATCAGCAAGGTCGGCTGGTCATTCCACCGCCGGGACCGGTGATCTTCATCCCTGGAAACATTGCCAAGGAAGACATCAAGATCAACCTCGATAGTCTTGGCGTGACCATTCAGGTCTCTTCATCAAAACGGTGAAAGCGTAGTGGCAAGGGTGGGGGTGGTCACACGTGCCCCCACCCCTCTTCGGATGAGAACTCATGCAGATCGACATCACAGTAACCGACAACACGGCTCCACCGTCTCCACCGGATCCGATCGTCTGCGCACTCGCACTGACTGGCTTGGCTGCATCGCAACAAGGGTCGCTGCTGTCCAATCTGGCCTACTCCAATCAAGTGACCAGCAACAACCTGGCGGCGAAAACCCAGCTGGCCCATCAGGATGCGTCGAATCGACTGCGCCAGTCCATTCTGGCCAACGCGGTCAGGAGCGTGCAGAGCGCCAATCCGTCCGCTGCTAGATCCGGCGTCACCGTCTTATCCTCCAATGCCGCAGCACAGAGCATCGCCGACCTCCGCGCGGCCGTGGCATCTGCGCAAGCTCCCACCGCAGTGGCGGTGCAAGCATGAGCGAGGAGCCCGCCGATATCCCCACTCCCATGGCGCAGCACAACAGCCAGATGCTGGAATTGTTGGAAAACCGCGTGATCAACGGCATGCAGGCGGCGCTGCAGCCCTGCAACTACTACGTGATCCGACATCGCGAAACCGGCGTCATCGCCACCACCGCTTCGACGACGGCCAGCAATGCGCACGACGCGGTGTTCGGCCCCAGCACATTTCCTGCGTGCAACGCGTACATCAATTCAACAGTTGTCACCCAGCTGGCTTACACCAGCCCTGCGTTCCACTCGCATCACCCATCCAAATCTTCCACGACACCATCGCCAGCAGAAGGAGCGTCCCCATGAGCCAATCAGAATCCATCGAGCAACTTGGGCAAGCGGTCACCGAGATCGCAGATTCGATGACCAAGGTCGCCACCAACGTCGCACTGCTGGGCGTGGATGGAGATGCCGACGAACAGATGCGCATCATCACCGAGGAGAACAACAAGGTCTTGAACCGCATTCGCCAGCTCTACCACCTACCGCCACCGCCACCGCCACCGCCGGAGAACTAGCATGGTTGCCAACGGTTCGATCGTAACGGCTCCGCTCGCGGCCGCCGATGCACTGAATGCCACCGCGATTCCGAGTGCCCAGGCAGCCTATGCGCTGATGACCCAAGTGCTGCAAAACGAACCCTCGCCGCTGATTTTTGGCTCCCTGGCCTTGAGCGCCGGTGCGATCATGCTTGGACTGCAGGCGTATGAATCCACCACCGCAGCAGCTGGCGAGGCCGGGCTCACAGATGGAGCGCTCCGATAGTCGGCGGCCATTGCCCGTCCAGGTGCTGGTGGTGGCTTTCCCTGCTGCATACGAGCAGTACCCGCAATCGCAGCGGCTAGAGACGCAGTGTTTTTTTCTTGTTCATGCAGACGCCACGCAGGTTCGCATTGCCTCTTATGACACCCGATGGTTATCGCTTGAGGATCCGTCCCAGATCGCCCCGGGCCTGACCCAGATCAACTACCGGACAACCGATAACACGTTGGCGCGTCGCCAAATAGCGGTTCCGATCCTGGTGAATGAAGAACGCTACGAAGTGGAGTTCGTGCAACAGGCAGGGCATTTGCTGCAGACCCAGATGGTCCAGGTATTGAACTGCCCGTTGAATCTGGAATGCCTGATGGCCGTTATTTTCATCGCAACCCTGATCAAGAAGATTCCATTGCCTCCGATCAAGTTGCTGGTTGCCTTGATCGCGGCCCTGGCGCTCGCGGCCCTGGGCGTGGTCATTGCGCTGATCAGGCGCAGCTTCGCCGATGTACCCGAGCCCAGACCGTTGTCCACCGAAACCAATGGCACTCCCATAGTGCTGTTTCCCGGAATGTCCCTGTTGCACGGTCTTCCACTCCAAGCCATGCGCGCGGAAAACCAGACCATCGCATTGCAGACCATCAAGGAAATGTATTGGTTGGTCAAACAAGTGACCGAATCTTGAAAACCGATTCGGTCATCTCGCTTCAACCAGACGATCTCGGCACCACCGCGTCCAGCATTGGACTTTTCAACATCATTCCGGAGCACAGAACATGGAAATGAGCGATATCCTCATGCAGCAATCGTCGTGGACCTGGCACATCATGGCCAGTTCGGCCAATCTCGGGGAGATGATCCGCGAAGATGCGCTCACCTCGGTCAACCTCACCACGATCAATCAGCTTCCCCATGAAAACAACCTCCCGCTGCATACCACCAGTTTCCAAGGCGCTCACCTGGAACGCGAGTATGGCGCAGACTGGATGTGGCGATATGGCGAAGGCAATGCCTGCCTGATCCAGCCAAAACGCCTGGATGTGGTGCGCCGTCTGGACCTGCTGCCCTACACCTTCGACATGCAGCAGATGGCGGAACTGATCGACTGCGCCAACATTCTGGGCACCACCCACAACATCGATGCGATCCATTACTACGTGCTCTACAACTCGATGATCCCCAAGCTGGAGTCCAGGGAAAAGTTCATCGGCTGCACCTGCGTCAATGCCTATCTGCTCTTTTCCTACATCGAGAGCAGCGGCTTGCGCGCCGGGCAGAAGGAAAAGACTTTGTCATTCCAATCCTTGATGGCAAGGAAAGAGCTGAACATCGGTCCCTGACTGGGCATGTTTCCCTGATCCCATAAGACTGACAAATACACCGACTGCGCACGCCGCCAGGCGCGCGCGGCTGGCACTGGGAATCCGCGTTGTACCGCTCGTGCACTTCGGTTGCTCCGCGCCCACCTGGCAACTGCACGCTCCCCGCTGTGAGCCGCTCCACGTCGGGCGAGCGACGCCGGCGCTGCGCGCGTCAATTGAGTTTAGCGCCGCCCTGCAAACGTGCACTCAGCCTGTTCTTGAACTGCTCGAACTCCATCCCATCGGCTTGGGCCTCGGCATGCGCGGCGTCCTTGAGCGCGTCCGAATAGGTCAGCCGCACCGGCGTGCCCTGGCGCTCGTGCAATTCGGCCGCGCGCATGATCAAGGCCAATACCTGCGCGGCGCTGGTGCTTTCGCCGGCGATGCGGCCGTCCATGCCCAGTACCCACTCGCCATCGCGACGGACGATGCCGGCCAGCAGTGTGCGTTGCTGGTCGCGCAGTTCGGCATGCGCTTCGATTGGCGAATCGGCAGTGACCTTGGCGATGGCCTGGTTGCGCTGGCGCTCGGCGGCGCGCTTGCGGGCGTCGCGGCGCAGCTTGGAATCGATGGACATGCAGGCTCCTGTGAGGTCAGAGGTGGTCGGCCGGCTCCAGAGGCACTGCCTCTTCGGCCTGGCGGCGGCGCAGAAGGCGGCCACTACGGCGCTCCCAGCACCAGAATAGCCAGCCCAGCAAGAAAAAACCGTTCATACCCAGCGCCAGTTGGCGCGGGTGTTCACTCAGCAGCGGCGACAGCACCCCGGCCACCAGCGTATTGGTCATCAGTTGGGTGAAGGCCTGCAGCGAAGAGGCCAGGCCACGCTGATGCGGGTACATGTCCAGCACCGCCAGCGCCAGGATCGGGAAGATCAAGGCCATGCCCACGCCGGCCAGGAAAATCGGCAACACCGCCCACGGCAGGCTGATCTGCGCCACCGAGAAGGTGTAGCCAAGATTGGCCAGCGCCGCCACGCCGCAGCACATGAAGCCGATGCGGATCTGCCGCGCCGGGTCCATGCTGCCGGCCATGCGCCCGGACAGGAACGAACCCAGCGTCATGCCGCCGATGGTGGGAATGAACAACCACGCAAAGTCGCCCTCGCTCAGATGCAGATGACCCATGATCAGCACAGGCGCCGAGGCGATGTACAAAAAGATGCCGGCGAAGTTGAACGCTCCCGCCGCAGCCAGGCGCTGGAAGCGCGGGTTGAAGCCGATCCGCACGTAGTCGCGCATCAAGCGGCGCAGCTCCAGCGGCGTGCGCGCTTCCACCGGATGGGTCTCCGGCAGCCAGGTCATCGTCGCAATCAACAGCACCAGCCCGAACGCCACCAGAAACCAGAAGATCAGCGGCCAGCCGGCACCGCTGAGCAGGATCCAGCCGCCGATGATCGGCGCGATGGCCGGTGCAATGCTGAAGATCATCGACACCTGGCTCATCAGCCGTTGCGCATCAGCGCCATGGAACAGGTCGCGAATCACTGCCCGCCCAACGATCATGCCCACACCGGCCGACAGGCCCTGCAACGCGCGGAACGCCAACAACGTGGGCAGATCCTGCGACAGTGCGCAGCCCACCGAGCCGGCGATGAACAGCACCAGCCCGCCCAGGATCACCCGCTTGCGGCCCCACGCATCGGACAACGGCCCGTGCGCGATGCTCATCAGCCCATACGCGAGCAGATAGAAGCTGATGGTCTGCTGCATCGCCACCTCGTCCACCGCCAGGCTGCGGCTGAGCCGCGAGAACGCCGGGAAGATGGTGTCGATGGAGAACGGGCCGAACATCGCCAACCCGGCGAGCAGCAGCGCCATGCGACGGGTGGAAGGCGTGGTGGGGGTCATGCAGCAGTCCGAAACGTGGTGCAACGGGGACGCACACCAGCATCCGCGCGTCGCGGCGCCCGGAGGATCACAAGGGCAAAGATGATAGGCGCTCGCCGTTGCCAGGTTAAGCGGACGCAAGCATAACAGCCGTGACGCGACAGGCGCGGCGGGTGCGCCCGGTGGTGCAGACGCACGCTATAATCGGCCGGCAACACGGTGGGAGAAGCGGCACTGCCGCTGCCGAAGGCGCAACAGCCCGTAATCGCTCAGGCCCGATACCATCCGTAGTACAACTCTGGAGAGACCGGCCGATGCCGGCGCCGAAGGGGCACGGAACGCAGGCAGGCCCAGCGCCATACCGCGTTTTTAAACTCTCAGGCAAAAGGACAGAGGGGCGCGAGGAAGACTGTCGCTGCGACAGGAGGTGATGCGCTGTGCGCGTCACGCCGGTCGGGGTGCCTGTTGACCATTCGTCTGCCCCCTGCCCCGGATGCCCGCCATGTCCCAGCCTCTGCCTTCCCTGCGCGACCTCGAACACCACAGTGCGTTCGTCGAACGCCATATCGGCCCCAACGACGCAGAAATCGCACAGATGCTGGGCGTGGTCGGCCACGCCTCGCTGGATGCGATGACCGACGCCATCGTGCCCGGCAACATCAAATCCGCGGCCGCCCTGGCGCTGCCCGAAGCGATCACCGAAGAAGAAGCGCTGTCCAAGATCCGCGCCATCGCCAGCAAGAACCAGGTGCAACGCACCTTTATCGGCCAGGGCTATTACGGCACTCATCCCCCGAAGGTGATCCTGCGCAACATTCTGGAAAACCCGGCCTGGTACACCGCTTATACGCCGTACCAGGCGGAGATTTCGCAAGGCCGCATGGAAGCGCTGATCAACTTCCAGACCCTGTGCGCCGACCTCACCGGCATGCAGATCGCCAATGCCTCGCTGCTGGACGAAGCCACGGCTGCGGCCGAAGCGATGACGCTGGCCAAGCGCTCGGCCAAGTCCAGGTCCGAGACCTTCTTCGTGCACGACGCGGTGCACCCGCAGACGCTGGAACTGCTGCGGACGCGCGCCGAGCCGCTGGGTATCGTGCTGCGCGTGGGCACGCCGGACGAAGCGCTGCAGGCCACGTGCTTCGGCGTGCTGCTGCAGTATCCGGACAGCTTCGGACACATCGGCGACCACGCCGCGCTGGCCGATGCGGTACACGCGCAAGGCAGCCTGGTTGCCGTGGCCACCGACCTGCTCGCGCTGACCCTGATCGCCGCGCCCGGCGAATGGGGCGCAGACATCGTGATCGGCAATTCGCAGCGCTTCGGCGTGCCGTTCGGCTTCGGTGGCCCGCATGCAGCCTTTATGGCCTGTCGCGATGCCTACAAGCGTTCAATGCCGGGCCGTTTGATCGGCGTGTCGATCGATGCCGCCGGCAACCCGGCGTATCGCTTGACCTTGCAGACGCGCGAACAACATATCCGCCGCGAGAAGGCCACTTCCAACATCTGCACCGCGCAGGTGCTGCTGGCGGTGATGGCCTCGATGTACGCGGTCTACCACGGCCCCGAGGGCCTGACCCGCATCGCGCGGCGCACGCACCGGCTGGCCGCGATCCTGGCCGCTGCCTTGCGCAGTGCCGGCGTCACCGTGGGCGAGCGTTTCTTCGACACCCTGCACGTCACGGCGATCGATGCCGATGCCATCCACGCCAAAGCACGTGCGGCCGGCATCAACCTGCGCGCGATCGACAGCGAAGCGGTGGGCATCAGTCTGGACGAAACCAGCACGCGCGCCGATGTGGTTGCGCTGGCCGCGTTGTTCGGCGCGCAACTAGCCGATGCACAAGCAGGTGCGAGTGTCGCCGAAGGCAGGATGCCGAGAGCCACGGTGGACGCGCTCGATGCCGTAACCGCCGATGCGTTGCCGCAAGGCCTGCTGCGCAGCAGTGCATTCCTGACCCACCCGGTATTCAACACCCACCACAGCGAGCACGAGCTGCTGCGCTACATGCGCTCGCTGGCCGACAAGGATCTGGCGATGGATCGCACCATGATCCCGCTGGGCAGCTGCACCATGAAGCTCAACGCCACCGCCGAAATGATTCCGGTGACCTGGCCCGAGTTCGGCGCGATCCATCCGCTGGCCCCGGCCGAACAGTCGGCCGGCTATGCGCAGTTGATCGACGAACTGGAAGCGATGCTGGTCGAGTGCACCGGCTACGACGCGGTGAGCCTGCAGCCCAATTCCGGCGCGCAGGGCGAGTACGCCGGCCTGCTGGCGATTCGTGCCTATCACCGCTCGCGGGGTGAGGCCTACCGCGATATCTGCCTGATTCCCGAATCCGCGCACGGCACCAACCCGGCCTCGGCACAGATGTGCGGCATGACCGTGGTGGTCACCAAGTGCGATTCCAACGGCAATGTCGACGTCGAAGACATCCGCGCCCAAGCGGAAAAATATTCCCAGCGTCTGGCTGCACTGATGATCACTTATCCGTCCACGCACGGCGTGTTCGAAGAGGACGTAGTGGCCATCTGCGAAGCCGTGCACGCGCATGGCGGCCAGGTCTACACAGACGGCGCCAACATGAACGCCCTGGTCGGCGTGGCCAAGCCCGGCAAGTGGGGCTCGGATGTGTCGCATTTGAATCTGCACAAGACCTTCTGCATTCCACATGGCGGCGGTGGCCCGGGTGTGGGGCCGTGTGCGGTGAAGTCGCATCTGGCGCCCTTTCTTCCCAGAACGACAGCCTATGCCGGCATCCCTGCCGGCGAAAATCAAACAGCGTCCATCCATGGCCGCACGTCTCATCAAAGCCCGGTGGGCATGGTGTCCGCTGCAGCCTATGGCTCTGCATCGATCCTGCCGATCAGCTGGATGTACGTGACCATGATGGGCAGTGGCGGTCTGCGCAAGGCGACCCAGGTGGCACTGCTCAATGCCAACTACATCGCCAAGCGCCTCAGCTCCCACTACAAGACGCTCTACACCGGCCGTAACGGGCTGGTGGCGCACGAGTGCATCCTCGACATCCGCCCGCTGGAGAAGACCAGCGGCATCGGCGCCGAAGACATCGCCAAGCGCCTGATCGACTTCGGCTTCCACGCACCGACGTTGAGCTTCCCGGTCGCCGGCACGCTGATGGTGGAACCGACCGAAAGCGAATCGCAGCACGAACTGGACCGTTTCATCGACGCGATGATCCAGATCCGCGAAGAGATCGCCGCCATCGAAGACGGCCGCCTGGACCGCCACGACAACCCGCTCAAGCACGCCCCGCACACCGCAACCCAGGTGTCGGCCAGCGAGTGGGCCCACGCCTATCCGCGCGAACTGGCCGCCTTCCCGCTGCCCAGCCTCAAGCAGCAGAAGTACTGGCCACCGGTGGCGCGCGTGGACAACATCTACGGCGACAAAAACGTCATGTGCGCCTGCATCCCGGTGGATGCCTACAAGGATGATGTGGAAGCGTAAGCAACACCACCGTTCGGCACCTGCACACACGGCCAGATACAGCGTGGTCGGGAGGGCTGGGCACCAGCGGCCCCCTGCTGCGGCGAACCGTCGCCCCAGTGCACATCATGGGCGGCAAAGGCCCCGGTGGGGGACAGCCCAGCCTCCCCCCTTGCCGCCGGTGGCCCTCGGCTGCCGGGGATGCCGGGGCGCGCTCGCCCGGGCGTCGCATCCAGCGCTAAGGTTGAGCCTGGATCAAACGCCAGAGGGATGCTCATGCCTGGACCGATTCGCCTGGGAGACCCCACCACCGGTGGCGGCCGTGTCATCAGCGCCAGACTGGGAAACTTTTCCACCATCGATGGCAAGCCCATCGTGGTGCTGGGCGACCTGGCCAACTGTCCCCGCCACACGGGCATCTTTGCCTTTGTCGAAGCCGACCACAGCACCACCTTCAACGATCTGGGGATCGTATTGCAGGGCCACCGGCTGGCCTGCGGTTGTCATGCGCTGAGCACGGTCGGCACAAGCTTCGATGTCACCCCCACCACGCCGCAGGCCGGCGCTGCCGGTGCGGGCAGCGCGCAACGGGCGGCCAACGCCATCGGTGCCGGTCTGCTTGCCAACGCCCTGGGCGGTACCACCGATGGCGAACAACCGTTTTCGGGCCGGTTCGAGCTGCTGGATGAAGCCACCGGCCGCCCGGTCGCCGGCAGGCGGGTGCGCCTGAGCACTCCCAGCGGCAAGCAACTGGACTGCCAGACCGATCTGCAGGGACTGACACCGTGGCTGTCGAGCGATGTCGACGAACCGTTGATGTTTCAGCTACTGGACGCTGGCGAGCACAGCACCGCATGAGCGAAGACCCCGCACTGCCGCAGGACCAAGGCAGCCTGGCCGTGGACGGCCGCAGCAATCAGGCCGGCGTGAGCCGCGCCAAGCCGCAGGACATGGCGGTGTTATGCCCGATCATCTGCTCCTGCATCCGCGACCCGCTGACCGGCGTAGCCGGGCAGAAGCTCTACCAGATGTGCGTGTCCGGCAAGCTGCGCAGCCTGGACTGGTACCATGCCTCCCGCTACAAGCCCGAGGTGAACTACGACATGACCCAGCAGCCGCCCGCGCCGATCATGGACAGCGGCCTGGCCACCAAGACCCACGACTGGCTCAAGGGCTGGATCGACAAGCATTGGGGCGATCCGGCCAAGGGGCGCCCACCGTTTCGCCCACGCGCGGGGCTGATCCGGCGGCCGGACGTGGTGACCGTCATCGACCCCGCGCGGCCACCCACGCAGGACAACCTGGAGGACGTGATCGAGATAAAATTTCCGGGGGATCAGATGAGTGACGCTCAAATTCGGGACTACACCATCATCGCAGGCAAGCAGCCAGTGCTACTTGAATCTAGGGAGTGTAAATGCAGCAAGCAAGAGCAACCCCAGGAGAACGGCGTCCCGGTAGAGATCGAGCAACTTGCGCCGCTGGCGACCTTGGCTGCATGGCTGGCATTCCTGGCCTCCGGTGGCCGAACTCCTCTTCCTGCAAGGTGAGCAATGCATGAGCAATGACGAGTGTGCCAAACTTCTGACAGAGCACGAAGGCAAGCTGTCGCTGCCGGGCGGGCTGCTGATGCGCTCCGGCCCCAGAGACTACGTGGGCACAGTGCTGGCGGTGACTGGCACTTTGTATTACAAAAGCGGCTATACCACGCCGGTACGCGAGGCCATCTGCGCATGCTTCGATCAATACGCTGCTGCGGTCGGCGATGTGCTGCGTTGGATGCACAAGGACGAAACCAAACCGGTGAAGTTCAGTCGGTCCAAACCCTTGCGTGATTGGCTATTGAAGCTGGACCCGGACGACTCTGCGATCTTTGGCTATACCGCCGGCGAGAAGCAGGAAGACGCAAGCGCGTACGAGTTTTACAGTGCAAATCTGCGGGGGTGGCAGGAGCAGCGCGGCTGGGGACTAAGCTGCCTGCGTTTCTCGGTGCCTTTGAAGTTTGTGGCGGACAATCCTTCCACATTCCAGCGCTTGTTTGTTGATTTTGCGCGGCGGCTCGATGCCGAACATGGGCATGGCGGACATGGGTTTGTTCTTTCACTTTTGAACTGGCACGTAGACACGCCAACCGAAGCATATATGTCGCAAAAACTGCGTGGCGCGGATGTAGGAAAGCCTACATATTTTCCCCGAGGGCTACTCGACGGCCTCAAAACAATCTCCTGGCTGACCGCCATCAACACCTCCATGCTGCAGCAACTCGACGGCGGCACCGGGCTTGATGCATTACGCAGCGAACTGCCCGGCGATTGGTTTGCCTATTACGACTATGGGGCCGGCACGGTGATCCAGGCCGGGCCTGCGCCGAACATCGCCAGTGTCGACGACGACCCCATGCCGGCCAGCTACGTGCTGGTCAATCACCTGCTCAGGCGCTTCCGCAGCACCACCATCAAAGACTTCCATGGCGCCACGATGGGGGGCGAGCCGTTCCTGGGCGTGGTGGGCACTGCCAAGTGGCTGCAACGCTTCGACATACCGGACGAGGAACTGATGGCCTACAAGGCCAAGTTGCTGCGCGAGCCGAAGTTGAAGCCGGGCACCGTGCTGCCCGAGCGGCTGTGAGCCTGCCGCACCGTCACACTTTGTCTGTATCACGCCGGTAACCGCGGCATCGAGTGCGATGCTGCCGTGGTATGCACAGCACGAAGTGACGAGGATGGCGTATTCGCCATTGGGCGGCCGCGCATTGCTGGATCATCCGCTGCTGAACGCCATCGGCGAGCGACGCGGCGTAGCCGCAACCGCAGTGGCGCTGGCGTGGGCGATTCGCAGCGGCAAGGTCATGGCCATTCCCGAATCGGGAACACCTGCGCATGTGCGCGTCAATGCGGCGGCTGCACATTGCAACTGGATGCGCAGGATGTTGCCGAACTGGAGCGCGCGTTTCCGCCGCCAACATGCAAACAGCCGTTGGATCTGTTGTAGCCCAACGCACACCAGTCGAGTTCGTTGCATGCAAGCGCGTGCAATGCATCAGCACGCTGCGTGAGGCAAGCAACAAGCAGCTGCAATGCAGCGCAGACTTTGGCTGCATGTGAGTATTCGTTCGCAAGCAGACACGTGTAATTAACAGAACCACTCCCACGCTCGCCGGATACGCCAGCATCCTAAGCCCGCCAGAGTGGATTCTCATGCCCAAGTTACCCAGCAAGCCCGCGCAACTTCCTTCCATCGCTATCGTCAGCGCGACACCCGACGCATTGCGCGGCACGGGCGATGAGTTGCATCAAAAGACCGGCGGCACGCATCCGCAACTGACCACCAACCAGGGCATTCCGGTTGGCGACAACCAGAACTCGCTGCGCGCAACGCCGCGCGGCCCGACGTTGCTGGAAGACTTCATTCTGCGCGAGAAGATTACCCACTTCGATCACGAGCGCATCCCCGAGCGTATCGTGCATGCGCGCGGCAGCGCAGCGCATGGCACCTTCGAGCTGACCACGTCGCTGAGCCAGTACACCACCGCCAAGATCTTTACCGAAGTCGGGGTGAAAACCCCATTGTTTACCCGCTTTTCCACAGTTGCCGGTGGCGCCGGCTCGGTCGATACGCCGCGCGACGTGCGCGGGTTTTCGGTGAAGTTTTACACCAAGGAAGGCAATTGGGATCTGGTAGGCAACAACATCCCGGTGTTTTTCATCCAGGATGCGATCAAGTTTCCCGACTTGATTCATGCGGTGAAGATGGAGCCGGATCGCGGCTTCCCGCAGGCCGCCAGCGCGCACGACACCTTCTGGGATTTCATCTCGCTCACGCCCGAGTCGATGCACATGATCATGTGGGCGATGAGCGATCGCACGATTCCGCGTTCGCTGCGCATGATCGAAGGCTTCGGCATCCACAGCTTCCGTTTCCTCAATGAAAACGGCGACAGCACCTTTGTCAAATTCCATTGGCGTCCCAAGCTTGGCTTGCAGTCCACCCTCTGGGACGAAGCCGTCAAGATCGCTGGTGCCGATCAGGACTTCCATCGCCGCGATTTGTTCGAAGCGATCCAGAGCGGTAATTTCACCGAGTGGGAACTGGGCGTGCAGTTGTTCACCGAGGCAGAAGCTGAGGCATTCACGTTCGATCACCTGGATTCGACCAAGGTCATTCCCGAAGAATTGGTGCCACTGCAGATTGTCGGGCGCATGGTATTGGACCGCTGGCCGGACAACTTCTTCGCCGAGACCGAGCAAGTCGCATATTGCCCGACCAACATCGTGCCGGGTATCGATTTCAGCAACGATCCGCTGTTGCAGGGTCGCCTATTCTCGTATCTGGATACGCAGCTTAGCCGTCTGGGCGGACCGAACCTCCATCAGATTCCAATCAACGCGCCCAAGTGTCCGTTCGCCAACAATCAGCGCGACGGACATATGCAGATGGGCGTGCCGAAGGGCCGTGTCGCTTACGATCCCAGCTCGCTGCAGGCCGATGCGCCGCGTGAGGCGCTGCGCGGATTCCCCAGCCATGCAACACCGGCCGAAGACGGCGCAAAGGGCCGCGTGCGCGCACAAAGTTTTGCCGATCATTACAGCCAGGCGCGGATGTTCTTTCGCAGCCAGAGCGCGCTGGAACAGGCGCATATGGCATCGGCGCTGGTCTTTGAATTATCCAAGGTGGAAACCGCACACGTGCGCGAAGCCATCGTTGGCCATCTGCGTCACATCGACCCATCACTCGCGCAACGTGTCGCTGATGGCATGGGCATGATCACGTTGCCGCCGGCACCACCGGCTGCGGTTGCACCGACCGATATGCCGTTGTCGCCGGCCTTGCAGCTGATCGGCAAGATGAAAGACACCTTGCAGGGACGCACGATCGGCATCCTGATTCACGATGGCTCGGATGCGGCTGCGATCAAGCAGATCCACGATGCCGCAGAAGCTGCGGGTGCCACGGTGAAGATCGTCGCGCCGAAAGTGGGCGGTGCCAAGCTCAGCGATGGCAAGCAATTGGCAGCCGATGGTCAATTGGCGGGAACGCCATCGGTGGTGTTCGACGCGGTGGCGGTGCTGTTGTCGTCTGAGGCCGCCAAGCTGCTGACGCGCGAGTCGGCAGCCTTGGATTTCGTCAGCAACGCGTGGGCGCACTTGAAGGCGATTGCCTTCGACGATGGCGCGCTGCTGCTGCTGAAGGCAGGCAATGTCGGCAAGGATGCGGGCGTGATTGAAGCGGCAGATACCAAGGCATTCATCACTGCTGCCAAGACCCGCCAGTGGGCACGTGAGCCGAAGGTGCGCATGCTGGCGTAGCTGCATCGGCGCCACACCGAACACTCCCTTGGGCGCAAGCGACTTCTACGTCGTTTCGCGCCCAAGGCGTTTATGCACGCAGCAAGTCACCCGCTGCAGTAAGCCAACGCATCCCATGCGACAGCCAGCTTTTCATCCAGCCACCCATAACGTTCTGGTGCGGTGTCCTCACCGATTGCCGGACCCTGTGGCGGCGTGGATGCCGCCACCGAGCCACTATGGATGGATTCGCGGCGTGTCACGCGAGCGGTAAGGGCACCACGCACTCGGCTGACTCAACTGCTGCGCAGTCGTCTTGTTGAAAGACTCTCAGGCGTTTCGGCAGGACACTGCGCAGCGTTAGCCAGCGCGCGGTACTCGCGTGGCGTCATGCCGACCGCCAGCTTGAATTGCCGCGCAAAGGCGCTCTGATCGCTGAAACCGCAGGCGTGGCCGATTTCGGTAAGGCTCTTGTTTCCGTGCAGCAGATGCATCGCCATCTGCAGACGCAGCTTGGCCAGCACTTGTTGTGGCGTGAGCTGAAACACTTTGCGAAACGAACGCTGCAATTTGGACATCGAAAAACCGGTGATCTCCACCAAGGCCTGGATGCGGACGTTTTGCGCATAGTTGGCGTTGAGGTAAGCCAGCGCAAGCCGCAGCTTTTCGTACTGCGATGCATGCCCGTCCTGCGGCCCCAGATCGCGCGAGATGCCGATGATGCCCTGCACCTTGCCATTCACCAGCAGCGGACGTTTGCAGGTCAGGCACCAGCCCGGTTCGCGGTTGGCAAACAGATGCAGCTCCAGCAGGTTGTCGATCACCGCACCGGCCAGCACCTGCTCATCCTGATTGGCGTAATTGGCGCCCAAGCCGCTGGGATAGACCTCGGCAACGCGCTTGCCGATCAACTCTTTACGCGACTTCAGCCCCAGCCGCCGCAGCATGGTCTGGTTGACGTGGGTATAGCGGCCCTGGCGATCCTTGACGAAGAACAGCACGTCCGGCACTGCATCGAACAGCGCTTCCAGGTCGGCAGGATCGATGCGCTTCATGCAGGAGGATTCAGGCAGGCCAATGGACTTGATATCAGGGAAGATGCGACCGGGCTGTAGCGCGCCCACCGATATACACCGCAACGCGCAGCGCCATGATACGCCGCGTGCGATGGGCCTTACCCGGCCAAGCTCAGCGCGGCGTCTCGGCCAAGGTTGCCGCAGCGGGTGCGGCCTTGGCATCCACTGCCGATGCAGTGGGGTTGCCGATACGCTCCAGCGGCACCTGTCGCGCCTGCCAGCGGTTCAGCACTGCCGCACCGGCCTGCGACCGGCCTGCACGCGCAGGCGCGCACTGCCACCGGGGCGCAATGAATTGGACCGCGCAATCGCCAGCGGTCATGCAGCTGTCGGCGGCGAGCGGGCCCACCAGTTGCCAGCCTTGCTCCGTCATCGCTTGTGCGAACGCGCGGTAGCCCATCCCGGACTTGCGCGTGGCCGGCAGCGGAACGCTGGGGGTCGCTGCCCGCTGTCTCGGTCGCGGCGGTCCCTACGTTCGCAGGCACCGGTACCGAGACTGACGCACGCGCAGGCACGGCTGCATCGCTGCATCGGGCGTACCAGCACATTTCCTGGCTCTGGCGATTCCACGCGGTGCATCACTCCAGCGGCGAGATGGACTGGCTGGCCGGGTCGCGCATCCATTGTGTGGAAATCGTGCTGACCCGCAGTGCCGTCCTGCTGCCGTTGTTGATTCTCGGTTTCTCGACACCGGCCGTGAATGGGTAGGTGATTCTGGTTGGTCTACAGGCGGTACCGGCCCATTCCAACCTCGCCCTGCGTTTGGGCTGGCTGGAGTATGTGCTGGTCTTGCCGCGTTATCACCAATGGCACCATGCGCGCCAGCAGGACTCTATCGAAGTCAACTACGCTATCTCCGTCCATTGGTGGGCTTGTTGATGGGCACGTTCAAACTGCCGCCGAGTCGCGATGCGTGGCCGCAGGAGTACGGCGTCATGAAAGTGGAGACGGTGCCCAAGGGGCTACTGCGCCAGCACCTAATGCCGTTCCGTCGGCGCAAGAGGTTTGATGATGATATGGATTGAGATTCCATTGCGCTGACGACCGCGCTGCGCCGCACCTATAAAAACAGCGCAGGAGATCATCCTGCGCTGTCAGTGCGAAACCACTGCAATCAGGATCAGACGTCGAAGAAATCCACCTTGCCATCGTGCAATGTGTAATACGCGCCGACCACGCGCACGCCGCCGGCACGCAGCGGTTCCAGCAGCGCCGGCTCGGAGGCCGCGCGCAGGCGGTCGACGGTGCGCTTGACGTTGGCCTTGACCGAGTCGGCCAGCAAATCGCTGCCGCCCTTGCTCTTGGCGGTCAGCACGGCCGGCACGATGGGCTCGATCATGGCGCCGATCGCGCCCGGGAAGAACGCGTTCTTCTCCACCACCGACACTGCCGCAGCGACCGCGCCACAACTCTCGTGGCCCATCACCACCACCAGCGGCACGCCGAGCTGGCTCACCGCATATTCGACCGAACCCAATGCGGTCGTATCGACCGTATTGCCGGCGTTGCGGACGATGAACATTTCGCCCAGGCCACGGCCGAACAGCAGTTCCGGCGGCACGCGCGAATCCGAGCACGACACCAGGATTACGAACGGGGTCTGGCCCAGCGCCAGTTCCAACCGTCGCTTGCCGTCGGAGATCACCTTCTTGGGACGGTTTTGGACGAACGCGTTATTGCCGTCGCGCAGCGTCTGCAGCGCCGGTTCGGCGGTCAGATCGGTCTTTTTGGACGGCGCCGCGCGCAGCGCGAACGGCAGGGACGTGGCGGCGGCGGCGATCGGCGCGCAACAGGCGCATTGCAGCAATTTTCGACGGGATGCGGAATGCGACATGGACGAGCCCCTGCTCTCTGGTTGGTGTCGCGATCGTACTACACGGCGGGCGCTGCGAAGCGCTTCAAACAGAGTTATGAACGCATGATTTCCAAGTGGCGCGTGAGGAGTCAGGTCCAGTCGGTTAGACCCTCGCGCCGATAGGTTTCCTGAAACGCCGGCCGGGCTTTCATTCGCTGCGCATGCGTCTGCAGCGCCGGCCAGATGTCGCTCGGTCGGGGCATGTTGCGCGACCAGCGCATCATCATGGTGAGCATGCAATCGGCCGCTGACAGCATCTGGCCGAGCAGAGGCGGACCATTGGCCTGCAACTGCGCATCGACCTTGTTCCAGGCCGCTTCGAGTTTTTGCCGTGCCTGCGCCTGCGCCGCATCGCTATGCTCGGCACCCGCCGGCTCGCCCGGGTAAAACCAGGCGCGATACGCCGGCTGCAGAGTGTTGGCGCAGAAGAACATCCACTTGTAGTAGGCCGCGCGTGCGGGGGTGCCGAGCGGCGGCGCCAACCCGGCCTGCGGATACGTGTCGGCCAGATGCAGCACGATCGCCGCGGCTTCGGTCAGCACCTGGCCGTCCAGCACCAGCGTCGGCACCACGCCGGCCGGGTTGAGTACCAGATACTCCGGCGATTTCTGCTCGGCGCGTTCGAAATCCGGCGAATGCAGTGCGTGCGGCACCTCGCGTTCGATCAGCGGCCATGCACGACGAAAGCTGCAGTGCTTGGGGGCGTGATACAGCGTGGCGGTCATACGGGTTGCTGAGTCAGTTGGTGCAAGCGCGCAGGCAGGCGAGCTTGCGTGGCTCACATCGATTGTCGCCGCTCTGATGGCTGCAATCGAAGAGCTGCGCGAGGCAATTGGCCCACTGTGCCGGATGCTGCACGTCGTCGCAGCGCTTTCCGCGCGGCGCAAGCGAGGAGCTGCAACTGCTCTCGCTTGGCCGGTCGGCGCGGCATTGCCCGGCACTGTGGTTACACTGCGCAATGCAACGGTCCCACGCTGCGGGCCCGCTGAATCGTGTCGACGGTTCGCTTGGCGTGAGTGGCTTTTTTTTCTGCAAACGGCACCGGCGCGGCCGGTGTCGGCGCATAGTTGCCGGAAGGAAACAGCACCGTCGGTGCTCTGTGCTGCTGCGCTGCCAAACCCTGGCTGAGACAGACCAACAGCGCGATGCACAACAGCGCGATGCAGATGAGTCGGAGCATGCCTGTTCTCCTGTGACCGTCAGTGCGCCGAGCATAGCGAGTTCCTGCTCGGCGTTGCCTGGCCGCATGGTCGATCCGGCAGACGCTCTTCTCACGGTGTACAGACACCGGCTGCTGACAGCGGCCTAAGCTTTATTACGTGGGCTGCGGGACGCGGCGACGCAGTGCAGTTGCGTCGCCGTTCCAGGCCAGGCTTATTCCACCAACACCGGAATCTTGCCGATACGCGATTGCCACAACCGCGGGCCGGTCTTGTGCACCGACTCGCCGGTGGAATCCACCGCCACGGTGACCGGCATGTCCTTGACCTCGAATTCGTAGATCGCTTCCATGCCCAGATCTTCGAACGCCAGCACGCGTGCTGCCTTGATCGCCTTGGACACCAAATACGCAGAGCCGCCGACTGCCATGAGATACACGGCCTTGTTGTCGCGGATCGCATCGATGGCCGCATCGCCGCGATCGGACTTGCCGACCATGCCCAGCAGGCCGGTCTGCTCCAGCATCTGGCGGGTGAACTTGTCCATGCGCGTGGCGGTGGTCGGGCCGGCCGGGCCCACAACCTCATCGCGTACCGGGTCGACCGGGCCGACGTAGTAGATGAAACGGTCGGTGAAATCGACCGGCAGCGTTTCGCCGCGATTGAGCATGTCGATCATGCGCTTGTGCGCGGCGTCACGGCCGGTCAGCAGCTTGCCGTTGAGCAGCACCACTTCGCCCGGCTTGAAGCTGGCGACTTCTTCGCGGGTGATGGTGTCCAGGTTGACCCGGCGCGCGTTGGTCGGGTTGTAGGTGAGCTTGGGCCAGTCTTCCAGCGAGGGTGGGTCCAGCATCACCGGGCCGCTGCCGTCCAGGGTGAAGTGCGCGTGGCGGGTGGCGGCGCAGTTGGGAATCAGCGCCACCGGCAGGTTGGCGGCGTGGGTCGGGTAATCCTTGACCTTGATGTCCAGCACCGTGGTCAGGCCGCCCAGGCCTTGCGCACCGATACCGAGCGCATTGACCTTTTCGTACAGCTCAAGCCGCAGTTCTTCGGCGCGATTGGACGCACCACGCGCCTGCAGATCGACGATATCGATCGGCTCCATCAACGCTTCCTTGGCCAGCAGCATGGCTTTTTCGGCAGTGCCACCGATGCCGATGCCGAGCATGCCCGGCGGGCACCAGCCGGCGCCCATGGTCGGCACGGTCTTGAGCACCCAATCGACGATGGAATCGGAAGGATTGAGCATGGCGAATTTGCTCTTGGCTTCCGAACCGCCGCCCTTGGCCGCGACAATCACCTCAAGATGATGGCCCGGCACGATCTTGGTGTTGACCACCGCCGGGGTGTTGTCCTTGGTGTTCTGGCGCTTGCCGGCCGGGTCGGCCAGCACGCTGGCGCGCAACTTGTTGTCGGGGTGGTTGTAGGCGCGGCGCACGCCTTCGTTGACCATGTCTTCCACACCCATGGCGGCGTCGTCCCAGCGCACCTGCATGCCGATTTCAAGGAAGACGGTGACGATGCCGGTGTCCTGGCAGATCGGGCGATGGCCTTCTGCGCACATGCGCGAGTTGATCAGGATCTGCGCGATGGCATCCTTGGCGGCCGGCGACTCTTCGCGCTCGTAAGCGGCGGACAGATTCTTGATGTAGTCGACCGGGTGGTAGTAGCTGATGTACTGCAGCGCGTCGGCGACGGACTGGATGAGGTCTTCCTGCTTGATCGAGGTCACGGCTGGCTCTACGGCTGGCGGGGGCAATCCGGGCATTTTAGTCGAAAATTACCGTGCGTCCTGCCGCCGCGTCGATGGCAGCGATTGATCGGGCCACGGATCGCGTGACGCACGACCCGGTGCACGGGCGCCCTGCGAGACACCGGCCGCACCGCCCTGCAATCTCGCAGTCCGCGACGGCGCAGCTATCGCGCGCAGATGCCCGCATGCGCATTGGCACCCCTCCAACACTTCACGCCCACGCAAAGCGCTGCACACTAGCGGGATGTCAGCCTCCCATTCCGGCGCCACAGCGCCCGTCGCACCCCGTACCGGCCCTACCCTGCGCGAACGCTTGAATGCGTTGCGCAATCTACCGCCGTTCCTGCGCCAGATCTGGCAGACCAGCCGCTGGCTGAGCGTCAGCAGCATCGGCATGCGCGTGCTGCGCGCGTTGATGCCGGTGGCCACGCTGTATATCGGCAAGCTGATCATCGACGAGGCGATCCATCTGGTCGGCCAAGCACCGGCGTTCGAGTCGCTGACCCAGGCGCTGAGCAGCGGCCGCTTGAACCGCTTGCTGGAATTGCTGGCGCTGGAACTGGCCCTGGCGATCGGGTCGGACCTGCTCGGCAGCATGGTCGGCTACGCCGATGCGCTGCTGTCGGAACTGTTCAACAACGCCGCCAGCGTGCGCCTGATGGAACACGCCGCGCAGTTGGATCTGGAGGATTTCGAAGACCCCAACCGGCAGGACAAGCTGGATCGTGCGCGGCGCCAGACCATGAACCGCATGAACTTGATGAGCCAGTTGTTCGGCCAGGTGCAGGACGCCATTACCGTGGTCAGTCTGGCGGTGGGTCTGGTGGTGTATGCGCCGTGGTTGATCCTGCTGCTGGCGATCGCCCTGATCCCGGCCTTCATCGGCGAGGCGCATTTCAACGCATTGGGCTATTCGCTCAACTTCCAGTGGACGCCGGAGCGGCGCCAGCTCGACTACCTGCGCCAGGTCGGCGCCAGCGTCGAGACCGCAAAAGAAGTCAAGATCCTCAACCTGCACCGCTTTTTGATCACGCGCTATCGCCGGCTGGCCGACAAGTTTTTTCAGGCCAATCGCGCACTGGCGCGCAAACGCGCGCTGTGGGGCGCACTGCTGGCTGCGCTGGGCACAGTGGGTTACTACATGGCCTATGGCTACATCGCCTGGCGCACCGTGCGCGGCGATTTCAGCATCGGCGATCTGACCTTTCTGGCAGGCAGCTTTCTGCGCCTGCGCCAGTTGCTGGAAGGCCTGTTGATCGGTTTTTCGCAAGTCGCCGGCCAGGCCTTGTACCTGGACGATCTGTATTCGTTCTTCAACATCGTGCCGGAAATCCGCTCGCGTCCGAATGCGCTGCCGGTGCCGCGACCGATCCGCCAGGGCTTGGTGTTCGAGGATGTGGGTTTTCGCTATCCGGACGCCGAACAATGGACGGTGCGGCACCTGGATTTCGAGCTACGGGCGGGCGAAGTGCTGGCCCTGGTCGGCGAAAACGGCGCCGGCAAGACCACGCTGGTCAAGCTGCTGGCACGGCTGTACGACCCGGATGAAGGCCGCATCCTGCTCGATGGTCACGATCTGCGCGATTACGACCTGGACGATCTGCGCGCCAATCTGGGCGTAATTTTTCAGGACTTTGTGCGCTACCACTTGAGCGTGGGCGAGAACATCGGCGTCGGCCAGGTGGATGCGATGGACGCAGCGCCGCGCATCCGCGCCGCTGCGCAACGCGCGATGGCCGGCGATCTGATCGATGGATTGCCCGATGGCTACGACCAGCTGGTGGGGCGTCGCTTCAAGAACAGCGTGGATTTGTCCGGAGGGCAATGGCAAAAGATCGCCATCGCGCGCGCCTACATGCGCGATGCGCAGCTGATGATTCTGGACGAACCCACCGCCGCGCTGGACGCGCGCAGCGAGTTCGAGGTGTTCCAGCGCTTCAAGGAATTGTCGGACAACCGCACCGCGGTGCTGATCTCGCACCGCTTCTCCAGCGTGCGCATGGCCGACCGCATCCTGGTGCTGGCCGCAGGGCGCATCGAGGGCAACGGCACGCATGCGGAACTGATGGCACAGGGTGGGCGGTATGCGGAGCTGTTTGAGCTGCAGGCGGCGGGATATCGGTGAGGCCGGGAATGGGGAATGGGGAATCGTTAGAAGCAGCTGCCCGGCGGCTGACGGTACTGAGCTTGCTGATCCGAAAGTGGTCCGGATCTTTCCGCACTGCACCCCATTCCCGATTCCCGATTCTCCATTCCCGGACAAATGAGAGTTCATCTCATTTGGCCGGCTTGAGGTAGAATTGGCGGGTACTTTTCCCACGACACTCAACGGCATGTCTTCCGCTTTCGGCGCCCAAACGGTGCTTGAGGTCCGTCACTGGACCGACGCCTACTTCAGCTTCACTACCACCCGCGATGCCGGTTTCCGCTTCGAGAACGGGCAGTTCGTGATGATCGGCCTGGAAACCGAGACGCGCCCGCTGCTGCGTGCGTATTCGATCGCCAGCGCCAACTGGGAAGAGCATCTGGAGTTCTTCAGCATCAAGGTCCCCGACGGTCCGCTGACCTCGCGGCTGCAGCACATCAAACCGGGCGACCAGGTGCTGGTCGGCAAGAAGCCCACCGGCACGCTGCTGATCAGCGATCTGCACCCGGGCCGCAATCTCTATCTGCTGGGCACCGGCACCGGCCTGGCGCCGTGGTTGTCGGTGATCAAGGATCCGGAAACCTACGAACGTTTCGACAAGGTGATCCTGACCCAGGGCGTGCGCTTCGTGCAGGATCTGGCCTACCGCGACTACTTCGAGCGCGAGCTGCCGCAGCAAGAATTTCTCGGCGACATCCTGCGCGACAAGTTGCTGTACTACCCGGCTGTGACGCGCGAAGCGTTCGCCAACCAGGGCCGTTTGACCGAATTGATGGAAGATGGCCGCATGCAGCAGACGCTGGGCTTGCCACCGCTGGATCCGGCCAACGACCGCTTCATGATCTGCGGCAGCCCGCAGATGCTGGCCGACCTGCGCAACGTGCTGGATGCGCGCGGTTTTGAAACCTCGCCACGCATCGGAACGCCTGGGCATTACGTGTTCGAGCGGGCGTTCGTCGAGAAGTGATGCGACGCGCGTGAAACGCCAGCGCAGTGCGGCGTTTCACATGACCACGTCGAGGGACCGCGTCGCCGGCATGCGCTGTCGTAGGAGCGCACCTGCGAGATCACGCGCCCAACGCGCGTTCGATATCCGCAGCCAAGGCTTCCGGTTTGGTGGTCGGTGCATAACGCTCCACCACGCTGCCATCGCGGCCGATCAAAAACTTGGTGAAATTCCACTTGATCACTGCCGATCCCAATACGCCGCGCTGTTCGTGCTTGAGCCATTGCCACAGCGGATGCGCGCCGCTGCCATTGACTTCGATCTTCTCAGCCAGCGGAAAATCCACTGCGTAATCGAGCGAGCAGAACTGGCGGATCTGCGCAGCATCGCCCGGCTCCTGATGGCCGAACTGATCGCACGGAAACCCGATCACCACCAGGCCACGCTCGCGATAGCGGTGCCATAGCGCCTGCAATCCGGCGTACTGCGGCGTAAAGCCGCATTTGGAAGCGACATTGACCACCAGCAGCACCTTGCCGGCATAGTCGCGCATTGACTGCGTGCGACCTTCCAGGTCAGTGAATTCAAACGTGGTCACTTGGCTCACGGCTAGCCTCGATCAATCAGCAAGACAACAGCATAACGCAGCCGCCTACATCGCTGCGTGCAGCCGGATTGCGCGCTCAACGTGCCTATTGCGAAACCAAACGCGGCCAACAGCACTCACGCGGGCAACCATCAAGCACACGCAGAAGATGCCAGAACCGCAGCATACACATGGTTCGCCGCGCACCGCGATGCGATTTCGCTCAACAGCAAGCTGTTTGCGCGCATCCAGACCTTGTACGACCAACGCAGCAAGCTAGACCTGGACGCACAAGGCCTGCGTCTGGTCGAGAAGTACCACAGCGATTTCGTGCGCGATGGCGCCAAGCTGTCCGATGCCGAGAAGACCACGCTCAAGGCGATGAACGCCGAGCTGGCCAACCCGGACACCGCCTTCAGCCAGAACGTGCTGGCCGAGGTGAATGCTGCGGCGGTCGTCGATGATGACGTCAAGCAACTGGATGGCCTGTCTGATCAGCAGATCGCCTCTGCCGCCGAAGCCGCCAAGGCGCGCAAGCTCGACGGCAAGTACGTGATCGCGTTGCTCAACACCACCGGCCAGCCGCCGCTGACCCAGCTGAAAAACCGCGATCTGCGCAAGAAGATCTACGACGCCTCGGTGGCGCGTGGCAGCCACGGCGGCCAGTACGACACTACCGCATTGGTCTCGCGCATCATGAAGCTGCGCGCCGACAAGGCCAAGCTGCTTGGCTTCCCGACGTACGCGGCCTATTAGCTGGAACACCAAACCGCCAAGACCCCGGAAGCGGTCAATGCGATGCTGGGCAAACTGGCACCGGCTGCGGTGGCCAACGCCAAGCGCGAAGCCGCCGATCTGCAGGCGATGATCGACAAGGAACAAAAAGCCGCACGCAAGCCGAGCTTCAAGCTCGAAGCCTGGGATTGGGCCTACGACAGCGAGAAAGTGCGCCAGGCCAAGTACAACTTTGACGAATCCCACCTCAAGCCGTACTTCGAATTGAAGAATGTGCTGGAAAACGGCGTGTTTTATGCGGCCAACCAGGAATACGGGCTGACCTTCAAGCAGCGTACCGACCTGCCGACCTACCGCGACGACATCACCGTCTATGACCTATTCGACGCCGACTGCAAGCAGCTGGCAATCTTCATCGCCGACATGTGCGCGCGCGAATCCAAGCGCGGTGGCGCGTGGATGAACTCCTACGTGTCACAGTCGGCGCTGACCGGGTTCAAGCCGGTGGTCGCCAATCACCTCAACATCCCCAAGCCGCCGGCAGGCCAGCCGACGCTGCTGACCTGGGACGAGGTGACCACCATGTTCCATGAGTTCGGCCATGCGCTGCACGGCATGTTCTCGGACGTGAAATATCCGTATTTCTCCGGCAACAGCGTGCCGTGCGACTTCGTCGAGTTTCCCTCGCAGACCAACGAAATGTGGGCCGACGCGCCGTCCATTCTCAAGAACTACGCCAAGCACTATCAGAACGGCACACCGATGCCGCAGGTGTTGTTGGACAAGGTGATTGCCGACTCCAAGTTCAACCAGGGCTTTGCCACCACCGAGTATCTGGGTGCGGCCATGCTCGGCCAGAACTGGCATCAGATCAGCGCCAATCAAGTGCCGGAGGCGGCCGGGGTGATAGCCTTCGAAGCCAAGGCCTTGCAACAGGACGGCATTGCCTATGCGCCGGTGCCGCCGCGCTACAAGACACCGTATTTCAGCCACATCATCGGCGGTTACGCGGTCGGCTATGACGCCTGCATCTGGTCGGAGGTGCTGGACGCCAACACCCAGCAGTGGTTCAAGCGCAATGGCAGGCTGAGCCGCGCCAACGGCGATCGTTTCCGCCAGACCCTGATCTCGCGCAGCGGCAGCGTGGATGCGATGGAGCTGTTCAACAACTTTGCCAAGCATGCGCCGCACATCGAGCCCTTGCTCAAAAAGCGCGGCCTGAGCGCGCAAGGCGGCGATGGTGCGACGCCGGAAGCGCCGCAGTCCAAGCCCTAATCGGCACCTGCGGGAAATGAAAACGCATCCCGGAGCAATCCGGGCGGCGTTTTCATGCGTGCGATGGCCCGTGCTGCGGCAAGGCCGATGCCTATCGATCAGAGCTCGACAGCGTCCACACTGTCCAACAGTTTTCTCAGCAATTTTTCCAGACGCACCTGCTCGGCGTCGCTCATGCCGGCAGTTTCTGCATTCAACAGCCTGCAGGCATCAGGCAGCAGACTGTCGATCAAGGCCAAGCCTGCCGGTTGCAGCGTCAGCACGATCTTGCGCCGATCGTCTTGGCTGATGCCACGCGCAATCAGGCCTTTTTCGCAAAGCTGATCGGTGAGCCGTGTGATGTTGGCCGGCTTTTCGCTAGCCGCTTCGGCCACTTCCGTGGGCGTGATCGATTGCTCCGGCGTGCCGTAGAGCATCACCAGGATTTCGTATTCCGGTGGGCTGATGCCATAAGGCTTCAGCCGCACACAGCCCTGCGTATGCAGTCGCTTGTAGAGATGCTTGATCAACCTCACCAGGACAGCTGGCTCCCGTGGGAACGCAGGGTAACGCACGCAAGTGTTTTCCACGCGACTTGCGGTCGGATCGAAACTGCTCATATCACCCGTTTGATTACATTACTGAATGGCCACCCCATTCAATCACATCATCTGCGGGGGTTGCATCTCAGCGAGCGAAGAGATGTACATATTCCGGAGCGACCCAGGTTAACAATGTGGAGGAAGCGACATCGGCAGTCTGCGTGCCATCCGAATACGGGCCCACCTGATACGGCGGAAACACGAACCGTAACGCAGTGATCTGCCCGGCGGGATTGAGCACCGGCACGAACTGGGCAAACTTGTCGACCTGAGCCGCGGTGCCTTCGGCAATCATGCGATCGGCCGAGGCCACCTGCTCGGCCTGGTCTTCGACCGGCACGCGATCGGCTTCCACCCGTTGGGTGGCTGCGTTATGCAACTGTGCTGCGACCTCGCGTGCGATCTTTTCCCAGCCTACCGGGTCGGGAATCAGCGCCTGCGCCGTCAGTTGCTTGCGCTCCTTGACCAACCACACTAAGCGCGCCACCAGCGGCTCGCCATGTGTGCCGCCGGTGTAGCGGCTGCCATCGGCAGACACCACGATCAGCTCGGCAGTGTGCAGCACGGTCTCCCATGCCAGCGACAGTTCGTACGGCGCGGCAGGTTTGTCGTTGCCGAGACTAGAGACGGCTACCATCAATTCGGCCCGCGCGTCTTGCGAATAGCTGTGGATCAGCGCCGCCAGTTCCGGGTAGGCGTCCAATCCGCGTGGATAGCTGATACCGACCATATAGGCAGGCGCATGCTCGATCTCATCTTCCAGTGGGCCGCTTTGGACGACGAGGGGCTCTGCAGGCGGCGTTGCGCGCGCTGCCGGCTCCGTCGTTTCTGCGGTTGTGGGTGCGCGCTGTGTACACCCTGCCAGCAGGGCCAGCATCAGTAAGCCCTGGGCTCCATTGACTGCAAACAGCCGCCCCATCCCACCCGCCCCTAATCGAATACACGCTACAAATACACGCTGCCGGCGATCAAGCCAGCAGATCCTGAAACTGATGGTGCCGACGTATATAGGCATCGGCATAACTGCACTCAGGCACGACCTTCAAACCCGATTCGCGCGCGTAATGCAAAGCGGCCTCGACCAACACGGCAGCAATGCCACGTCCGCTGATCGCATCCGGCACATGCGTATGGGTAATGGTCATGCGCTCGCCTTCGCGACGGTAGACCAGTTCGGCGCATTGTCCATCGGTGTCTACGCTGAAGCGTTGCTGGGTTTGATCGTGTTCTGCCTGCACTGTAGCGGCCTCCATCGTGGTCTGCGTTTGGCAGTGAATGTGGCTGTGAATATAGCTGTGAGTGTGACCAGCGCGGCGCCGCGCCTGCGTGAAAATGAATCGATACTGTGACGCGTCGCGCAGCGCGTCGAGGGTGCACTTAAGTTCGCTCGCCTAGCGCCGATAGCCAAGCCGAAGGCATCCGCTGCGGATGGTCTGCTGGCAAAGGGTTTGCTGACCGTCTGCCGAGGTCTTCGCCTTACCTACGAGGAGTCACCGCATGAACAACGATTCGGCAGGACACAGCGCAGACAGCGATAGTTCGTTGCTGGAGGGCTTATTCCAGCTCGCCATCAATGGCGATACCCACAACCCGCACTTCGCGCAGCTCAACGATACGGTGTACGAGCGCTTGCAGCAGGCCTACGGCAGCAATGCCGCTGCCGACCAGGAACGCACCGCGGCCTGAGCCACGCGTCACGTTACCCGCCAGGACCAATCACCTCGATGGTGCTGGCCGGTTGCCCCAGGCAAACAGGCAAACAGGCAAACAGGCAAACAGGCAATCAACATTGCCGATAACCGTCGCGCCGCCTGACGGCCACGCTGCCCTTCGGCAAACGCGCTCAACCGACGCGCTTATCCGAAGCGCGGATTGGACAACTGCTCCAGAAACACCTGCAGCACGCGCGGCTCCATGATCAGCATGAACATCACCCCGAACGCGGCACCGGCAAGATGCGCGCTGTGGTTGATGCGATCGCCGCCGCGGCGATCCATCCACAGGCTGTAGCCCACGTAGAACACCGCATAGAGGATCGCCGGCGCCGGAATGAACAGCACCAGGATGATCGTCCACGGCTTGAGCAGGATGAAGGCGAACAACACCGCCGACACCGCGCCGGAGGCGCCAAGGCTCAGATAATTGGGATTCTTCTGGTTCTTCAGATAGCTGGGCAGGATCGACACCACCAGCGCGCCCAGATAGAACAACGGATAGGTCAGCACGCTGCCGCTCAGCCGCGTCATCACCTCTTCGATATACCGGCCGAAGAAGAACAGCGTGATCATGTTGAAGACCAGATGGCCCAGGTCGGCATGGATGAAGCCGTAGGTCACCAGGCGGTCGTATTGTTTTTGCTTGTCCAGCGCCGGCGGCCACAGCACCAGCCGGTCGGCCAGCTTGCGGTTGTTGAACGCCATCCACGAGACGATGCCGGTGATGGCGATCAGGATCAGGGTAATCATGCAAACCTCAGGCAGAACGGTAATTGTCGACCATGCGATACCGGCGTGCGTACAGGCCGAAGGCCAGTGCTGCCAGAAACGCGAAGGCCGCGAAGAAGAACATCAGAAATGCCGCTTCGCTGAGCCCAGTATCGGCGATATGCGCGGTCACCGTCGCGTTGCGCACCGCCACGTTCGATAGCAGCACCCAGAGATTGCCCACCGTGGTGGTCAGGTACCAGAAGCTCATCACCACGCCCTTCATTGATGGCGGCGCCTGGCTATAGGCGAACTCGATGCCGGTGGCCGACACCAGCACTTCGCCGAAGGTCAGCAGCGCATAGGGCAGGATCTGCCAGGCGATATGCATCGGCTCACCGCCGTCCATGCCGATCTGGATGGCACCGACCGCAATCCACGCCAGACCGCTGAAAGCGATGCCGCAGGTCATGCGACGCAACGCAGTCGGCTCCCAGCCGCCACGGCGCAGCAGTGGATACAGCACCAGGTTATTGAACGGGATCAGCAGCATCACCAGCAGCGGATTGAGCGCCTGCATCTGCGAGGCGGTGAACCAGGCCGGCATCGTCATCTCGCGGCCCTGCAGCACCCAGGTCGAGGCCTTCTGATCGAACAGCGAGAAGAACGGCGTCACCAGCGCGAAGATCACCAGCACCCGCAGCAGCGCACGCACGCCTTCGACCGCCGTAGCGGGATGGCTGCCGCGCGCACGCTCCAGCTGCCACCAGGTACCGCAACCGATGCCTGCCAACAGCAGCACCAGCGCCATGCACAGGCAGATGACGATATCGAGCTGCTCGATCAGCCCGAAGCAGGCCACTGCCAGCAGCGCCGAGACCACCGCGAGCATCAAGCCAGGACGGCCCTGCCCTGGCGCGTGTGCCAGCAATGCGGTACGCATCACCGCGCCGAAGCCATGCGGATCCTTCGGCGGCAACGGCACCCGCACATAGCGCTTGCGGCCCAGCCAGAACACCAGCGTGGCCACGAACATCAAAATCCCGGGAATGCCGAACGCCCAGGCCGGGCCGAGATGCTTCAACGCCAGCGGAATCAGCAACGAGGCGAACAACGAGCCGAAGTTGATGATCCAGTAAAAGGCGTCGAACACAACCTTGGCCATGTGCTTGTTTGACTGGTCGAACTGGTCGCCCATGAACGAGGCCACCAATGGCTTGATGCCGCCGGCACCCAGCGCAATCAACCCAAGCCCGACGAAAAACCCATTGCGGCTGCCTTCGAACAGCGCCAGGCATGCATGTCCGGCGCAATAAATCAGGCTGAACCACACAATGGTGGTGTACTTGCCGAAGAAGCGATCGGCCAGCCACCCGCCCAGCAGCGGGAAAAAATACACCCCGATCATGAAACTGTGCAGGATGTGCTTGGCCTCGACCTCACGGCCGGGCCCGCCGATCTCCTGCAGCAGCAGCGAGGTGATCAGGAACTGCACCAGGATGTTGCGCATCCCATAGAAACTGAAACGCTCGCACGCTTCGTTGCCGATGATGAAAGGAATCTGGCACGGCAGCCGCGCGCCGGTAGTGGCGCCCGGCAGGGTGGAAGTAGTCAAAGAAAGTCCGGTCGAGCAGAAAACACGCGCTATCGTACCGGCGGGCGGTGGCGGGCCGCCATCGCGACCATTGGATCAGGCACTGGATGGGCCATTGCATGCATCGACGCCGCTGCGCTTGTTGATGCCGTTGCGGAACGCCTCGAAAGTCGTTCGGCCCGTATGTGCTGAAAAACGCGCATCCAAAACACCGCTACCAAGCCGATCACGCGCAGGTCATGACGCAGCGCAGATTGGCCTGCTGCGCCGGCTCGGCTACATTGCAAACGTTTTCCTGGAACACTGGACCGCTGGATGCCCCGCTTCACCAGCCTGGCCCTGAGCCTGTTGCTGCTGACCACCACCCCCGCCGCACTGGCTGCCGAACCGCTGACCACCCAGGCCGAGCGCAGCGGCTTTGCGCAAACCGGACGCTATGACGAGGTCATCGCACTGTGCGATGCCTTCGCGCAGCGCTACCCGCAGGCGGTGCGCTGCAACGAATTCGGCACCACGCCGGAAGGCCGGCCGATGAAGGCGCTGATCGTCTCCACCAGCGGCGCACTGGATGCGCAACGCGCTGCGCAACGCAAGTTGCCGGTGGTGCTGGTACAAGGCGGCATCCATGCCGGCGAGATCGACGGCAAGGACGCGGGCTTTCTGGCCCTGCGCGAATTGCTGGACGCTAAGGCCGGCAAGAGCGTACTCGACAAGCTGGTGTGGGTGTTCGTGCCGGTGTTCAATGTCGACGGCCACGAACGCTTCGGCGCCTGGAACCGCCCCAATCAGCGCGGCCCCGAGCAAATGGGCTGGCGCACCACCGCGCAGAACCTCAATCTCAACCGCGACTACCTCAAGGCCGACGCACCGGAAATGCAGGCGATGCTGCGGCTGGTGCAGCAATGGGACCCGCTGATGGTTGTGGACCTGCACGTCACCGATGGCGCCAAGTTCGAGCACGACGTCTCGGTGCAGGTGGAACCGGTGCATGCCGGCGATGCCACGCTGCAGCGCGATGGCACGCGCTGGCGCGATGCGGTGATTGCCGATCTGGCCAAACAAGGCTCGCTGCCGCTGCCGTATTACCCCTCGTTTGTGCACGAAGACGACACGACCTCGGGCTTTGCCGACGACGTGTCGCCGCCGCGCTTTTCGCACGGCTATTTCCTGCTGCGCAATCGCTTCGGCATGCTGGTGGAAACGCATTCGTGGAAGACCTACCCGGTGCGCGTACGCGTCACCCGCAACGCGATCGTCTCGGTGTTGCAGCAGACCGCGCGCAACGTTGCGAAGTGGCACGCCGATGCGCTGGCCGCCGATCAACGTGCAAGCAAACTGGCCGGCGAACCGGAGCCCTTGAGCTTTGCACCGGGCCCGTCCACACGCACTGTCGCCTTCCGTGGTTACGCCTACACGCGCACGCCTTCGCCGATTTCCGGCGCGTTGATGACGCGCTACGACGAGACCACCCCGCAAATCTGGAAAGTGCCGCTGCGCGATCAGATCAAGCCAGATGTGGTGGTCGATGCGCCGCGCGGCGGCTATCTGGTGCCTGCCGCGCAAGCTGCATTGGTGGCCGGAAAACTGCGTCTGCACGGCATCGCCTTCGACACCATCGCCACTGCTGGCGAGTATGCGGTGCAGAGCTTCCGTGCCGACAAAGCAACGTTTGCCGCACGCTCCAATGAAGGCCATCAAACCCTGGAAATCGCCGGCCAATGGCGCGATGAAACCCGCAGCGTGCCGGCCGGCTCGCTGCTCGTACCGATCGCCCAGGCCAAGTCGCGCTTGGTGATGGCGATGCTGGAACCGCAGGCGCCGGATTCGCTGCTGCAGTGGGGCTTGTTCAACAACGCGTTTGAGCTCAAGGAATACATGGAGGATTACGTCGCAGAGGATGTCGCGCGCGACATGCTCGAGCGCGATCCGGCAGTGAAGGCGCAATTCGAGCAACGCCTGGCCAGCGATGCAGCCTTCGCCGCCGACCCGAAAGCGCGCCTGGAATTCTTCGCCCGCCTGCATGCTTCCTGGGACGAGCGCTACCGGTTGTATCCGGTATTTCGCACGGCGCAGACGCAGTTCTGACGAAGCATTTAGTCCCGGCAACCACCTGATTCGGCGCGCACGCGCGCCACCCCCACTCGTGCACTGCAGTGCCCTCCCCTTATTGCAACCGCACTACAAGGACCACCCTGTGTCACAGCTCGAAATGAAAACGTTTACACACACTCCACGCCGTCTCGCGCTCGCCATTGCACTCGGCATGAGCGTCGCTTTCGCCGCCCCGCTCTACGCGCAAACCGCTGCTGTCGCGCAGCCGTGGATGGATACCGCACTGAATCCGGATCAGCGCGCCGACCGCCTGCTGGCGCAGATGAGCGAAGACGAAAAATTCCAGATGTTGCGCAGCTATTTCGGGCTGGGCACCGACAAGATTCCCAAGCCGGAGGGCGCGCTGGGCTCGGCCGGCTATGTGCCCGGCATCCCGCGCCTGGGCATCCCGGCGCAGCAGCTCGCCGATGCCGGCGTGGGCGTGACCAATCCCGGCGGCATCCGCAAAGGCGACTTCGCCACCGCGATGCCGTCCGGCACATCCACGGCGTCGAGCTGGAATCCGCAGCAGGCCTACGCCGGCGGCAAGACCATGGGCCGTGAAGCCGGGCAGCAGGGCTTCAATGTGCTGCTGGCCGGCAGCGTCAACCTGCAGCGCGACCCGCGCAACGGGCGCAACTTCGAATATGCCGGCGAAGACCCGCTGCTGGCCGGCACGATGGTCGGTCAATCGATTCGTGGCATCCAGAGCGAGCATATGCTGTCGACGATGAAGAATTTCGCGCTCAACGATATGGAGACGCGCCGCAACTTCCATAGCGCGCAACTCGGCGAACAGGCGATGCATGAGTCGGACCTGCTCGCGTTCGAGATTGCGTTGAAGATCGGCGACCCCGCCTCGGTGATGTGCTCCTACAACAAGATCAACGGCACCTACGGCTGCGAGCACGATTACCTGCTCAACCAGGTGCTGAAGCAGGAATGGAAATACCCTGGCTACGTGATGTCCGATTGGGGCGGCGTGCACAGCGGCTCCAAGGCGGCGCTGGCTGGCCTGGATCAGCAATCGGCCGGCGAAGTCTTCGATGCGGCGGTGTTCTTCGACGCGCCGTTGCGCATGGCGGTGTCGGCCGGCGTGGTGCCACGCGCGCGCTTCGACGATATGGTCAAGCGCATCCTGCGCAGCCTGTTCGCGCATGGCGCGTTCGATCCCCCCCCCCCAGCGCCAGCCGATCGACGGCAAGGCCGGGCTGTTGGCTGCACAACACGTCGCCGAAGAAGGCAGTGTGCTGCTGCGCAACGCGCAGGCCACCTTGCCGTTGTCCAAGCAGGTGCGCCGCATCGCGGTGATCGGTAGTTACGCCGACAAGGGCGTGATGTCCGGCGGCGGTTCCTCGCGCGTGGACTACACCATCAACGGCGGCAACGCGGTGCCCGGTCTGACCCCGACCACCTGGCCCGGCCCGGTCATCATCCATCCGTCCTCGCCGTTGCAGGCGCTGCGCGCCGCATTGCCGGACGTGCAGATCGACTATGTGGACGGCAAGGACCGCACTGCTGCCGCACGCGCGGCCAAGGCCGCCGATGTGGCGATTGTCTTTGCCACCCAATGGGCCGCCGAATCGGTGGACCTGCCGGACATGCAGTTGCCCGACCACCAGGACGCGTTGATTGAAGCGGTGGCCAAGGCCAACCCCAGGACCACGGTGGTGCTGGAAACCAACGGCCCGGTACGCATGCCGTGGGCCGAGCGCGTGCCGGCAGTGCTGCAGGCGTGGTATCCGGGTATCGGCGGCGGCGAGGCGATCGCCAACCTGCTGACCGGCGCAGTGAATCCCTCCGGCCATCTGCCGGTGACCTGGCCGGTGGACGAATCGCAGCTGCCGCGTCCATCGATTCCGGGCCTGGGCTTCAAGCCTGCCAAGCCTGGCGAAGACAGCATCGACTACGCCATCGAAGGCGCCAACGTCGGCTACAAATGGTTCGCCGCGCGCAAGCTGACCCCGCGTTATCCGTTCGGCCACGGCCTGTCGTATACGCAATTCCGCATGGGCGCGCTGCGCGTTAACGCCAACGGCAGCCAGCTCACGGCGAGCTTCGACGTGGAAAACATCGGCCCGCGTGAAGGCGCCGCCGTGCCGCAGCTCTACGTCACCTTGCCGGATGGTCACGCCACCCCGCTGCGCCTGATCGGCTGGCAGAAGCTCACCCTCAAGCCGGGCGAAAAGCGCAGCGTGCAGGTGGTGGCCGAGCCCAAGACGCTGGCCGACTTCGATGCCAGGGCGCGTCACTGGAACATCGCCGCCGGCACCTATCGCGTGCAGCTGGCGCGTTCGGCGAGCGACCCGGTGCAGAGTGCGGAAGTCACCTTGCAGGCGGCGCAGCTGCCGTAATCAGATGTCGCGGCGGACGTGCACTGCGCACGTCCGCCACGCCGTCTTCTCACGTCGCCGGCAGGCGACAGCCACCACGAAGAATTTGTGCGAGATGCGTTGACAGCTTCGTGCGCAACTTGCACAATTCGCCCCTGAGTCGCCCAGGTGGCGGAATTGGTAGACGCACTAGCTTCAGGTGCTAGCGGGCTTCAGGTGCTAGCGGGGGCAACTTCGTGGAGGTTCGAGTCCTCTCCTGGGCACCACGACTCAAGGCAAAAAGCAAAAACCCCGCTTCAGCGGGGTTTTTGCTTTTGCTCAGAAACATCAAGAACAACCGCTCATTTTTCATTCAATTGCAGTTACCGTTGTTGCCGGCGCGGTAGCTGTCCAGCACGTTAAGTGCATATGTCTCCGCATCTACTTCATTGTTAGTCCCATACCACTGAGAGGCATCAGAATTTTTGAATTGCCATGTGTGTCGGGCTTCATGCGCCGCACCTAACGCAGAGTGAGTAACTAAATCAACAGCACCAATTGTTATGCCTGATGCAACCAATGTTCCCGTTGAATCATAATAAGCGGACGACCGAAATCCAGATGAAAGATCCTCGAACGCAGCGGCATAGATTGTAACCGTGCCACCTGTCTAATTGTTTCCCGCTGCGTTCCAAACAGTAGGCTGAGCCAAACCACGAATCTCCATTCGTCCTGCAGCGATGTTGGTGGCCCTCGTTTCGTTAAGATGTATATCACGATAACCCTGAGCTCCGGCATTCACGTCTTGATATGCGTAAGCGTTGACAATCGTCATACCCCAGCCGGCTTCCATACCAGGTAACCCAACGGCTGCAGCGGCGGCATCAGCACTACACCGTACTTTGCTTGCACTTGGCATTTGCGAAGGCGGTATAGCTGGATAAACTCGCGAATGAGATCCTCCGGAATTTCCAGATGAATACTCATTATAACTTTGGTATCCTCCACCGAAATAAGAGCCTGTAAAATAGTTCCCATTAGAACCGCGCACCCCAGTCACATTGACAGTTGGCAACGCCGTCGCCACAGTTCCATTTGATTTTCCACCGAACACTTGACTCATCTCATCACGCGTCAAAATTCGCACAACACTACCTCCTTATATTTTTCAATTTCCGCAATTTTCACGAATATCGTCATCCGTCATTACCTTGCCATTAAATACATCATTAAACATCTTCTTTGCCCAATCATCAGCCTTTATAATAACGCCAACATTCAATCCTGCACCAAGCCTAGCCGACTCATAAGATAAACTAGCCGCCAAGTCCGGATCAGCCGTACCCATTTGTAGCAGACGAGCCAATTGGTACTGCTCGGCCTGTGTATAACCAATCAGCGTTCTAACGCCGTGTTGGTCGCGTGTCGCATTATAGGCAGCCAAAGCTGCAGGCCAACTGCCTCTCTTGATTGCATTATTTGCAAGCTGCCGAGCATTTAAGGGCACCTCGAACAACCAAGTCGTAGCCGTGGTGACACGCACTGGATGATGACCATACCTTCAAAAAATCAGC